>DIFC01000043.1:17084-29246 GCA_002418945.1 Deltaproteobacteria bacterium UBA5758 | reverse complement strand
AGCTTTTTTGATACAAGGAAAAAGGCGATCCTGCTCGCGTCTTTACACTCGCGCCGCAGGTTTGTATCGTATGCACGGCAATCGAGAGGTGGCGTTACCATCTGAAACCCTTTATCGGCGAGTTCCTGAGAAGTCTTTTCGATATCGTCAACCTCGAAGCAGAGGTGGTGCAGGCCGCCGCCCTTCTTTTTTAGAAAATTCCAGATCGGGGAATTCTTGGCAGTAGGCTCCAGTATCTCTATGGAGACATCGGCGTCATCCCTGGCGTTAGCGAACGATGCTGTTACATTCAGCGTGTCGAATGGGACGGCCTCGGTGACCTCACGGAAGCCGATGGTACGCAGAAGCTCAGCAAATTCCTTAATATTTTCTACTACAAGACCGATATGATCAAGCTTCATGCCCATGAGTAATCTCCACGGAGATATATTACGCAAGAAATGTCCTGATTGCCAGACGAAAATACGGAAGTGAATCGTTTATATACTTTTTACGCCTTATGACAGAGAGTCCGACGCCGATTCTTTCCGTGATACGTAAAGCGTAATTTCACGTCCGGCAAAACCTTTGCAGAGAGAGGATGCTGAGGCGGGGGAAGAAACGCCTGGGGAACGGAGGATACCCCGGGCGTTTCTCTGTGGATCAGGTGCGGGGATACCCCGGGGTAGACTGGCCGTTGACCTCTTCCCGCAGCACCACTTCCATCTTCAGGATCGGAAAGTTTGTTGTGTTAAAATCCTGTGCCGCGCAGATGGGCAGGTTCCTTGTGTTAAGAAACCATTCCCCCATTTTTGGTTTTCTTATCTCCCCGGTTACCATAAAACGTATCTCTTTTATCATGGTGTCCACCTCCTTATAGTACGTTAGAGCCTCTCGGGATACTGTTTACTAATAATCCAGGCACACACCAGAAAAGGTAAAAACGGTTATATAAAATTCGTGCAATCATATTATCTATATACAGGACGAATTGTAAGAAGGAAATGATGTCCATCACAAACCATATTAATATTGTTATATTTATGTCGTATATATTCGGGATCTCAAAATAAGATCACGAAGGAGCCGCATGGGGGTTGCGGCTCCTTCTTTGTCCCCTGTGAAAGGGGAATGAGGGGGGAGGGTTATGCCGAGCGAACCTTCTTTGCGAAGGACTTGTGGTCAGAGTTCAATATCTTTTTCGCGCTTTCGTCAAGGACGTCAGCAATGAAGGGGATCCCGGTCTCTTTTTCCGTCTCCCTGTTGCCGGAAAAGAGGTCGTTCCTCGATATCTCGGGGATGCTGAATTTGCGCGCTCCGGCCATGAGCTGCTGGAGCCCAGCGGTCAGTTTGTCCGCCAGCGTCCACATGGCGACAGCGCCAAAGGGTATCTTGCTCATCTCTGACTCGCCGACCCTTTTCTGTACATCATAGTAGCCGGCAAAGATCTCTTCGGCCTTTGAACCGAGCTCCTTTACGGAAGGAGCGAGGTCGTCCCAGTTCCCGTTTACGTCCTTTTTCCTTTCAGGTCTCAGGACGCCTTCGATGTTGGAACCGACGAATCCCGGTATCATGGCGGCCCTGCCCATGCAGATCAATTTCGTGAAAGGTGCCCCGAGCGCAAGGGCCTTGAAGATGTGGTCTTCTCTCGCGAGGCCGCCGGCAAGAGCGATATCGACAACCCTCTCGCCGCGGGCGGCAAGGATGGATGCGTATTCATAGACCTTGGAATGAAGGATGATCGAGGGGACGCCCCAGGTTTCCATCATGTTCCAGGGGCTCATGCCTGTTCCCCCGCCGGATCCATCGACCGTCAAAAGGTCGAGCCGTGCGTCCGTGGCGAACTTGATCGCCATAGCGAGCGCCTCCATACCATAGGAGCCGGTCTTGAGGGAGATCCTCTTATAGCCGATCTTCCGCAGATACTCTACGGACTGCATGAATGCTTCCTGTACCTCTCCATAGGATGTTAGGTCTGTATAGCCGAGCCTGCTGTGGCGTGCGAAGGATTTGATCGCGCCATGTTCAAAGGCCTTCTGCACTTCAGGCCTTGTAGGGTCAGGGTCAACCACATAACCCCTGTCTTTCAGAAAAAGCGCATAGCCGAGATTGTCCACCTGGATCTCACCGCCGATATCCTTTGCGCCCTGTCCCCATTTGAGCTCGATTATGACCCTTTCGCCGTACTTGTTGATCACGTATTCGGCCACGCCGTTCCTGGTGTCCTCAACGTTCATCTGGACGATGATGGCGCCGTAACCGTCGAAATAGCGGAGGTAGGTCTCAATCCTCCTGTCCAGTTCGGGTGCCTTCGTGATCTTGCCGTTCTTTATTACCGCCTCCCGGTCGACGCCGACAACATTCTCTCCGACGACGATGGGGATGCCGACAAGGGCCGCGCCGATGGCAAAGGAATTCCAGTATTTTGCCGCGATAAAGGTCGAACCGAGGGCGCCTGTCATGATCGGGATTCTGCATCTTGTCTTCACGTCGCTCCCGAATTCAGTCTCTACGTTGACATTAGGGAAGATGCAGTCATCGGGATCGTTCTTAAGCCCCTTTCGAAGACCGCTTGCCCCGTAATTGTACCCCTGTATCCTTAGAGAATTGTAGGCGACGCCGATATGGCAGGTATTTGCGCTGCCGGCAGTTACGACCCCGAAGTCTCTCGGATAGAGGATCTTCCTGCCTTTCAGGCTTGAAAGCCAGGTTTCGCACCGTCCCTTGCAATCAGCCCGGCATAATGTGCAGAGCCCCGATTCTGCGGGATTGCCGCGGTTTACGCTTCCTATCGCATCGTTAGATTTAGGCCATTCGATCATGTCAACCTCCTGATAAGTTTATAAACGGTAATATAATGCCGTTATATCGGCAATAGATTGCCATATAAAAAATAGGATGTCAAGAAAAAATAACAGGTCGATATTCTTAAAAACGTTGTATAGTATATATAAAACGGAATATATTTTTTTAGTTGCTTTCGAAAGATTATAGTATTAAAATAAAAATAACGGCAATATTGCCAATATATAAATATAGTATTGCCGATAAATCTAGGATACAAGACCATTGCAACAGGAGGTTTTGGCCATGATGGAAAAGCAAAAAAGAAAAGAGTTGCTTATATTAAATGTCTTGAAGAACGCGGAGATACCTCTCACCAGCATGCGCATCGCCGAGGAGCTGAAGCTGCTTGGTCACGAGATGAGCGAGCGCACCGTCCGGCTCTATCTCTCACGGCTGGATGAGGATGGCCTGACTTTCGGTAACGGCAAAAAGGGCCACCAGATTACCGAAAGAGGGGTAAGCGAGTTCGATTCGGCAAAAATCATCGAACGAGTAGGGTTCCTGTCGGCAAAGATCGACAGGATGACCTATCAGATGAACTTTGACCTCAATACCACCTCCGGGACAGTTGTGATAAACGTTACGATAGTGGAGCCGGAGCAATTCGCAAAGAATATTCCTTATATCAGCAAAGTCTACGCAGACGGGTACGCCATGGGGCATCTTATAACCTTCCTCGGCCCCGGCGAAACGTTGGGCCACATATCTGTTCCCGAGGGCATGATCGGGGTAGGGACCGTCTGTTCCATTACCCTGAACGGCGTCCTGCTTAAGCATGGGATCCCCACGATCTCGAGGTTCGGAGGGCTTCTCGAACTGCAGGACAGGGCACCGACGCGCTTTGTGGAGATCATCATGTACGAAGGAACGAGCATAGACCCTCTCGAGATCTTCATACGGAGCGGCATGACGAATTACATGGGGGCCATACGGAACGGCAACGGAAGGATAGGCGCAAGCTTCCGGGAATTTCCCGCGGAGAGCCGGGAGCTCGTCGTTCAGCTTGCGGAGAAGCTAAAGCGCATCGGCCTCGGCGGACTTGCCAGGATAGGCAGGCCCGGCCAGACGATCATCGACATACCGGTCAATGAAGGAAGGATCGGCGCCATCATCATCGGCGGCCTTAACCCCGTCTCCATCCTTGAGGAGACCGGGGTCCGCGCCTATTCGCGGGCGCTTGCCGGGCTCATCGACTTCAGCAGACTCTTCCGTTACGACGAGATGGCGAACAGGATAAAGGAATACCTATAGGAATTGTTTTCGATGGGTTATACTATTGAAGCAGCGCCTCGGGATAACAATATGCCCTCTCTACCTCGCGGAAAAGGGTCAGAGTAAGAACATTCCCTCCCCATTGGCGGAAAAGGGTCAGAGCATATTCCCTCTCCCCCAGCGGAAAAGGGTCATAGCAATAATATTCCCTCTCCCCTTGGCGGGAGAGGGTCAGGGAGAGGGGGGAACGATACGACCGGGCTTCCTCATTATCGATGCTTTGCTAACGGGACGGTTTAATTGCAAGGGTAGTTTCAAGCAACAAGCCCGACCCCCGATGCTCATGCTGATGAAGTATCCGGACAAATAAGAAGGAGCGAGTCATGAAGCCGCTTACACGTGCGAGCACAGGTTCGGATGGCCTAGACGCGGTCCTTGACGGCCTGCGCATGGGAGACAATGTCGTATGGCAGGTGGACGATGTCAAGGACTACCGGCACTACGTTGCACCTTATGTTGAGAGGGCGATCAGGGAGCGCAGGAAGATCGTCTACATGAGGTTTGCCGAACACGATCCCCTCATAGAGAGGACCGGGGACGTCACGGTCTACGAGCTGGACGCCGGAAGCGGTTTTGAGCCCTTTACGACACAGGTCTACAACATCGTGACGAAAGAGGGCAGAGACGTCTTTTATGTCTTCGATTGCCTTTCCCACCTCCTTTCCGCGTGGGCCACGGACCTGATGATAGGAAATTTCTTCGTTATCGCCTGCCCGTACCTGTTCCAGCTCAACACGATAGCGTATTTCTCCATTCTCCGGCGCAGCCACTCGTTCAAGACAATAGCCCGCATCAGGGAGACCACGCAGGTCCTGCTGGAGGTCTACAATCACGAGGACAGCTATTACATCCATCCGCTGAAGGTCTGGAACCGTTATTCATCGACGATGTTCCTGCCGCACCTCGAAGAGGACGGCGAATTCCAGCCCGTTACCAACAGCGTCGATGCCACACGGTTATTCTCGGACATCTCAAGGCTGGAGGAAAAAAGCCCCAGGCGCTATCTCGACTACTGGGACAGGCTTTTTTTGAGGGCAGAGGACCTCGCGAAGCGGCCCCGCGGCCCCGAAGAAAGGCAGGCAATGATCGACGAGCTCTGCAGGATCATGATCGCGAGAGAGGGCAGGATGCTGGCCCTCGCGAGGGAGAACTTTTCCCTTGAGGACCTGCTCAACATCAAGTCGCGGCTGATCGGAACGGGTTTCATCGGCGGGAAGACGGTGGGGATGCTCCTTGCCAGAAAGATACTTGAAAAGGATGCGCAGCTTCGCTGGCAGGACTATCTCGAACAGCACGATTCCTTCTATATAGGGTCGGACATCTTCTATACCTATATCGTTCAGAACGGCCTGTGGGAGCTCCGGATGAGGCAGAAGACGAAAGAAGGGTATTTCGAGGCTGCCGCCCTGCTGAGGGAGAAGATGCTGGAGGGCATATTCCCCGATGAGATCAAAGAGCAGTTCCAACAGCTGATAGAATATTTCGGCCAGTCGCCCATCATAGTACGCTCAAGCAGCCTCCTCGAGGACGCCTTCGGCAACGCCTTCGCGGGAAAATACGAGAGCATATTCTCCGTCAACCAGGGTTCTCCGGAGAGGCGCTACGGGGATTTTGTCGAGTATGTACGACGGGTCTTTGCGAGCACGATGAACGAGGATGCACTGACGTACCGCCTCCAGAGAGGGCTTGACCGGCAGGATGAGCAGATGGCCCTTCTCGTGCAGAGGGTTTCGGGGTCGTACAGGAAGCACTATTTTTTTCCTGACATCGGCGGAGTGGGCGTTTCTTATAACACCTTCGTGTGGAGGGAGGGCATGGACCCCACGGCAGGCATGTTGAGGCTCGTGGCAGGATTGGGAACGCGTGCCGTGAACCGCGTTGAGAACGACTATCCCCGCATCGTCGCTCTCGACAACCCGCTTTTCCGCCCGCACGCGGGCATGGAAGATACGAGAAGGTTCTCGCAGCATGATCTGGATGTCCTCAACGTCAACGACAACACCCTGGAGACCGTTCCGCTGCTGTCGAAGCTCGGCAAGGAGGGGTTCGGCATAAGGCTCGATCTGATCGGCGAGATGGATCATGAGACGACGGAACGGATGAGGGAACTCGGCATGAAGGAGGACGAGGCGTGGATACTTACCTTTGACAACCTCCTCTCCCGCACCTCGTTCACGGGGGTCATGCACAGGATGCTGAAAGACCTCGAGGTCATCTACGATTATCCGGTGGAGATAGAATTCACCGTGAATTTTACCCAGTACAGCGATTACAAGATAAATCTTCTCCAATGCAGGCCGCTCCAGGCAAAGGGCCGCTCGTTAAAGGTCGAGGTTCCAGCGTGCATCTCGGTAAAGGACGTCCTTTTTCAATCGGCGGGGAATTTCATGGGCGGGAGCATCTCCAGAAGGATCAAAAGGGTCATCTATGTCGATCCGGAGCATTACAGTCGCCTCCCGTTGTCGGGAAAGTATGATATTGCCAGGTTTGTGGGGAAATTCAACAAGCTTGTGAAGGACAGGGAGGAGATGCCTACCTTGCTTTTGGGCCCCGGGAGATGGGGAACAACGACGCCGTCGCTCGGCGTGCCGGTAAGGTTCTCGGAGATCAACCACATGACGGTCATGGGGGAGATCGCCTACACGGACGGCAATCTGATGCCGGAGCTCTCCTTCGGGACGCATTTCTTCCAAGACCTCGTTGAGACGGACATCTTCTACCTGGCGCTCTTTCCCGGAACGCCCGGCGTTGCATGGAACAGGGAGCTTTTGGACCTGTTCCCCGTTGTATCAGGACATTTGATCCCCGAGAGTGCCAGATACGCTGACGTGCTCAGGGTCTATGATGTGCCGGAGCATAGCCTGCAGATCATGGCCGATATCGTATCCCAGAGGCTGATCTGTTTTATTGATACAAGAACGTGCTGACGGCGTCGTTGAAATTCTGAAGCTTCGTATACTCATAAAGGGTAGACATCGCCCTGCTTTCCGTGGATATGCCTGCCTCCTCCGCGGCGGCTATGGGGTTGAGCCCGCCCGCCACGATCATGCCGATCTTATCAACCCCCACGGGGATGTCCAGCAGGGGCTGATTCGGTTTCCCGAAGATGATCTTTCCGCTGAGGCCCTTTTTTACCAGCTTCTCGCCGAGGGCCTCCGCCTCGTTGATGCTTACAACGGGGATCTCCCTGAAGCTGGCGAGGACCTTGCCGGAATTTTGCTGCATTACGCCCATGACGTCTGTCATCCTGCTCCTGATGAAGATCTCCAGGGGGTCCAGGGAAGAGCCTTCATAGCTTATCAGGGACGTGAACCGCATGGGTTTGCCGTCCTCTATCTCAACGACGCCGCCGTATCGCGATGCGACGGGTATCCCGGCCTTGAGAAAGACGCCGTTCAAGGTAATGCTGCAAACCGTCCCGAGCCCGATCGAGCCCCGCGGCACGGTGATGTCGCCGATCCGCTCCCCTCCCTTTGCCAGGGTAATCTTGTTGCTCATGACGTAGGGGGATTGAAATACCTCTGCCATTATTTTCAGTGCGTCTTTCAGCCTCTTCTCGGGAAAGAAGGAGATGTTGAGGATCACGTTCCCCCTCAGGGCGTCAATATTAAAGTCCGTGAGATAGGAGAGACTGTCGATCTTGCTTATGACGAAATTTACCCGTTCGGAGACAAATGCGTTGCACAGCTCCCCCTTGCCCTTGTCGGTGATGGTCCTGCCCTTCTTGCCCTGGACGTCTGTCAGCCCTTTCTCGTCGAGCAGCTTGAGGTAGTAGCGCACCGTTCGCTCCGAGAGCTCGATGCCGTGGGACAGAAGCTCCTTCGCCAGCTCTGCTGATCCGGTGGTGCCGTTGCGCTTATCGAGCACCCGGAGGATGGTGAACATTATTCTATTCATCAAACAATCCCGTACGCGAGCATTGCCCTTGCGACCTTGAGGAACCCCGCGATATTTGCTCCCGTGACGTAGTCGCCTTTCTTGCCGTAAGCGTCGCCGGCGTCGAGGCATGCCTTGTGTATGCTCTTCATAATATTAAAAAGCATCTTGTCCACCTCTTCCCGCGACCACGATAATTTCAGGCTGTTCTGGCTCATCTCGAGGCCTGAGACGGAAACGCCGCCGGCATTTGCTGCCTTGCCGGGGCCGAAGAGCACATTGTTCTCCTGAAAGACCTTGACGGCCTCGGGCGTGCAGGGCATATTGGCGCCCTCGGAAACGCAGAAGCACCCGTTCTTGACGAGGGCCTCGGCGCTTGCGCCGTCGAGCTCGTTCTGCGTGGCGCAGGGAATGGCGATATCGACCTTCAGGCCCTGTTCCCTGATGACGTCCCAGACGCTGTCCCCAAGGTAGCAGACGGTGTTGTATTTGTCGGCATATTCCTTGATCCTGCCCCTTCTTACGTTCTTCAGCTCCTTAACGTATTCGCATTTCTCGCCCTGGATGCCGGCCTCGTCGACGATCGTCGCGTTGGAGTCGCAAAGCGTTATCACCCTGCCGCCAAGCTGATTTACCTTTTCCACTGCGAACTGAGCGACGTTTCCAGAACCGCTGATCGCCACCGCCTTGCCTTTGAAATCCGTTTTCCTTGTGGCGAGCATCTCTGCGGCGAAGTAGGTGGCGCCGTATCCCGTCGCCTCAGGCCTTATAAGGCTTCCGCCGTACTCGAGCCCTTTGCCGGTGAACACGCCCGTGTGCTCGTTGACGATCTTCTTGTAATAGCCGAACATGTAGCCGATTTCCCGTCCACCGACGCCGATGTCGCCCGCGGGGACATCCGTCTCGGGGCCGATGTGGCGGTAAAGCTCCCTTGTGAAGGCATGGCAGAAACGCATTACCTCATCGTCGGATTTTCCCTTGGGATCGAAATCGGACCCACCCTTTGCCCCTCCCATGGGAAGGGTGGTGAGGGAATTTTTGAATGTCTGCTCGAATCCCAGAAATTTCATGATGCTCAGATTTACGGAGGGGTGAAAACGTAAACCCCCTTTATAGGGTCCGATGGCGTTGTTGAACTGTATCCTGTAGCCCCTGTTGACCTTGACCTTCCCTTTGTCGTCAACCCAGGGGACCCTGAAGGTGATCGTCCGGTCAGGCTCCACGATGCGCTCGTAGATGCCTGCCTTGACGAATTCGGGGTGCTTCTTTACGGTTGGCTCCAGCGTCTCCATTACTTCGTGAACGGCCTGGTGGAATTCCGGCTCGTTGGGGTCTTGCTGCTTCACCTTTGCGATAACTTCACCGATAACTGACATAGTCTGAATCCTCCTTAGGGATTATTTTTATATATTTTGTAGATAGTAGCGCAGAAGGTGGAACTTGTCTCTCAGTTCGACGCTTGCGTGGTCCATCTCCCACTCCTCTTCCATTTCGTCGAGCACCTTCCGGACCTTTGCTATGAGATCGGGCTCCCCGCCGCCGCTTAATGTCCTGTCCGGCAGATCTTCCGGTGCAGCGTCGATGGTCAGCCTCTCCGCTGTTCTTAAAACGATCACGTTATTTAGGGTTGTCATAGGCTACCTCACCTTTGAGCGTTTAGACCTGTGTCCTTAATAGAACTTAGATTACCCAATCTATGCAATAAGGCTAAAACTAAATATTAAATAGGGGAAAATACTAAAAAGATATAGGGGAAAACACTATAATAACTGTAGATCTCCTATTATAGAGAATCTATGTAGTGCACGGCGTGCCGCATGAGTTCAGCGGCGTTCCTGAGATTTAATTTCTCCTTTATATTTGCACGGTAAGACTCTACCGTTTTAATGCTCACATTCAGCTCCTGGGCGATCTGACGGGTCCCGAACCCCTGCCCGATGAGCTGAAATACCTCGAGCTCGCGATTGCTCAGCACCTCCACGGGCGACCGGCCGCTTTCGGCTTTGCCGTCGATGAACTTTTTCACGATTGTCGCGCTGACTCTTTCGCTTACGTAAACCTCTCCGTTGATGACCTTCCTGATCGCCTCCATCATCTTTTCGATGGCCTCCTGCTTCATGATGTATCCCTTTGCCCCTGCCTTGAGGGCGCGCTCTGCGAAGAGGGCCTCATCGTGCATTGAGACAACGAGCATGGGGAAGCTCACATCCCGGTCCTTTATCTTCTTTATAAGCTCTATGCCGTCGATGCCCTGAAGGGAGATGTCGACGATCGCGAGGTCCGGCTTGATCCTTTTCAGGAGCTCCAGCGCGCTCTGGGCATTCTCCGCTTCTCCGCAAATGACCATATCAGGCTCCTGGTTGATAAGCTGGGCAAGCCCCTTGCGGACGATCGGATGGTCGTCGACGATAAAGATCTTGTTGCGCTGGCCTGCGAAAGGCGCCTGTCTTTCCTTTTTCATCGCTTCCCCCTCTTTCTTCTGGTCTTTGGTGGCGACTGGAACGAACAGGATACGATCGTTCCTCCCGACGGATCGCTTTTTATATCCAGCGATGCGCCGATCATGTTCGCCCTGTGCTTCATGATGCTCATGCCCATACCGCCGTTGGTCTTCAGCTTCTTCCGGAAACCGGCCCCGTCGTCTTTGATCATGAGCACCGTGGTCCCGTTTTCGTTTGTAAAGGTAATATCTATATTGTTTGCCTTTCCGTGCTTGATGGCATTGTTCACCGCCTCCTGGGCGATGCGGTAAAGATGGATCGCCATGATGTTGTCGTGGATAAGGACGGGGCGGGGATACCTGAAGAAACAGTTGATGCCGAAGAACCTTTGCACCGTGTGGGTCAGTTCCGTAAGCGCCGTCATCAATCCCGTCACCTCAAGCCTGACGGGGTAAAGACCGCGGGCAAGCCCTTTCGTCTGGGTGATCGCATCGTCTATGAGGGATACGATCTCGCCCGCATCGCCGGCTTCCCTGTAGGATAGCGCGTTCATCTTCTGCTCCAGGACCTTTCCGAGGAAGGCGATACCGGCGAGTTGCTGGCACAGGCTGTCATGGAGGTCCTGGCCGATCCTCTGCTGCTCCCATTCGCTGATCTCCAGCACCTGTTTTTCCAGCCGCCTTCTTTCGGTGATGTCGCGGATGATCCCCAGGACCTCTTTCTCGCCGCTTACCGTTAACAGCACCTCGTAATGGAAGACCGCATCGTTATGGGCGAACCTGTGCTCATATATCTGCGTCTCGCCGGTCTTGAGCACGTGGGAGACATTCGTCATCCCCTGCCGGACGATCTCCCGGGGCAGCGCCTTGAAATGGTCGGGCAACTCCTGCACATTTTTACCGAGCAATGATTGGGCACGCAATCGCCGGCCAAAGGATTTCCCCTTCTTTAGATCAAGGATGGCGCCGCTTTCGCTGATCCGGAATATCATATCCGGTATGGCGCTCAAGAGGGCCTTGTTCCTTGCGGTGCTTTCCTTCAAGGCATCCTCCGCAGCCTTTCGCTCCACGATCTCGCCGATACGTTTGGCAATGACGTTTATGAGGCTCCTCTCTTCCTTCAGAAAAGGCCCTTCATAGCTCTTCGGCTTTCTTTTCAGGTAGCACACCTCGAGGCGGCCCATCTTTTTTCTTTTTACCGATATGTGCGCCGATTGCGTCCACGGAGTATCCCGGAAGTTTCCCGTTGAAAATACCTGGTCCACAAGGGTGATCCTTGCTCCCGTTATCTCAGGGTACTGCCACGCCGACGGGATGATATTGACGGTCTCGCGCAGTATCTTCTCAAGCGATATTCCGTGCCCCTCAACAAGGCTTGACATGGCGTAGAGACAGTTGAGCTCCTTGACGCGTTCGCCGAGGTCGTGCGTCTGCTGCTGCGAAAACCTTTTGAAGCGCCTGAATTCTTTTGCAGATTCCTGCAGCCTTGCAACCCTGTTCCTTAACACTGCCAATTCGGGTAATGACGTTTTTTTCGCCTTGTTCGATGTATTCATATAGATGCGTAATATAGGTTATCACGAATGGACTTCAAATAACAGTTCGTAGCCGTTATAAAAGATAAGCGCGAAGGGAGTCCCCTTTTCGCTCGTGAACTCGCTGTAGACCCCCATTTCCAAACACGCTCCGTCAATAGATCCCCGAAGCAGCGCTTTGGGGCAACAACGTTCCCTCTCCTTGCGGCAGAG
>DIFC01000043.1:0-17068 GCA_002418945.1 Deltaproteobacteria bacterium UBA5758 | reverse complement strand
GAGAGGGTCAGGGTGAGGGGGAGGGAATGATACGACCGAGCTTCCTTGCCTCACGGCGGTTTGCTAAACAGATTTCTTAGCCCGTTCTCGGGCGAGAGGGGGAGGCTCCGCGGACTTTGTACGTGGAGGGGGCGACGTAAGCCCCAGGAAATGATATCCCAACACCATGCTTGCAATTAATGATCAGGGGTAGACTATTTTCTACGTAATATCAAAATTAAAATATCAAATGTTCCAAACAGAGACCTCAATCTATCCTCCTCCTATAGGCGGGAAGATAGCCAGCGTGTCGCCGTCAAGAATCTCATAGCCGATGTCTGCGTGGCGGCCGTTGACGAAGATGAGGGCGGCCTCGTTTTCGTCCATTTCCAATGTACGGATAATATCGCCGATGGTTGTGCCGGCAGGATACTCTCTTTCTCCCTCGGTGAACCGCCCATCCCTGAGTGTGGCGAAGAGCTTCACTGTCACGCGCATAGATCAGGGTACCACATCTTTTTGTCCGATGACAAAGACCTGTATCAGGTCGGGCCCCATGTCTTTCAAGATCTCCTTAACGGCATCGGCCGAGACCGGCCTGTCGCCGAAGAGGATCAGGCCGCGTCCTTGCCGGAGATCAGCCATGATGGGAGAGATGAGATCCGAGAGTTCGTCAGCCCTGACGTAGATCCCCCTCTTGAAAAAGTGCGGACCAAGCTCGGCCATGAGAAGATTGAAGAGCTTTACCTCGATGAGGCCCTCATTTTTACGACGGGTGCCGACGTCGTTTTCTTCGCGGTAGGCAATGGCGCTCCTGAACGATGCGTAGGTTCCCTTGCGGCGCATAGTCGCGCCTACCAGACCGGGCATTGCCGCCGAAAGGGAAAGGATCGACCCATCATGAGCTAAAGTACCGTGGAGATTATCGACGGGGCGCCCATTGAGGAATATGGTGCTTATCCTTTTTTCTATGTATCCTTCCTCGATGCCCATCTGTTCCGTGAGCACCTGTTCAAGGCTCGACCCCGTCATTATCCTGACAAAGAAGCCTTGCTGGAGGATGGGGAAAAATCCCTTCAGCGCCCCAAATGAGACGATGAAGGTGAGGCTTATTGTTGGACCTGACTGCATAACGCTATGCCTTATCCTTTACCATAACCCGTGTTATATAAAAAAGGGAGAGGTTTTTTAAGCCCCTCCCTTTGCAGGGTTTCAGTGGGAACAATTACCAGTTGAACGCCGTATCAAGCTCCTCATCCTTGACCTGGAACGTCACGTTATGAGGGGAAAGGGATTCAGTCTTGAAGAAGCCTGGCAGCCTGTCGTGGATCTGCGAGAAGCCTGCGTGCATATTGAAATCCCGCTCTGTCTTAAGCACCTTTTTGCCCAGTTCGGCCACGCCTTCGGCGGTCAGCTCGAGCCCATAGAAGGCGTTCAGCATATCGAGAAGGGCCTGAAAGGTCTCCGGCTGGTCCATGATCGCGAAGGCGATGAAGATGCACATGCCCGTCGAGTCCACGGCGGCCGTCGCTATCTGGAGGTTCCTGGAAAGCTCGACCTGGCCTTCGGGTTTGAGGGGGTCTACGTAGCCGCCGACCTTGAGGATGTTTGTCGCAATGGCGTATCCTGCGGTGTGGTCTGCGCCCATGGGACTTGTCGCGTAGGTGACACCTATGCCCTGAACCGCCCTGGGGTCATAGGCCGGCAATGCCTGTCCCTTTACCACCGGTACTTTCTCGACGCCGAGCACCTTTCCGGTTACAGCTGCCCCGCTCCCTATGATGCGTCCTAGGGGAGTTCCTTTTCCGACCTCTTTGATGAGGTTGATTGCACCGTCGACATCGCCGAATTGTATGAGGCCCCCGTCCATGGCCACGCCGATCGTTACCCCCATCTCGATCGTGTCGAGACCGATATCATCATCGAGAAAATCAAGCAGAGCGATCTTGTCAGGGTCATCGATCCCGCAATTGCCGCCGTGCGCCCAGACGGTCTCGTATTCAGGCTGCTTGCTCAGAAAATGGCCGTCCTTGTCATTGAAAATGCCGGAGCAGCGGATCACGCATCCGCTGTGGCAGCCGTGGGTCGCAAGGCCACCTCTTTTTGTTTCGAGCTCGGCGTATGTCTCGCCGCTGATCTTTGCCGCACCCTGGAACCTGCCCTGCTTGAAATTGTATGTGGGATATGCGCCTGCTTCGTTCACTATGTTTGTGAGAACGTTTGTGCCGTATGCGGGGAGCGCCTGACCGGTAACAGGATGGGAACGGAGCCCTTCGATAAACTTTATGTTAGCAGCCTTAAACTTTTCAGGGTCTTTTGGCTGCCGGGTTGAACAGCCGGAATCGTCTATGACAATAACCTTTACCCCTTTAGAGCCCATAACGGCGCCGACCCCGCCCCGCCCTGCGTGGCGGCTTGGCCGGAGCTCCATGTCGGTGAACGCTATAGAGGCTGCCGAAAGACGCATCTCGCCGGCCTGGCCTATAGAGATACAGGCAATCTTATTGCCGTATTCGCCCTTCATCTTCTCAACGACCTGATAGTTGCTCAACATATTGAGGCTCTTATCCTCGGCGATCTTCGCCCCGTCCTTATTGATAAATACCTTATACAGCGTATCCTCTTTTGGTTTTCCTTCGAGGACTATCGCCGCGTAATTAAGCCTTGCGAGCACTTGCGCAGGCTGCCCCCCTGAGTTTGCCTCTTTAATCCCTCCCGTAAGAGGACTTTTACAGCCTACAGAGATCCTTCCTGACATGGCGGCGATGCTCCCGCTTAAAAGACCAGGGGCTATGACGAGCTTGTTCGCGGCGCTAAGCGGGTGGCACAAGGGATCAACCTCGCTTGCCACAACGGATGATGTAAGGGCTCTTCCTCCGAGACCGGCGTAGGCGCCGACAGGTGATTCGGTAATCTTAGGGCCTCCTTCGGCCCCCATGTCGATCCTTAATATCTTGTCCATACTACCCCCCTCATTTTTGATTTATATAACAATACATAATAAAGTATATACTGGGGGATTCATTTTGCAACAGGAATAATGGCAGGATCGCAAGGCGTAGAGCGAAAATCCAAGGATATAACCGATAATAACAAATAATAACCAATAATGGTGCAGTCAAAACAAACAAGATACTGGATACTCGTTACTCGACACTGGATACCCGGTGCTGGCGAGGACCACGTAAGGCGTAAAAATGCGTTACTTGTTGCTGGATGCTCGATGCTGGTGAACTACATCGAAAAAAAGGTATGATGAATGAAAAAGACTTCAATCAAGACGCATAACTGATGGTACCGGAGTAAGGCTTTCCTTAAACAAACCGTCGTGAGATGGGGAGGCCGGCCTTATCATTCCCCCCCTCACCCTGACCCTCTCCCGCAAAGGGGAGAGGGGACTACGAGGTACAAACTGGTAACATAGTTTACAAAACAGACCGGATACATGGTTTACACTTTACGCCAGGGGAGAGGGAATAGCGTGAGGGTGCCAAGCGATGCGCTGCATGAGTAATCGTTGTTTAGAGATTTAGGTGTAATATATGACCTGTTTTTCATGTATATAGACAAATATGCTGTTCTAAGTAAGTCGTTATTACGGAGGGAAAGGGCATAATGGAAGAGAAGGAAAAGGCGCCAAGAAGGATATTCACCCCGGAACAGAAGTTCGAGATCATAGGTGAACAGAAGGTCGTACCAGAGTAACGAAAAAGACGAAAGAGACGAAAGAGACTAGATGAACCGGAAAGGGTTTATTTTCCTATACAGAACTTTGTGAATATCTCGTGGAGGATGTCGTCGGTGAAGGTTTCGCCGGTTATTTCACCGAGATGTTGAAGCGCCTCGCGGAGCTCAAAGGCGATGAATTCATGTGAATCATTGTTTTTTATACATTCGATAGCGCGCTCAATATTATCTTTTGCCTCCGAGAGGGCATTCCTGTGGCGCACGTTTGTTATGAGTTTGTTGCCGGCCTTTCTCCTGCTGCCCATGAGCTTTGCATAGACAGATTCTTTCAGCCTCTCAAGGCCGAGGTTGTTCAGTGCAGAGATTTCGATCCATTTCAGCCCTTTCGAGGCGATCTCTTTCGTATCCATTTTTTGCGGAAGATCGATCTTGTTTACGGCGACTATAAAATGATTGCCCCTGATCGCTTGGCAGACATCGTCATCTTCCTCCGAGTAGCTATCGGCGCCGTCGAGGACCCATATGATGAGGTCTGTTTCAGGTATCTTCTGCTTTACCCTTGCAATGCCTTCCTGTTCAACGATGTCTGAAGGTGCCCTGATCCCGGCGGTGTCTATGATCTTTACCTTGATGCCATTTATATACAGCGTATCCTCTATCATATCCCTTGTCGTGCCCGGAACAGGGGTCACGATAGCCCGCTCCTGCGCGAGGAGGGCATTGAGGAGGCTTGATTTTCCGACATTCGTCTTCCCGGCGATAAGGACATCGAGACCCTGCTTAATGGCCCTTCCTTCTTCGTAGGAGCTGATAAGTGCCTCCATATCTTCACAGACCTTTTCGAGAAGGGGGAGAAATTCCTCTTCCTTAACGTCTACATCCTCTTCGGGAAAATCAATGAGGGCCTCCGTGTGGGCAAGCGTTGTCCTCACCGCCTTTTGTATTGTGTGGATCTTTTTCGAGATGGCCCCTTTCAGGTAATTGAAAGCGCACCGGAACTCTTCGTCTGTCTCGCTCTGTATAATATCGAGGACCGATTCTGCCTGGAGGAGGTCTATGCGTCCGTTGAGAAATGCGCGCTTTGTAAATTCGCCGGGCTCCGCAAGCCTCGCGCCGGATCTGACGATGAGGGAGAGGATATTTTTCTGAGCTATGTATCCGCCGTGGGCGTATATCTCGGCAATATCTTCCCGTGTATAGGAATGAGGCGCTTCCATAAGAACGGCGAGCACCTCATCAAGCGGTGTGCTGTTCCCTGGCTCCACGATATCACCGAGGTAAAGCACCCTGGGGGAAAAGTTGCCCCGCTCCTTCCTGGGTCTGAAAATCTGTTTTAGTATTGAATGGGCCTTGTTTCCGCTTACCCTGATTATGCCGATACCCCCCTCGCCGGGAGGAGAGGATATGGCACATATGGTATCAGCGTCTTCCATGGCGTGCGCGCCCGGTTGGAGAGATAACGACCTTCTTGGTGTGCCCTTCGCCTTCGCTCTTGGTTGTGACATTCTTGTTGTACTTGAACATGGTATGTATGATCCTCCGCTCATAAGGGTTGAGGGGATCTGTCTTGATCTGTCTCCCTGTGCGCTTTGCTTTGTCTGCAAGCCTTTTTGCCATTACCGCGAGGGAGTTCCTTCTTTTTTCCCGATACCCGTTGATATCGACGAGGATCTTCAGGCTCTGTTTGTACCTCTTTGCGATGGCGAGTCGCAGTATGTGCTGCACCGACTCAAGCGTTTCGCCGTCTTTGCCGACCAGGACATCGCCGTCGTCACACTGGATGAGAAAGACGATCCTGCCTGTTTTCTCGTTCAATTCTGTTGTTTTGACATTGAACGTAAGGCCTGCGAACCGTCCCAGGTCCTGGAGGAGCTGCTTGCCGTAATCTTCAGGCGTTGTCTCCTTTTCACGCAGTCTTGCCGTTATTCTGACCTTTTTGCTGCCCAGCAGCCCGAGTATACCTTTTGTATCGACCTCTTTTACCTCAATGTCGAGGTCCTTTTCTTCAGCGTTTAATTCAAGCGATGCCTTCCTGACCGCTTCTTCATAGGTTTTGCCTTCAACTTCAATAGCGTCCATGCTTCCTCCTGCTACACCTTTTTGTTAATGTAATATTGCTGACCGATGGAAATGACGTTGTTTACAAGCCAGTACAGAACAAGGCCTGCCGGGAACCCCCAGAAGAGAAAGGTAAAAAATATGGGCATGAAGAGCATCATCTTTTCCTGCATCGGGTCAGCGCTTGTGGGGGTCATCTTTTGCTGTATGACCTGTGTGATCCCCATGATCAACGGAAGTATCCTGACCGGAACCGTGAAGTTTATACCGGGGATGACGAATGAGAAGAGGTCTTCGGGGGCCGACAGGTCGTTTATCCACCAGAAGAAATGGGCATGGCGGAGCTCGATAGCCCCTGAGAGCGCCTTGTAAAGAGCGAAGAACACCGGTATCTGGATGATCATCGGAAGGCACCCTCCCATGGGGTTGACCCCTCGCGCCTTGTAAAGACCCATCATCTCCTGGTTCAGTTTTTGCCTGTCGTTCTTGTATTTCTCCTTCAGTTTCATGACCTGGGGCTGCAGCTTTTGCATCTCTTTCATTGACTTGAAACTCTTCACGCTTAAGGGATAGAAGAGTATCTTGATGAGGATCGTGAGGATGATGATGTCGATGCCGTAGTTATGGGTGAACCGGTAGGTTAGGTTCATGAACATAATGAGAGGTTTTGCGATGATGTCGAACCAGCCGAAATCGATGATCTTCTCAGCCCCGACATTGAGGCTCTTGAGTATGTCTGTCTGCTTGGGGCCGAAAAAAAGCCTTCCGGAAAATGTCCCTTTGTCAGGAGACAGCCTGACGACAGGCGTGCTGTTCTCCGTCTTATAGATGGCGAGGGGAGGTTTGGACCCTTCTTCAGGTATCCAGATGAAGGCAAAAAAGCCATCGTCAAACCCTGCGTATGCATAGTTTGTATTGAAGTCCATGGTCTTCTCTATCTTCTCGATCTGTTCCAGCTTTTTTCCGTTATAGACGAAGGGACCCTTGAATACATAGCTTGATTCGTTCTTGCCGGAGATAACGGCGAAATCAACAGCAGTTTTCCCTGTATCGGACGTCTCAAATTCGGTTTTCATGTCAATAAAATAGTTGTCGGGGTGGAACGTGTATATCTTGCGGACCCTTTTCCCATCCTCAAGGGAACCGGTGAATACAAGGGTCTCAGACTTATCGCTGACTGTTATGGCAGCTCTATCCGGCGTAAAGTACGTACGGTCATCCACGGCCTCATTGTTGACCGTCCTGGATATCTTAGGGATATAGATAAAAGGCTTTACATCTTCCATGACCTCTTTGTTCTCGTCCTCTTTGACGGTCTCTTTGTATCGTTTGAGCTGGACGCTCCGTATGCCCCCGCCAAGATCGCTGAGGACCACTTTCAGGTAGGGCGTCTCAACGAAAATGTCCCTGGGGTCTCTTTTTTCAACCTTGACAGGCGCCTTGCCCGGTTTTTTGACAGAAGGAAGGATCGACTCGCCCTTTGCTGTTTTTTCTTCTGCCTTCAGGCCTGCATCTTTTGCCTGAGGTTTCTCTTTTGCTTCCGATTCTCCCGTTGTCTGGGGCTGCTTCGGCTGTTCTTTTGGGGCAAAATAGAACTGAAAGAAGAACAGGACAACAATCGTTAATAATAATGCTATGATGGTCCTTTTTTCCATTCACCACCTCCGTCATTTCACAGGGTCATATCCACCATGGCAAAAGGGGTTGCACCTGACGATCCTGCCGAGCCCCAACCAGAGGCCTCTCAGGACGCCTTTCCTTTCAATGGCTTCCACCATATAGTGCGAGCAGGTCGGGTAAAATCTGCATTGCGTTGGGATATATGGTGAGATAAGTAAGCTATATGAATGTATGATAAATATAATGATTTTTTTCATTACAGGTTTTTTTCAGTCAGCCCGCCTGCAGAGCAAAAGCCTCAGCTCTTTGCCTGCCTCATCCAGTGTCAGCTTCAACGGCATCTGCTTCACTTTTATCAGGTTGTCGGCATGCTTCACAAACATGTCCTTGTTGAGCCTGAAGAATTCTTTCACCAATCTCCTCATCCTGTTCCTGACTGCTGCGTTTCCGGTCTTTTTCCGTATCGAAACGGCTATCTTCCGGGTGGACAGGGTGTTTTTATGTATCAGGAGTATAAAATTGTCTGTTTCCGAGTATCGTGTCCACCTCTTGCCTCGAAAATCCCCCTTTTTTAGTCGCTCATTCTTGGTTAAAGTTGAGGCCATTTTTCAAGCAATTAAGGAATGGCGGGTTGAAACCATTCCACCCTGAAGTCAGACGGTGAGACTTTTTCTCCCTTTAGCGCGCCTTCTCCTGACCACTTCTCTTCCTGCAGCAGTCCTCATCCTCACGAGAAAACCATGGGTTCTCTTCCTGCTTTTATTGTGAGGCTGATATGTCCTTTTCATCCTTTCACCTCAAGTAGTTCTTTGAAGCTATTACTTAACCACACAATGCTCAATGATGTCAATAATTACCGAACTGAAGCAATCAGCAACGGGCAGTCAGCCGTCAGGAGACGGCAAAAACACCCGTAAGGCGTAAGGCACAAGAAAACATCTGTTCAACGTTAAGACAAAACAGACCGGATAGACAAAATAGACCAAATGAACCAAACAGACCGGGTCCGTAGCTTATCGCTGATGGCTGATCGCTGACGGCTGGTTGTTTTAGCTCTTGATTTTTAAAAAAAATCCATGTTAAATTCACTGGATTCAATCAATTCCATAGGATCGTCGAAAGGAGTTCACATGAAAAAGTATGAGCCTGATGCAATAAGGAACATAGGTATTTTTTCTCACGGGGGTGAAGGAAAGACGTCGATCGTCGAGGCCATGCTTTTTCTTGCGGGAGAGAACAACAGACTTGGAAGGGTTGACGACGGCACATCCCTCATGGATTACGAACCTGAGGAGGTGGAGCGGAAGATCACGATATCATCATCGCTTGCCTGTTTCGATTGGGCCAAGCACAAGATAAACATGCTCGATACCCCTGGTGATGACAACTTCATATCTGACGCAAAGCTCTGTATGCGCGTCGTTGATGGGGCAATTATTGTGGTAAGCGCTGTTTCTACCGTGAAGGTCCAGACGGAGAAGGTATGGCAGTATGCAAATGAATTTTCCATACCCGTGGCGATCTTCGTTAATAAGGTCGACAGGGAGAGGGCGGATTTTGAAAGGACCGTCGAGGATGTCAGGAAGAATTTTACGGACAGGAACTGTCTCATCGTTCAGTTGCCCATAGGAAAGGAAGAGAATTTCAACGGTGTTGTCGATCTCCTTACCATGAAGGCCTATACATACAAAGATGACATGTCCGGTAATTTTGAAACAACGGCAATACCCAAGGAGTATGAAAGCGAGGCAAAAAAGCACAGGGAAAAGCTCGTTGAGATCGCTATTGAGATGGAAGACGAAGTAATGGAGCGGTATCTGAACGGGGAAGAGATAAAGGACGAAGAGATCGAGCGCTGCCTGAAGTCTGCCATATGGGCAGGAAAGATCGTTCCGATCATGTGCGGGTCTGCGGCGAAGAACATGGGCATCCAGGTGCTCCTCGACAGCCTCGTCAAGTACTTCCCGCCGCCGACATTCAAAAAGGAAGTGGAAGGGATCGATCCGAAGACGGGCAATGCAATAAAACGCGAGATCGCTCCCGATAAACCCTTCAGCGCCATTGTGTTCAAAACCATCACAGACCCCTTTGCCGGGAAACTGACGCTTTTCAAGGTTTACTCCGGTGAGATCCATCCTGATATGACGGTCCTGGATGTTACAAAAGACGAGAAGGAGCGCATCGGTCAGATATTCTCCCTTGTGGGGAAGAAGCAGAAGCCGGCAGGTCTTGCGTCCGCAGGCGACATCGCTGTTGTGGCAAAATTGAAAGAGGTGGGTACCGGCGATACGATCTGCGATGAGAAGGCGCCCATACAGTACGCGCCTGTGGCGCTGCCCAATCCGCTCATTTCCTTTTCGCTTCATCCGAAGGCAAAGGGTGATGAGGACAAGCTGAATACCTCCCTGGCGCGGCTCATCGAGGAGGACCAGACGATACGGTATTCGCGGGACGACCAGACGAAAGAATTTATCCTGTCCGGCATGGGGCAGGTCCACATTGAAGTGGTGGTAGAGAGGATGAAGAGGAAGTTCGGCGTGGAAGTGGATCTGAAAGAACCCAAGGTGCCATACAAAGAGACGATCAAAGGGACCACCAAGGTACAGGGGAAATACAAGAAGCAGTCAGGCGGTAAAGGCCAATACGGGGATACATGGCTTGAACTGGGCCCTCTGCCGAGAGGCACAGGGTTTGAGTTTGTTGACAAGATAGTCGGCGGTGCGATCCCGAGGCAGTATATACCGGCAGTTGAGAAGGGCATAGTCGAGGCCATGACGCAGGGAATGCTTGCGGGGTTTCCGGTGACGGACTTCAGGGTAACGCTCTATGACGGGTCGTACCACGACGTTGACTCTTCAGAGATGGCATTCAAGATAGCCGCATCGATGGGGTTTAAAAAAGGTATGGAACAGTCACAGCCAACCCTCCTTGAGCCGATCATGAAGATGGAGATCATCGTGCCGGACGACAACATGGGGGACGTGATGGGCGACATGAATTCCCGGAGAGGGAAGATCATGGGCGTGGAGACGAAAGGGAGCACCCAGGTCGTGAAGGCGGTGGTGCCCATGGCAGAGATTTTGAAATACGCTCCCGATCTACGGTCTATGACCGGCGGCAGAGGGACATTCACTATGGAGTTCTCCCATTATGAGGAGGTGCCGGCACACATCGCGCCAAAGATCATCGAGGCTGCCAGGAAGGAAAAGGAGCAGGAGAAGTAACATTAACTGCAAGTTAGCAGCAATGGGGATGGGATAAGGATAAAGGTCAGGGCACAGGCAGCACAGCAGTATCATATTATCTCCTCTCCCGGCGGAAAAGGGTCATAGCAACAACGTTCCCTCTCCCCTCGCGATGGTTGTAGCAACACTATCTCCTCTCCCGGCGGAAAAGGGTCATAGCAACAATATCCCCTCTCCCCTGGCGGGAGAGGGTCGGGGTGAGGGGAATGACTATAACCGATCTTCCTCCCCTCACGACGGTTTGCTACAGGGACGGTTTAATTGCAAGGGTAGCTTCGAGCAACAAGCCCGACTCCGATGGTCTTTATTAGTGTATTGAACAGTTGATATTGTAATACAATGAAGGCAGTTATACAGCGCGTCAAGAGCGCATCCGTTGAGGTCGATGGGAAGACAGTGGGGCAGATCGGACGCGGCCTCCTTGTCCTTCTCGGCATTGGCCAGGGCGATGCCGAGAAGGACATCAAGTGGATGGTCGACAAGACCGTCAATCTCAGGATATTCGAAAAAGAGGACGGAAAGTTCGACGAGTCTATCCTCGACATCAAGGGGGAATTGCTCGTCGTCTCCCAGTTCACCCTTTACGGCGATACCTCCAGGGGAAGGCGCCCTTCTTTCTCGGGCGCAATGGGGGCAGAGGCGGCGCGCGGGCTGTTCGATGCCTTTGTAGAAAAGGCACGGGAAAAGGTAGCGAAGGTTGAGACCGGCACATTCCAGGCCTCCATGGATGTTTGCCTTGTCAATGAAGGGCCGGTGACGGTGATCATAGATTCAAGGAAATAACCCGTAACTGATCGTATATAGTATATCGAAACGCCAACCGGATTTAAACCAATGAACGAGGAACAAGGGAGGGGCCGCCCACAGCTTATGTAAATCTTTTTATCGTCATCGCAAGGAGCAAAAGCAACGGGGCGGTCTCGTTATTATATACGAAATACTATATACTATATACGGGTTATTTCGCCACGAACCGGCTCCTGAAATATCTTGACAATGCCTATGAATCATTTTAGTTTTTAAACATCGGGGAGGTTGAACATGGCAGAAGCGCAAAAAAAGAAAGAGATTCCCCATATAGATATCTACAAGGCATGGTGCAAGGCATGCGGCATATGTGTGGCGTTTTGTCCAACGGAGACGCTTGCACGCGATGAAGGCGGCTACCCATATGTGAAATATCCTGAGAAGTGCATCAACTGCGGCTGGTGCGAGATCAGGTGTCCTGATTTTGCCATTACCGTTGAAGGAAAGAAGAACGGGAAAAAAGTGAGGGATCAATTTGAAAAAGAAGGTCCAGAAAAGGGAACTGCTGCTCCAGGGCAATGAAGCGGTCGTAGAGGGAGCGTTAAAGGCGGGCTGTAATTTTTTTGCAGGCTATCCGATTACGCCGGCGACAGAGATTTCGGAGATACTGTCGGTCAGGCTGCCCCAACTGGACGGCACGTTCATCCAGATGGAAGATGAGATCGCGAGCATCGGCGCTGTTATCGGGGCATCGCTGGCAGGAGCCAAGGCGATGACCGCCACAAGCGGTCCGGGATTTTCGCTCATGCAGGAGAACATCGGCTTTGCCGTTATTGCTGAGGTGCCCTGCGTGATCGTGAACGCAATGCGCGGAGGGCCAAGCACCGGCCTTCCCACGATGCCGTCCCAGAGCGATGTCATGCAGGCGCGATGGGGGACGCATGGTGACCACCCTATTATAGCGCTTTGCCCATCCACGATCAGGGAATGTTATGACCTTACCATCAAGGCCTTCAATTATTCAGAAAAATTTCGCGTCCCCGTACTCCTTCTCGTTGACGAGGTGGTTGCCCACATGCGTGAGAAGATAACGATCTACGAGGACGAAGATGTGGAGATCTTCAACAGGGTGAAGCCGACGGTGCCCCCGGAGTGGTATATTCCTTTCGAGGATACGCCGAAAGGAGTTCCTGCCATGGCCAATTTTGGCGACGGGTACCGGTACCACGTTACGGGACTGACGCATGACATCAGGGGATTTCCGACTTCGAGACCTGATGAGATAGACCCCTTTATCAGAAGGCTCTTCAGAAAGGTGAGCCAGAATTTTGCCGATATCCAGATCGGAGAATTCTATCAGACTGACGATGCCGATATCACGATCATCGCTTATGGTTGTGTTGCACGCTCGGCCCGGCGAGCCGCTGCAGACGGCCGTGAGCGGGGGCTGAAGGTGGGCGTGCTGAAGATGAACACCATATGGCCCTTTATGAGGGCATCGGTAGAAAAGGTGCTTCGGACCTCGAAGGTCGTTATTGTGCCGGAGATGAACATGGGGCAGATATCAAGGGAAGTAAAAAGGGTCAATAAAGGAGATGCCAAGGTCTTTACGATCAACAAGGTAGACGGAAAGATCATCACGCCTCAGGAGATACTGAGCAGGATCAAGGAGGTGTACTGATGGCTGAGATCACCCGGCTTATCCATGAATATCTGAGGCACGACAAGAAATTTCCCCATGTCTGGTGCCCGGGCTGCGGGATTGGGATCATGCTCGGAGCCCTCATCAGGGCGATCGACAAAACCGGCTACAGCAAAGACGACATTGTGCTTGTATCCGGCATAGGGTGCACAGGCAGGTTGCCCGTCTATGTCGATTTTAATACCCTCCATACGACGCACGGGCGGGCCCTTACGTTCGCTACAGGGATAAAGCTCGCCAAACCGAGATTGAAGGTGATCGTCATCATGGGAGACGGCGATGCCGTCGCGATCGGCGGGAATCACTTCATCCATGCGGCGAGGAGGAACATCGACCTTACGGCAATCATCGTGAACAACAACGTGTACGGCATGACCGGCGGTCAATACTCGCCGACAACGCCTTATGGAATGAAATCTACGACAACGATTTACTCCAATGTAGAGCACGCCTTCAACATCTCAGAGCTGGCCGTTACCGCAGGCGCCGTGTTCGTGGGCAGAGGAACGGTCTACCACGCAAAGCTACTGGACAGCCTTATGGAAAAGGCATTCGCGAAGGTCGGTTTTTCCGTGGTGGAAATTATATCTCATTGTCACACACAGTTCGGAAGGCTCAACCGGATGGGAACCGCGGTTGAGATGATGCAGTGGCAGAGAGACCACTCGGTGACAGTTGAAAAAGCAGCGCAGATGAAGGCAGAGGAATTGAAGGACAAGTTCAAGATAGGGGTTCTTGTCGACAGGGAATTGCCTGCTTACCAGGATGAGTACGAAAAGGTCAGAAAGTGGGCGAAGGGAACGGAGAAGAGATAATATGAGCTACCGGTATGATATTCGTTTAAGCGGCTCGGGCGGACAGGGACTGATCCTCATGGGGATCATCCTGGCGGAGGCCATAGGCATCTATGACGGAAAGTACGTTGCCCAGACCCAGAGCTACGGCCCCGAAGCGCGGGGTGGCTCAAGCAAGGCAGAGGTTGTCGTAAGCGATGCAGAGATCGATTATCCCAAGGCCCTCAAGCTTGACCTTCTTCTGGCGATGAACCAGAAGTCCTGCGATGATTACTATATGGACCTCAAGCCCGATGGCATCCTCATCGTCGACTCCACCTTCATAAAGCAGCTCCCCACACCGAGGGCCTACCAGATCCCCTTTACCCGGATCGCGAGGGAAAAGCTGAAGAGAGAGATGGTGGCAAACATCATTGCCCTCGGCGCAATCTCGAAGCTTGCCCCTATCGTGTCTTCAAGGGCCATTGAGGCGGCTGTGCTGGCGCGGGTGCCGAAAGGAACAGAAAAGTTAAACCGCGATGCATTGAAGGCAGGCATGACGGCGGCCCAGAAGGTGAAGAAGATCTCCTTTCCAAACACTCCTGCCGGGTTCGAAGATGAAGATACATGAGTATCAGGCGAAAGGGCTTTTCAGGACATATAATATCCCCGTACCGCAGGGTGCAGTAGCAAAAACAACCGAAGAAGCATTCCGGATCGCAGAAGAGATAGGCAAGGCCCCTTTTGTCCTGAAGGCGCAGGTCCATGCGGGCGGCCGGGGCAAAGCCGGCGGGATCAGGATAATCAATCGCCTGGGAGACGTGAAGAATACCGCCGCGGGGCTTCTCGGTATGACCCTCGTGACGCCGCAGACCGGGGAAGAAGGAAAACCGGTTCAGGCCTTGCTGGTAGAGGAAACGCTGCCGGTTGAGAAAGAGATCTACCTCGGGATAGTCATCGACAGGCAGAGGGCGTGTCCCGTCGTCATAGCCAGCGCAGAAGGAGGCATGGAGATCGAGAAGATTGCCGCCGCTGACCCGGAAAAGGTTTTGCGGGAAGAGGTTGACCCTGCAGTCGGCCTCCGTCCTTTCCAGGCGGGAAGGATATTCTACGGCCTCGGGCTTGACCAATCGTTGTCGCGGAGGATGATATCGGTGATCCTGAACCTTTTTCGTCTATTTGTCGAAAAGGATTGTTCGCTGGCAGAGATCAACCCCCTCGTGGTCACGAAATCCGGAGAGCTTGTCGCACTCGATGCAAAGATCAATCTTGACGATAATGCGTTCTACCGGCATCAGGATATGGAATCTCTCAGAGATATCAACCAGGAGAATCACCTCGAGGTGGAGGCGTCGAAGTACAACCTCAACTATATAAAGCTGAAAGGGAATGTGGGCTGTATGGTAAACGGCGCAGGGCTTGCCATGGCCACGATGGACCTCATCAAGCTCGTAGGCGCCGAGCCGGCAAACTTCCTCGACGTGGGAGGGGGTGCGACATCGGAGATGGTGAAGCAGGGGCTGAAGATACTTCTTTACGACAAAGACGTGAAGATGGTCTTTATCAATATATTCGGCGGGATCCTTCGCTGCGATACGCTCGCGGAGGGAGTCGTGAAGGCGGTTGATGAGCTGATAATCGATCTCCCCATCGTTATCCGGCTTGAGGGCACAAACGTGGAGGAGGGGAGGAAGATCCTCGCCGGGTCGGGGCTTTCCTTCACCGTAGCAACAGGGCTGAAGGATGCAGCGGAGAAAGTGGCGGCAACGCTGGAGCAGTTACAGAACGTGAAAGGCGTGATGTGAAAGGCGAAAACCTTGGGCTAAATTATGAGCATTATCGTTGACGAGAACACAAAGGTAATTGTTCAAGGCATAACGGGCAACGAAGGGGCGTTCCATGCAAAGCAGATGATCCAGTATGGGACGAGGGTTGTAGGAGGCGTGACGCCGGGAAAAGGCGGCCAGATCTTCAACGGCGTTCCTGTCTTCAACACCGTTCGGGTCGCTGTTGTGTCCACGGGGGCCAGCGTATCGGCGATATTCGTTCCTCCTGCCTTTGCCGGAGATGCGATCATGGAGGCCGTCGACGCGGGCGTCAGCCTCGTTGTCTGTCTTACCGAAGGCATCCCGACCCTCGACATGGTCGCCGTGAAGCAATACATGAAAGGGAAGGATGTGAAGCTCATAGGCCCCAACACGCCGGGCATCATCTCGCCGGGGAAATGCAAGATCGGCGTCATGGCGGGATATATCCACAAGCCGGGCAGGGTGGGCATAATGTCGCGGAGCGGAACGCTAACCTACGAGGTTGTGGACCAGCTTACCAAGATGGGCATCGGCCAATCCACCTGCGTGGGCATCGGCGGCGATCCCATCATCGGCCTTACCTTTGTCGACCTCCTCGAGATGTTCGAAAAGGATGAAGGGACCGATGGGGTGGTAATTATAGGCGAGATAGGCGGCAGGGCGGAGGAGGAGGCAGCGGAATATTTCAGAATGAACATGAAAAAGCCCGTCGTGGCCTTTATAGCGGGCCTCACGGCCCCTCCCGGCAGGCGCATGGGCCATGCCGGCGCGATTGTCTCCGGCGGCGTAGGAAGCGCGTCAGACAAGATCAAGGCCCTTGAATCCGCGGGCATCACCGTCGTTAAGAACCCCGCCGAGATCGGCGAAACCGTAAGGGGACGTTCTTAAAAAATTCAATAACTTTTCTAGCAAGCCCGGGGTTCCGGCATGGAGGATATGTATTTCAACTGGGATGACCCTTCGATCGCACGGGAATACAGGAGGAACCCTCTTATCTTCAGGAACCTCATCGACGGGAAGCGCTGCAAATTACCAGTCCCTGTTGTTTTTGATGAGATCCATAAACAGCGGGATTGGAGGAATATCCTGGCAGCTTTCTGTATGTTTGCGGGATAGAGTCAAATAGGAATGGGGTGGGTGAGGGGGCTCGAACCCCCAACCCCCAGGTCCACAGCCTGATGCTCTAACCATTGAGCTACACCCACCGTGAAATCCTATTGCTTTTAGCACAATTATCTGCATAAGTCAACGTAAGCAAAACGTGTGTCAAACCAGAAGCACGAATATCTAATTCTTAAACAAATTTAAATGCTCCGGTGTTCAAATATAAAAAATACGTGACTTTGCATTTGTGTTGAACGCCTGATATTTGTATTTTGATATTAGACAGAAAATGGCTTACGAAGAAGCCCGGTGGGTATCACACCCCCCCTCACCCTGACCCTCTCC
>DIFC01000060.1:22967-68389 GCA_002418945.1 Deltaproteobacteria bacterium UBA5758 | reverse complement strand
CGATCAGCCTGTGTAGAGACTTGTTCGCATCGCTTGCATAGCCCCCGATGGCGCATCCTAAGGTATCCAGTATCAGACGCTCTGTTTGATGGATAACGTGAGGAGGGATGTCCCGGGCGTCGAAGCCCAGGACCTCCTCAGCGAGTTGTCTTGATAAGCGTATTGTTGCCACGCCTCCGGCTACTTCTTCGCCCCGGCCAGCTTTGGTGCAAGCTGTTTGGCAAAGTCTGCCTGTTCATATACGTATTTAGTAAGCTCCTTGGGACCCATATATGCAACTCCGTAGTCCAACTTGGCAGACTTCTCGAGAAAAACCGGGTCTTTGCACATCTCTTCGATTACCTTTACCCATTTATCGACGATGTGTTGGGGCGTGCCCTTCGGGAGAGAAAGGCCTGTCCACCAGTCAACCCCTTTTAACTGTGGGTAACCAACCTCTGCGGCTGTCGGTACGTCCGGCAAAAGAGGGTTGCGCTTTGGGGCCACGACAGCCAATACCCGTATCCTGCCGGCTCTGGCTAAGGGCAGGAACTCGGCAACAGTCTGGGATGCGAGGAGGATGTGGCCTCCCAAAAGTCGAACTGAGGCCTCGTTCCAGCCGCCACCGGTGACCATCCTTGTGTCCGCGGGGTTT
The DNA here is from genome assembly GCA_002418945.1 of Deltaproteobacteria bacterium UBA5758. Classification (GTDB taxonomy): domain Bacteria; phylum Desulfobacterota; class Syntrophorhabdia; order Syntrophorhabdales; family Syntrophorhabdaceae; genus UBA5609. The sequence goes on along the minus strand of DIFC01000060.1, from coordinate 67,755 downwards.
ACGCCAAGCGCAATAAGCCATTCGCCTATGGCGAAGGCTGACGTTCCATGGGCGCCTGTCGTTCCCCATGAAAGCTCTTTTGCGTTCGCCTTGGCCCAATCGCTCAATTCCTTGAACGTCTTCCACTGCGCACCGGTCTTTACCGCGAAGGCGACAGGAAGAAGGTTTATGCGGCCGAGAAATATACGGTCTTCCAGCTTCACCGGAGGATTTTTCATCGCGGCAACCATAAAGCTGGAACAGATGTGGGAATCAGAGAGAACCGTGTACCCGTCAGGTTTGGACTCTTTTAATGCATAATGTACTGCGGGTACGGTTGCCCCTCCAGGCTTGTTGATAACGGTGACAGGGTGGTTCCATCTTCTGGATACAAACTCGGCCATTGCCCTCGTGGTGGTATCGTTTCCTCCGCCGGGGGTTGCGCTGCAGACAATCTCAATCGGCCGTGTCGGGTAGGCAGCCTCGGCGGCAAGGCTGGCTCCCGCCATGCTTACGAGCATGACGATGCCCAACAAAGACACTACCAGATGCTTTACTTTCATGTTTTCCTCCCTTTGTTCGATGAATTTAATATTCTTCTGTGACAGACCTTTTCGACTTCCGTATATACTGCGCAGAAACAATCAGCAACGCACATGCGGCCAGTATCAGCGTGAGACAAATGGGACGGGTAATAAAAATCATAGGATTTCCGGCCGACATGGCCAAAGAGTTTACCAATGCCTTTTCAAGAATTGGTCCTAAAATAGAGCCAAGAACCACAGGAGCTGCAGGCCAGTCATACTTTCTCATCAAATAGCCAACCACACCAAAGCAGATGGTCATTACAATGTCGAAAGTGCTATTCCTTAGAGAATAGGCCCCAACCAGACAAAGCATCATTATAATCGGCGCCATGATTCTGTATGGAACCGCTGTCAACCTTGCCCACAACCCAACAAGGGGTAGATTGAGCACTAAGAGCATAACATTCCCTATATACATGCTGCCAATAATTGTCCAGACCAAGTCAGGATTGGTTTTGAACAAAAGAGGACCGGGCTGCAAGCCGTAGATCATAAAGCCACCCATAAGCACTGCGAGGGCGGGTGATGCCGGTATGCCCAGGGCCAGGAGAGGTACAAATGCTGCCGAACTGGTAGCGTTGTTAGCTGATTCGGGAGCTGCAACACCTTCCAATGCTCCATGTCCGAAACGTTCCGGGTGACGTGAAACCTTTTTTTCTACGTCATAGCTGATATAGGCAGTAACGGCAGGGTTACATCCCGGCAGAAGGCCAAGTACGAAGCCGATGATACCTCCTCTTGCCATGGCGGGAAAGGTTTGCTTTAGATCTTGAGCGTTAGGGAACACCCTGCCTATCTTTTGTGTGGTCACGGCCTCACGTCCTTGCTCGAAGCTCGTAAAGAGTTCTCCCAAGGCAAAGATACCAATGGCGATTGTGACAATTTCGATACCACCGTACAGGACAGGAAAACCATAGTGGAAACGAGGTAGGCCACTTTCGGGCCCAATGCCTGTAAGAGCGATCAAATAGCCGAATGCACCCATCAGAAGACCTTTTATAATAGAGCTACCAGATACGCTTACCATTACGGTGAGCGCCAATAACATGAGGCCGAAATATTCAGGCGGCCCAAACCGCAAGGCCTGGTCGGCTAAAAAGGGTGTAAAGAAGGTTAAGAGCACGACGCCAAGCGTTCCGGCAACAAAAGATCCGATGGCTGCAATACCTAAAGCCGGACCTGCCTTGCCCTGTTGGGCGAGAGGGTGGCCGTCGAGCAGCGTGGGGACGGAAGCGACTTCACCCGGTATATTTGCTATGATTGATGTCGTGGAGCCGCCGTATTGAGCGCCATAGTAAATACCGGCCATCATAATAATGGCTGAAGAAGGGCTTAGGACTGCCGTGAGAGGCATCAACATTGCGATCGTCGATGTAGGGCCCAACCCGGGGAGAACGCCCACCAAGGTGCCGAGCAGGGTACCTGCAAAGGCCATAAAAAGGTTTGTAATGCTCAATGCGGATTTGAACCCGCCTAACAAATTTGCTAACGCTTCCATATGTCTCGTCCGTCAATCATAGAAAAACACCTACGCTATACGCCAAATAACCCCTTGGGAAAGGGCAAGTTCAGCCAAGCAACGAATATCGCATGAAAAATGCCTGAGAGTGCCGCAGAAATAAGTATGGCCATGTACCAACGAAAACGACCAAGAGTAACAAAAAGCCCCAAACTGGCTATAAATGTCGCCACGGGAAAACCAACGAAGGGAAGCAGGAACGAGAACAGAACAAGCATCAGGAACCCAGCGGCCATTCGAGCAGCCTGCCTGCCATTTGGCCAGGTGACTGGTTGCCTTGTCCGTGTCGGGAAAAAGGCCAGGACAGCCCCCAAGACAACCATGGCAGAGCCGAGGATGAAAGGAAAGGTATCATCGCCAACAACACCACGGGTCCTGATGTTATAGAGCCTCCAGCTCTCAACGAGAGATATAATGCCCATAACAACGAATATTGCTCCTGCCACGCGGTCGCCTATACTCTGTTTATCCATCTAAACCTGCTCCGTTCCAATCAATTTTTTTCAGAGCACAGCTTCTGACCAGACTTCTCATATGTGCTAATCTGAGGATCTCCCCGTCCATACACTCTCCAGGTTTTCGTTCCTCCTTCTTGCCCATTGACCAAATGCCTAACCGGGATTCTGTCATCAAGATGGTCAACGCAGACCAAATCTAAGCGTCAAATTGACTGTAATGCAATTGGGATTTGATATACGTTCACTGATCAGTTTGTCCATTTGCTATATCGTTAAATATATCAAAAAAAATACTAAACAAGGGAAACCTTGTCAAGCTATATTTTCGGTATGGCCGGTCATAAGGCCTTACAGGCATACCCGATGGGCGCAGATCCTGCAGGTGCGGCTATAGCCACGGCCGTATTATTCCACCAGCTTGCATACTTAAACACGCCATTTAGATATATCATAAAATATATCATAACTGCGATTCGCTGTACCTCCGGCAGACAGAAAAAAAGGCGATAAAGAGAAGGCATGGTCCAGCTTGAGTGCGCAAGCACGGCGGCCCGCCGGTACACCATGAAAACATTGACTTTGAAGGGAGATGCGTTCATAATGGAGGTATCCGGCGAAAATATTTTTTATAAGGAGGCCATGGCTTGACAAGCGCACAGGTCATCAAATTGGCTCACGACAAGAAGGTAAAATTTATAAAGTTATGGTTTACCGATATACTTGGTTTCGCGAAAAGTTTTACCATTACTATCGATGAGCTCGAGAACGCCCTTCATGAAGGCATGGGATTTGATGGCTCTTCGATCCAGGGGTTTGCGAGGATAGATGAGAGCGACATGATCGCGATGCCCGACACGTCCACCTTCGCCATACTTCCTTACAGGCCGAAGGATAGCGCCGTAGTAGCGAGGATGTTCTGCGACATACATGAGCCTAACGGCACGCCCTACAAGGGCGATCCGAGATATGTACTGAAGAGGAACCTGAAGGTCGCGGAAGAGATAGGGTTCGACACCTTTTATGTAGGCCCGGAGCTGGAGTATTTCTATTTCAAATCCGACAAAGAACCTGAAACCCTTGACCTGGGAGGATATTTCGACATTACAACGCTGGACGAGGCGACAGACTTAAGGCGTGACACGATACTGACGCTCGGAGAGATGGGGATAACGGTAGAATACAGCCACCACGAAGTTGCGCCGTCACAGCACGAGATTGACCTGCGCTATGCCGAAGCCCTGAAAATGGCTGACAACACGATTACCTACCGGATCGTGGTCAAGGAGGTGGCGAGAAAGTACGGGGTGTACGCGACCTTTATGCCCAAGCCGATATTCGGGGAAAACGGAAGCGGAATGCACGTTCATCAGTCGCTCTTCAAAGGCAAGAAGAATGCATTTTTCGACGCCAAAGACAAGCATTTCCTCTCGGACGTTGCAAAATGGTATATAGCGGGCCTTCTTAGACACTCGAAGGAGATCACCCTTGTGACAAGCCAGTGGGTAAATTCATACAAGAGGCTTGTACCGGGCTATGAGGCGCCGGTGTATATCTCCTGGGCGCAGCGCAACCGGTCGACCCTTGTGCGCGTTCCCCTCTACAAGCCCGGCAAGGAAAAGGCTACAAGAGCAGAATACCGGAGCCCCGATCCGGCATGCAACCCCTATCTCGCCTTTTCCTGCATGCTGCGGGCCGGACTCGAAGGGATCAGAAACAAATACCCTCTGCCGGCTCCGATCGAGGAAGACGTGTATGAGATGTCGCAGGAAAGAAGAAAGGCATTGAAGATCGAATCGCTGCCGGGCAGCCTCTACGAAGCCATAGAGACTGCTGAAACCAGCAAGCTCATGCGGGATGCCCTCGGGGACCACGTCTTTGAGAAGCTTATTGAGAACAAAAAGATCGAATGGGACAGGTTCAGGACCCACGTTTCGAAGTATGAAGTAGAGACATACCTGCCCATACTGTAAAAACAGGAAAAGCATTGGATGGTTTGAGCGCTGAACCCCCTGATTAGGGTATTTGCGTTTACAGCGCGACACATGCTTATTGCGAGGAAATTGCCATGATAGTGAGAAATTTTAACGACCCTGAAGTACTGCAGACAACCTACATAGCGCACCGGGGCGCCGTGGCGAGAATGGTCATGACGAGCCAATTTCTTCAAGCCATTGAATTTCTTGCCTATGCTATCATCCCACCGGGAAATACCATCGAAGAGCACATAGACCCCCTTGAGGAGATATACCTGATCTTCAAAGGGGGAGGAATAATGCAGGTAGGAAACGAAGAAAGAGAGGTAAAAGAGGGGGACGCCGTCTGGATCCCTGTCGGTGAACCGCACAGCCTCAGGAACACGAAAGACGAGGAAACCTTCGTACTGGTGATCGCTGCCTATACGTAAGGGCAGGGACTATGTTCCACGTGAAACATTTTCAATGTACTTGCAGCGTGGCGAGAATTATTTACGGTAGAGCTGTGCCTTACGGGAAAGGTCTCCCACCTGCCGCGCTATTCCCTCCTGCTCTTCCGGCGTGGTCTGCCTGACGATCTTTCCGGGGATTCCCATAACAAGCGAATAGGGAGGTATTAATGTTCCGGCAACAACGAGGCTGCCGGCGCCGACAATAGACCCCTTTGAAACAACAGCGCCTTCGAGAACAATGGCCCCCATCCCTACAAGTGCATTCGAGCAGACGCGAGCCCCGTGGACAATAGCCCCATGGCTGACAAGGGCCTCTTCCTCGATAAGGACGGGGTGGCCTTCCGGGGCTTCAATAAGGGAGAGGTCTAAAACGGACGAATACTTTCCGATGAGAATGGCGGCGCTGTCGGCCCGAAGGACAGCCATAGGCCAGACGCTTGCACCTTCTTCAATAACGACATCGCCTATGACGCGGGCGGAGACGTCGACAAAGGCGCTCCCGTGGATGCGGGGATTTTTTCCCTCATAGGCGGTAATGCATTTTTTTGCAACCATACATTCTCCTTGCATAACCGAGGTTGTTTATTTCCTGTATGCCTTGCGGCCCGCCGTATCACTCCCCATATTCTTCCAGGTATCGCTCGATATATTCGGTCACCTTTTCGTTGGGCCTGTAGACGCCGAAGTGGCCTTCGCAGAGAATGTCAGCCCTGAGGGCGAGAAGCTTTTCCATGGAGTTCTGCCATCGGGATATGTCTGCGCCAAACTCAGCAAAGAAAGGACCATGGATGTCCTGACCGAAGAGGACCCTTCCCTCACCGGTGTCCGTATAAATTGAGATAGAGCCGGGAGTGTGGCCGGGCGTATGGAGGCAGACAATATCGCCCTTGGGAAACTTAAGGATCTGCTTCTCCCCGGATATCCTTATATCGATGGAAAGGGGGGCGAAGTTGACGCCATACCAGTATGCAGCCGTCATCCTGTTGTCTCCCCTTTCAACAACTCCGGCATCAAGTTCATGCATGACAACGCGCGAACCGAAACGCTCCCTGAAAACATGGGCCCCGCCTACATGGTCTATGTGGCAATGGGTAAGGATGATCATCGTGATCTTTTCTGGATCGAACCCCAGATGCGCAATGTTGCCGGTAATGGCATCTACGCTGGAGCCTGCGCCGGTATCAATGAGGACCAATTCGCCGGCGTCGATGAGATATACCGAGCAGTCCTTGGGATCGGTAATGTCCGAACCGCCTACAATATATATACCTTTAACGATCTCTTTAGCGCCCATATCCTGCCCCTGCAGGTGAATTGCCCTATGCCCAAGGCACAAACAGTCTAAGGCGCTGAGGTTTTTTTATCAAGGCTTTTATCGCCTGCGGAAAACCCCGGCCGCAGCAGGGGATGGTTAACCTTGACACCCCCTTGCCTGACGTTGTATTATCAATGAAAAAAAGGAGGACGCGTATGAAGATAAAGTGGTATGGACACGCATCATTTAAAATAACGACAGAAAAAGGGATAAGGATCATCATCGATCCCTATGAATCCGGTATTTTCGGTGGCGCCATCGCCTACGGGAAGGTTACAGATGAAGCAGATATCGTCCTTACAAGCCACGACCACGAAGACCACAATTATACAAAGGACATTCAGGGCAGCTTCAAACATATTAACAAGGCAGGAACCTACGAAGAGAAAGGGGTTAAGATAAGGGCCATCCCGTCATATCACGACACATCAAAGGGAAAAGAGCGGGGAGAAAATCTGATCTTTATCGTCGACGTTGAAGGGTTGACGGTAGGACATATGGGAGACCTCGGCCACGTCCTTGAGAAGGATGTGGTAAAACAGATCGGCAAGGTCGACGTCCTTTTTGTGCCTGTGGGGGGCTTCTATACCATAGATCCAAAAGAGGCAACGCAGACAATGAACGACCTGGCAGCCCTTATAACGATTCCGATGCACTATAAAACGGAAAAATGCAACCTCCCGATCGGAGGAGTTGAAGAATTTACCAAAGACAAAAAGGCCGTAAGGAAAGCAGGCAGTGCCGAGGTGGAGATCACTAAAGCCAACCTCCCGGTGTCGCAGGAGATAGTGCTGCTGGAGTACGCCCTGTAGAGAGCCCTGAAAAGGCCGGGGAATAATGAAAAAACTTTTTTCGAAGGAAGAGATAGGCAACGCGGTCAAGCGGCTCGCCTCCCTGATAGAGAAGGATTTTGAAGGCGAAGACATCCTCTTTGTCTGTCTTCTGAGGGGCTCTTTTATGTTTACATCCGACCTGCTGCGCTGCATCAGAAATCCCTCCAGGGTGGATTTCATGCGCGTAGCATCGTACGGGAATGGCATGAGCTCGAAAGGATCGATATCGGTTACAAAAGACCTGGAAGAGGATATTAAAGGTAAAAACGTGGTCATTGTGGAAGATATTATTGATTCAGGAATAACGTTGAGCTCGGTTAGGGATTTATTCAGGGCAAGGAAGCCGAAAGCGCTTAAAATCTGTGCACTTGTCGACAAGAGGGCGAGGAGAAAGGTGGAGATAGAAGGCGATTATGTCGGTTTTACGATCGACGACGGCTTCATCGTGGGATATGGGATCGACTACGCTGAGCTTTACAGGAACTTACCGGAGATATATGTCGTTGAAGAAAACGAAAAAACCAGATAGCGTCTGGCCGGCAGTTTATGAAGTTCACGACTCATAGCAGAAGCAGCATCCCCGATAGCGTACAGAAAGGAATAGCGTGTTCCTAACGGTCAGGACCTTACTATGCGCAGCGCTTGTTGTCCTGATCTCCCTGGGCGCGCACGCTTTCCGGTACGAGCCTGAAGGATATGGCGGAATCGTCTGGGGGACCCACATATCGGCCCTGAAGGGCATGAAGATTGCGGGCGCCAGCCCGGGTTCTCCCGATTCAAAAATATATGTCATGGTCAAAGATTCGCTGCGCTTCGGCGGGGTTGAGCTGAAGGCCGTCGAGTACGAGTTCGTAAAGGGGAAATTCAGGTCAGTGACATTGAAGGTAAAAGACCTGGCCCACTATGTAGCTCTTAAAAAAGAGGCCTTCAGACGGTTTGGTCCTGGCAGGGAGATGCACCCCTTTGCTGAAAGATACTTCTGGGAGGGCTCTGCATCGAAGGCGTACCTCGTCTCAGCCTTTGATCTTTCCTGAGACGATGCCTACGGGGAGGGCCTCCTCGTTATATCGTCGAAAAAGTTTTTTCATTAGCGGCTGTCGGAAGGCAGTCCATATCAGCCAAAATCCACCTGCTCGGTCTTGACATTTCACATTTCACGGTTATTAGCGTTGAGATGTTTCACGTGGAACATAGTAAACGGAGGGAAGACTTCGAGGGTCGACTGCAAAAACTGTAGATAGAGAACATATATCCTGAAGAGTGGTTTATAATATGGCCAAAAAGATCGCGGAGGCATCCATGGCGGACAAGACACAGGCTGCAAGCCATCTTATATCGCGGGACGATTGCGCACTCATTATCATTGATGTTCAGGAGAAGTTGATGCCTGTTATCTCAGGGAAAGAAGGAGTTGTGCAGAATGTCATACGCCTTTTGCGTTTTGCCGATATAGCGGGCGTTCCCGTTGTGGTCACCGAGCAGGAAAGGCTTGGCCCAACCCTCCCTGAGGTAAAAAAGGAGCTCGCCGCCTTCAAGCCAATACAAAAAGCATACTTTAATTGCTTCGCCTCTGCAGAGTTCAGGGAGGAGATGTCAAGGATAAACAGGAATACGCTGGTCCTGGGAGGCGCAGAGGCCCACATCTGCGTGCTGCAGACAGCGCTGGACGGGGTGGGGAAATACAAAGTTCACGTTGTGGCTGACGCAGTTTCATCGCGCACCCCTGCTAACAGGAAAACGGCCCTGGAGCGCATGAAGCAAGGCGGCGTGACGATAACATCAACGGAGATGTTCATATATGAGATACTGCAGAAGGCAGGAACCGACGAGTTCAGGAAGACGCTGCCTCTCGTAAAATAGATTGCCATCAGCTTACAGCGATCAGCTTTCAGCAATCAACCAAAAGCCTTTTTGTTTCATCTGACGGCTGTGTGCTGATTGCTGACGGCTATATTCTATTCACTGTCTTGTAAGGGTGTTTACTGTTTTACGTATACGAGATCGGTGGCGGAGAAGTTCGTTCCCTTTTTCGGCTTGGCCCAGCTTGCATCGACACCAAACAGCTCGACAACCTCAAGCTCGCCTTTAAAGTTCCCCTTCTTCCTGCCGAGAGGGGCCTTTGTTTTGGAGTCCAGTATCTGTTCGCCGGGCGCATAGACCTCCAGGATGCCTCCCTTTTCGAGGCCGGACAACCTTCCGGCATTCAGATAAACCTTGCCTTCCTCAATGGATGCGATTCGGGCATGCCAGTCAAGGGTGAGAACCGCCTTGAGGAGATCGTCCGCGATCATCTCTATTGCCAGATCGATCGATTTCATCTTTGCTTTCTCCGAGCTCATGTCTCCCCCCTCACGGGACAGGAAAACGGGATTTCTTCCGGAGAGCTGCTTTAAGATCGTTCCCGTATCTGTATTGTATACATCAACAGACAGTTTTGACATGGCAAAGGACGTTTCCTGCTGTTGCTTGCCCTCAATCTTTGACGTGCTTGTGTATACGTCTGAAAGGCTTGCCTTGAGGACTGCCACAACCCCGAAGACCTCATTGAGCGTCTTCAGGTTTGCCGAATCGGTGAGAACGCCCTGTATGTTTGTCGTGTTGGGATCCATGCAGATGATGGTGCCGGTATTCTCAAGTCGGGAAATAAGCCGTTTTGTCGCCAGTTCCCCGAGGTGCTCTTCCTTATAGTTCGTCATATCCGTTACCGGGAGGACGATAACCTTCCTTTTCATCTTTGGCGAAGGATAGTTGAAGTTGACCATGGCCAGGCCCGGCATGAACCCCATGCCAAGGGGGACAGACCCCATCTGCATAGGGTATACCATTTGCGGCGCGATCCCTTTCTTCTTTAACTCTTCTTCGAGCTTGGCGAGCCTCTTTTCCATCTCGTCCCGGTCCTTTTTCGACGCCGCCCCTCCTGACAGAAGCCCTTCGCCCAGGCCGGGGGAGTACTGGTCTTTTCTTACCCAGACGTATTCAGGCTCATAAGGGGTGAGCATGTACCTTCTGTTTCTCGCGTAGATATATTCAACCCCGTCTATGACCTTAATGTCGCCTGGCTTTTGGTCGCCCGTCTCCACCATGTCTACCTTTTCCTTATCGCCCTTGGCTTGCGCAGATTTGGCGGCTGTAGCGGGCTTGTCTTCCTTCTTTTTTGTGAAAGGCATGTAGCTGCACGACAGGAATGTGAACGCAAGAAAGAGAATGATATATTTACGCATCTTGGTAATTATAAGTCAGAAAGGTTCTCAAAGTCAAATTGTATCAAAGAAAATCGATGCCTACGCCCCTTGCTTGAAAAGCGGCAGCGTAAACCGGAAAACGCTTCCCTTGCCGGGCTCGCTCTCAACCCAGATCTTCCCCCCGTGCGCTTCGACAACGGACTTGACAATGAAAAGACCGAGCCCTGACCCGCTTTCCTTTTTTCCAAAGCTCCCCCTCCTGTACTTCTCAAAGATATAAAGCACCTCGTCCGCAGGAATGCCGAAGCCTTTATCTCTAACCGACGTAACGATAAAGTTCCCGTCCCTCAAAGCGCTTAACTTAACAGGAGAGCCTTCGCCAGAGAACTTCATTGCGTTGACAACCAGGTTTACAACAACCCTTTCGACATAAGACCTGTCGGCAAAAACAGGCGGAAGTCCGTCGGTTGCCTCAAGGGTTAGCCTCGGACCGTATGTCAGGGTAACATCTTTTAGCACCTCTTTCATGTCCACGGCCTTACGCACAAGTTCGAGCCTCCCGGACTCGATCTTTGAGATGTTCAGATAGTTTTCAACAAGGTGGTAGATCTTAGAGGTATTTTCCTGTACGCCTGTGATCTTTTCCCGCAGGGGCCCCTCAACGTGCCCGTATTTTTCCCCCAGGATCCTGTTCAGGAAGCCGGTCACCGGTACCAGATATGACTTGATGTCGTGGGTGATAGATGATATAAAATCGGCCTTGAACTCCTCGATCTTCTTTTGTTTAGAAATGTCCTGAAAAAGGATCACGTGCCCGGTTTCTTCACTTTCAAGGATATACGGCGATATGTGGACGTGCAGATACAAAGGCGGTGGAGTCCCCTTGAACAGCAGTTCAAGCCTCGTGGCCTGCTGGTCAGGCTCGATGTGGATGCCTTCGAAGATCGTTTTATAATGCCTGCCTATTGTCTGATGCCTGTCAATGCCGGTTATCGTTTCCGCGGCCCTGTTAAAATAGGTTACAACACCCTTGTTGTCCAGCGTCATAATGCCGTCATCCATCGTCTCGAGGATGGTGAGCAGCCTTTTTCTTTCGTACTTTATGGTTTTTGATCTCGCCTCGAGGGCGCTGTTGATGTTTTTCATCGACTCTATATTCTCGCCAATTGTCTTCTCCCGTGCTGCAATCGATTCGGCCATCTTATTCATCGATGACGCTATAAGCCTGAACTCCTTAATTGACATGCCTGTAACGTCTATACGGGACTTCGTGTCGCCCTTTTCTATATCTTTACATGCGTCCACCAGCCTGTTAAGGGATGGTTTTATACCGGCGGTGATAAGGAATGCAACAAGGATGACGGCGAGGGTGGAGAGGCTCGATATGGTAATGAAGGTATAAAGAAGCTTCTTTTTGGAAGGCACGAAGATGTTTTCGTTCACCGCTATTCCGTATGCCCACCCGGTAATCTCATTACCGTATCGATAGGGCTTATAGATGGTAAAATAACCGGTACTGCCTATTCGGGTCTTGCCGATATATTTCCCGTCCTTGCCGTAGACTGCGCCCGTGATGTCCGGCCGCAGGTCCTCTGTCTGGAAGCCGGCAACCTTAAAGATCGTACTGAATACCCTTCTCTCCTTATAAAATATCGATATGAACACGGGCTCATCGAGCTTTCTCGCCAGAAGGTCCGAAACGGTGTTGACAAAGGCGCTTCCGCTGTCGAGAACAACAAGCCCCGTTATGCTGCCGGAAGAACCGGGTGTGCCCCTGAGGGGGACGGAGACGAAAAGCGCAGCATGATCGACGGCGCCGGCCTTAACGAACGCAAAGCCCCTCAGGATATTCTTTTGTGATTCATGCGCAGAAGGAAGGACGATATCCGGATCGTTTATCCCGTTGCCCACCGTTAGGGTAAAGGCGCCCTTATCTTCTGCAACGTGAACGATATCAATGTTGTTTTTTTTAAAGAGATCCTGGGACAATTGCCGGATCGCCCCGTTGTTCCGTTGCCGGAAGGCCTCTTTAAACCTGTTGTTTATCGCGAGCAGCGAGAGGCGCGCCTCAATGCCGTCCAGTTCCCTGTCGATAGCGAAGTGAAAAAGGTTTATATCGGAGGTAAGTCCTTTTTCCAGTTCGTTGACGGCAATCTGCTCTATGGAGGTTATGCCTGCATAGGTCGTGATGATCGAAAGGATAACGATGAGGGCAATAAAGAAGACGAGTATTTTTGTAAAAAGCCTCATATCGTGCGGGGCGGAAAGCTTTTATAAGGGTTATGCCGGGCCCACTGGTAATCTTTATAAGTGGAGGTGACGGGGATTGAACCCGTGGCCCCCTCGTTGCGAACGAGATGCTCTCCCGCTGAGCTACACCCCCGGTGTTCATAATATTATGTCATGTTCTCTTGAATATCAAGGAATATTCCACAAAAACGCAACGTGTTGCCGGCCTATGAGGGAAGGCCTTTCTGTCTTTTCGGAGGCACAACGGGGGGAATGCGTGAGACAGGACGTTATAACCCGAGGATGTTTTTGATGGTCTGTTTCAGCTCCCTTGTGTCTGCCGACTTGACAACATAGCCGTCAGACACCCAGCTTGAAAAATCCTGCTTGAACTCCCCGTATGCGGAGCAAAGGATGACAGGCTGGTCCTTGTTCGCGTTCTTGATTTCGTTCAGGGCCTGGATGCCATCCATGCCGGGCATCTTGATGTCGAGCACAACGAGGTCGAAGCGCCCCTCTTTTAGCTTGTCAAGCGCCTCAAGCCCGTTCGAGGCGAGGTCAACCTCGAACCCCTCTTCCTCAAGCTCCTCCTTAAAGAGCAGCCGTATGTTCTCCTCGTCATCCACCACCAATATTCGCGCATTCTTCATAAAAGCTCCTCTTTTATTGTATTATTTTTTGCCGGGAGGTATATGATGAACGTTACCCCCTTCCCGGCTACATTTTCCACATCGATATGGCCTTTGTGGTTCATGACGATCTTGTTGGAGATGGCAAGGCCCAACCCTGTTCCCCGCTCTTTTGTTGTGAAGAAGGGGTTGAAGACGTTGTCGATGATCGCCGGATCGATACCGCCTCCGGTGTCGGCAATAGAGATGGCAACGAAGGGCCTGTTCTCGTACGCAGCCTGTTTTGTCTGTATCCATATGGTACCGATGCCGCGCATTGCTTCGTGGGCGTTTATGAAGATATTGATAAGGACCTGTTTTAGCTGCTGGCTGTCACAGGCAATAAGGGGGAGTCCGGCGTCATACTCCTTCACGACCCGGATTTCCTCCCAGGAGACGTCTGACGTAAGAAGATAGAGGACCTCGTCGATGTAGTCGTTGATATTGCATGTTTCGGCAAGGAGGGGCGTTTCTTTGACATAGTTGAGGACCTCATTGAGTATGGACTCGAGCCTGGTGACCTCGTTGAGGATGATGCGGATGTATTTGTTTCCGGTACGGTCAATGTCTATCTGTCTGGCAAGCCTTTTGGTGAACCCGCCGATGATAACAAGGGGGTTCTTTATCTCGTGAGCAATATTAGCGGTCATCTCGCCGAGGCTCCGGAACTTTTCCTGCTCGATCAGCCTCTTTTGTGCATCGCTCAGTTCACGGATGGCATCCCTGAGGCGCGTGTTCAGCAGGGTATTCTCCATTCCGCTCGATATGTAATTGGCTATTGTGTTGATAAGGTATGGGCCGTCCTCTCCAAGGGCATAGTTTTGTCCTGCCCTATCGCCGCATATGGTCAGCGTTCCGAGGACGCGGTTCTTTGAGACGATAGGCGCCGAAAAGAGAGAATATCTGAAAGAATCTTCATATTCGTCGGGTGCGCAGTCTTTTATCGATACTGCGCGTAGAAGCCGGGTTGCTGCCCCTTCCAGCTCTTCCACATGGTCCTGGACGGAGGGATCGATGGTCCCGTAGGTGAAACGATGGGAGTCGAGCTTCAGAAAGGCATACCCCAGCTTGATAGTAACGAACGTGGCATTCAGCGACTTTGCTATGATAAGCGATATGTTTCTCAGGAGGTCATGGGGCTCCGCATTGGATGTGAGGATCTTTCCCAGTTCTGTGAGCGTAGCGAGCTCGCTGATCCTTTTCTTCGAAGAGACTATCAGCTCATAAGAGCAGAGTATCCCGCCGACCTCCCGGGAAAGGATGGAGAGGAAGATCTTGTCCGCATCGTGGAGGGTGTCTCTGCTTGAAGAGCATAATACCAATACCCCGTAAAGGTAGCTGTCGTCCGCAAGGGGGAGGAACGCAAAAAGCTTATAGTTCTCGATCCTCCCGTCAAGCTCGGGATAGAAGAGGCAGCCGAACCGGGGCGGGATGTCCCGCTTCGTATAGAAAAGCGGCGACCGCTTCTGCGCGACGCTTCCCACGATTCCTTCTCCGACGTGGCAGCGATATTGGTTCAGTATCTTGAAAAGGACGCTTTTCTGGTTTGCGTACCTGCAGCTGAGCCTCCTGTCCTTGTCGCGGGTATAGATTATGACCTCCTCCGAACCCATATCCCTGGAGATGATGTTAAGGATAGAGGTTATGCGCGAAGACAGTTCCAGGTTCGAATGGGAGATCTCAATGATCTTCCCGAGAAGATCAACGGGATTCATGCTTTGCGATTGCTTTTTTATAAAGGCCGACATATTCTTTTGCGGATCTCTCCCAGGAGAAATCCTCGGTCATGCACCTCTTCATAAGGGCTGTCCAGGCCTTTTTGTTCCGGTACAGCGACAGGGCCCTTTCGACGGCGTCGAGCATGGCCTCTTTTGAGTAATCATGAAATTTGAAGCCTGTCCCTGTGTCAGGTTGCGCCGTGTAGTCTATGATCGTATCCTCAAGCCCTCCGACGCCCCTTACGACCGGCACCGTTCCGTATTTGAGGCTATAAAGCTGGTTGAGTCCGCAGGGTTCATACCGGGAGGGCATGAGAAACATGTCTGCTCCTGCCTCGATAAGATGAGCAAGCTTATTGTCGTAAGCTATCTTGAGAGAGAACGACTTAGGAAATTGTTTTGCGAGCTGCGAGAGGAGATCGTGATATTTCCGTTCCCCGGTGCCGAGCACGACATACTGGGCGCCGAGGGCGAGCATCTCTTCCAGCGATGACCCTATGAGGTCAAAGCCTTTCTGGTCGGCCAGCCTTGAAATTGTGGCGATAAGGGGAACGTCTTCCCGGACAGGCAGCCTGAAGGTATCCTGGAGAGAACCCTTACAGATCTTTTTATTCGCCGGCTTATCGGCGGTATAGCGCGCCGGGATAAAGGCGTCTTTTTCGGGGTTCCAGTCATTATAGTCGATACCGTTGATAATGCCGAAGAGGTCATCCTTTCTTGTTCGTAAAACGCCGTCGAGGCCGGAGCCGAACTCCTCCGTCTGGATCTCCTCGCTGTATTTTTTGCTTACCGTGTTAACGATATCGGAAAAAACGATGCCTCCCTTGAGAAAGTTGATGTTCCCAAAAAATTCAATAAAATCAGGCGTAAAGTACTCCCAGCCGATATTGAGGAGGTGCATGTCGTAATGCCAGAATATCCCCTGGTAACCGAGGTTATGAATGGTAAGGAGTGTGGATACCTTGCTCAGCACGGGATCGTCCTTGTAAAGTACCTTGAGGAATACGGGCGCAAGGGCGGTTTCCCAGTCGTTGCAATGGATCACGTCCGGGACGTAACCGGTGACCTTGACGGCTTCGAGAATGCTCTTTGCAAAAAAGGCAAACCGCTCGGCGTTGTCAAGATAATCGCCATCGGGGGTGCTGTAGAGGTAATCCCTGTAATAGTATTCGTCTTTTTCTACGAGATAGGCGGTAATGCCGTCGTATTCGCTTTCAACGACCTCCGCGTCGATGTATCCCTGGGACACAGGACAGGAGATCCTGTAGTTTTTATATTTCATCGGAAAGCCCTGCTCTTCGATACCTTTATGCTTCGGAAGGATGACCCTTGTCTCCACGCCGAGGCTTTTCAGGGCCTTCGGGAGCGCCCCCGTCACATCTGCAAGACCGCCCGTCTTGACAAAAGGGAATATCTCAGGAGAAGCAATCAATATTTTCATGGTAACCCCCTATATCTGTGTATCTTTCAGGTATTCCGTAGCCTCTTCGGGAGGTGTTGGGTTGATGTAAAACCCTGTTCCCCACTCGAAGCCGGCCATCTTGGTCAATCTCGGTATGATCTCTACGTGCCAATGGTAGTGAGGCACCTGTCCGTTTCCGAAGGGCGCAGTGTGAATAATATAGTTATAAGGCGGTGAATTGAGCACCCTGTCGTACTTCTTGAGTACCGTTGAAAGAGTCTCGGCAAGGGCGAAATAGTCATCCGTCCTTTCGTAGGAGGCAAAGTAGGGTTCATGCTTCTTCGGCAGGATCCAGGTTTCAAAGGGAAATCGGGATGCATAGGGAGACAGCGCGATGCACCTGTCATTTTCAAAGACAACGCGGACATTGTCCTCTTTTTCCTGGGCAATAATGTCACAGAAGACGCACCTGTCTTTGAATTTGTAATAGTTGAGCCCTCCGTTGATCTCCTCCACGACCCTCCGTGGAATGATAGGAAGGGCAATGAGCTGCGAATGAGAGTGGTCAAGCGATGCGCCTGCCACCGAGCCGTGGTTTTTGAATACCATGATGTACTTAAGCCGCTGATCCCTTATAAGGTCAAGGATTCTTGCCCGGTAAGCGACAAGCACACGCTGTATGCCGCCGATGTCCATACGCGAAAGCGTTTCCCCATGGTTGGGCGTCTCGATTATGACCTCGTGCGCCCCCACCCCGTTCATTTTGTCGTACAAGCCGATCCCTTCTTTGTCGAGGTTTCCTTCGACCCTCAGGGCAGGAAATTTGTTCGGCACGACCCGCAGCGTCCAGTTGGGCCCGTTCAGGGGGAAACCGTCCTGCCTCACCGAATATACTTCAGGGGGTGTCATGGTTTCATTGCCCGGGCAGAGAGGACACATGGGGGCCTTGACCGGTGGCGCCTCTTCAACAAAGAAGACGGGCCTCTTGCCTCTTTCCGTGGAAATGATGACCCATCGGTCGATAATAGGATCTTTTCTCAGCTCCGGCATGCGCTACTCCATGGTATTTTGACTTGGCTGGGAACACATGATATGAATTACGAACATGATACCCATAAAGGATAATATCCCGACCCGCACTATCCCAATTATAACAGTGGGCTTCATCGTTGTAAATATATTAATTTTTCTGTGGCAGAAGATAGCCCTTCACGGACCCGCCGGCGATCTTATCTATAAATACTACGGGTTGATTCCCCGGGAACTCGCAGTTGCGGCAACAACGAGGTGGGACCTTCTTCCTTACAACACGCTCACCATATTCACCTCCATGTTCCTTCACGGGGGCATCCTTCACCTCGTGGGGAATATGCTCTATCTTTGGATATTTGGGAATAATATAGAAGACGCCCTGGGGCATACCCGTTTCATCCTTTTCTATTTTCTTTCCGGCATCGTTGCGGCTGCCTTTCAGTTTTTCTATGACCCGGCCTCCAACGTCCCTATGATAGGGGCAAGCGGGGCAGTGTCAGGGGTCCTTGGCGCTTACCTGGTCCTTTACCCCCATGCGAGGATCAAGACCATCCTGATCATAATCATCTTTATCAAGATCGTTGAGATCCCCGCGGTCTTGCTTTTGACGCTGTGGTTTCTCATGCAGTTTCTCTATTCCGGCATGGAAGGCATAGCGTGGTTTGCCCACATTGGCGGATTCATCTTCGGGCTCGCGACGGTGAAGCTACTGGTCAGGAAGACGAAACAGACCAGATAGACCAAATGAACCAAATAGACGGGATTAACGGTGTACAATGAAAGCGCTTCTCATCAACCCCTCTATCTATGATTTCGCGGCCTACAATTTTTGGTCCAGCCCCCTTGGGCTCCTTTATATAGGGAGCATTCTGCGAAAAAACGGCGCAACCCTGAGCCTTATTGATTGTATGCGGGTTGTAGAAACAAAAAGAAAAGCCGACGGAAGAGCGCCCTTTGTCAAGGAAAAGGTCCCCAAGCCTGATGCGCTGAAGGGTGTCAGGAGGCATTATAGAAGGTATGGCATTTCGCGCGAGACATTGTTGAACGAGCTCTCTTGTTTAGATGCGCCGGATCTTATCCTCATAACATCCATAATGACATATTGGTATCCGGGCACAAAAGAGGCCGTTGAGGCCGCAAGGGAGGTTTTTCCAGGGTCAAAGATAGTTATCGGCGGCATTTACCCGTCTCTCTGCTACGAGGAGGCAAGACAGCAGCTGCGCGCGGCAGACCTTATCGTGAAGCATAACGAAATTGAAAAATTTTATAGGTTTGTTGAAGATATAACGTCGACAACGCTTATGTTCAAGCCCTCGATATATGAGATGGATATCCTCCCCTACCCCTGTTACGACCTCTATGGAGCCATACCCTTTGTGCCGCTCCTGACGTCTTTCGGGTGTATATACCGGTGCACCTACTGCGCAACTCCGCATATGCACCCTGTCGTCGTGAGAAGGAGCCACTTTTCTGTGTTGGAAGAGATAAGGCACTGGTACGGCATTGGGGTGAAGCGGTTCGTCGTCTACGACGATAACTTCCTTTACGATAAAGACCGTTATGCGAAACCTCTTTTGAGAGGGATCGCGAAGCTCCCTTTTCATATAGATATATATAACCCGAACGCCGTCAACGCGGCTCTTATCGATGAAGAGCTGGCCGCGCTTTTTTGTGCATCGGGTTTCCGGGAATTGAGAGTCGGCCTTGAGACAATAGACCCCGAGGCGCAGAGGTCAACGGGCGGCAAGATCACCACAAAGTTTTTTGAAAGGGCCCTGGCTGTCTTAAGAGTCGCGGGATTTGATATGGATGCGGTGAGCGTTTATATCCTGGCAGGCCTTCCTTTCCAAAAGTGGGAGACGGTAAAGGAGGCCGTAGACTACCTCTTTGCCCTGGGAGTCAGGCCCTACGTTGCAGAATATACGCCGATACCGCACACGGAGATGTTTGAGAAATACCGCGATTTCGCCCGCCACCCTATTGCGCAAGATGCCCTTTATCAGAATAACGCACTCCTCCCCTTTGCGTGGGAAGGATTTACCGAAAATGACCTTCGCTATTTGAAGCGATACATTAGAGAAAAAAGACTGCCCGGATGACCCGCCGGCGCCCCTACTGGATAAGGTAGTTTTGGAGCTTCTGATAGCTCGAAAAGTCTGAGTCTACAAATGAAGCCCCGACCTCCTTTATGTTTTCTTCGGAAGGTATTACCCTGTGGACAGTGCAATGCATCTTGAGGGGAATCTTTTCGTTGGGCAGGGTAAAAAGGGTTCCTATGTTGGTTGCCTCGTTGACATTGGCATCATAGGGAACGAGGATCCGTATCCCGCCAAGGGATATGTCTACGATGGTTCCCGGCTGCAGTGCCTGTTCCTCAGAGTTGCTCTTATATACAAAGGTTGGCAATGATACCGGTTTCCGTGGATAACGCCGCCTTTCCTTTTTAAGGCTCTGCAAGGCCTTTTTCTGTTTCAGAAAGTCATAGAGTATCGTCTCGATAATTGAAGACAGGGAACGCCTTTCTTCAGCGGCTATCTTTTCGAGCGATGTGCGGAGGTCATCGCTGGTGCGGAAACAAATTGTGAGTTCCTTTCTCATTACCTTCACCTCTGCTTCGGTATTTTATTGCTTCAAAAAAGATTTTCTGTTTTTAGTTTTTGCCCCACCGACAAAAACTTCGCTTTCTCTGATATATTAACATGTTATACATACTCAAACAGATTGTCAAGATTTTTTTTCTATTATCTGGGCTCACGTCGCCCCCCTCCAGCAGCAAAGCTGCCGGAGCCTCCCCCTCACGCTCAAGAATTCGCTGGCCGGAACCCGTTTTTTTTGATAAACAGTTTTCTTTATTCTATGATAAGATGTTTATCTGCTAGGGGCCATGCGCGTATATATTATGAACGCGCCGATGTGTATTGTGAAAGAAAGGATGGATGATGAAGATATTCGTTACCGGCGGGGCCGGGTATATCGGCAGCCATGTTGTGAAGACGCTGGGGGAGGCGGGCCACGACCTCCTTGTCCTCGACAACCTCTCAACGGGCCACGAATGGGCGGTATTGTATGGAAAGCTGCTCAGGGCCGATCTTGCCGAAAAGGCCCTTGTCCTCGACAGCCTTAAAGCGTTCAAGCCCGATGCGGTAATTCATTTTGCCGCATCTATCCAGGTGGAAGAGTCGGTGCGTGAGCCGCTCATGTATTACAGAAACAACGTGATCAACACCCTGAACCTGCTCGAGGCTATGGTTGAAGCCGGCGTAACGAGCCTCGTTTATTCTTCGACTGCGGCAACATACGGGATACCCGAAAAGATGCCGATCGACGAAACGGCGCCGCTTAAACCCATCAACCCCTACGGCGCCTCGAAGGTGATGGTGGAGCAGGCGCTGAAGGACCTCGCCGCGGCAAGGGATTTCCGGTATGTTGCCCTGCGGTATTTCAATGTTGCCGGGGCTGCCTCGGATGCGAGGATAGGGCAGGCGTACGCAGAGGCAACACATCTCATCACCCGTTCGCTGAAGGTCGCAAAAGGCGAGTTCGACAAACTCTTTATCTACGGGACAGACTACCCGACGCCGGACGGGACCTGCATCAGGGATTACATCTATGTGGAGGACCTTGCCATGGCGCACCTTCTGGCGCTGCGCTACCTCGTGGAAGCAGGCATGTCGGATATCATGAACTGCGGGTACGGACACGGTTTTTCTGTTCGCGAGGTCGTCGAGGCAGCGAAGGCGGTGACCGGCGTTGACTTCGCCGTTGAAGAAACGGCGAGACGGGCAGGCGACCCGCCCGCGCTTGTCGCGGACAGCACAAAGCTGCGGCGAATGACAGGCTGGGAACCGGCGCACGACGACCTGCGCTATATCATAAAGACAGCCTGGGAATGGGAGAAGAATCTCCTCAAATAAGGAGCGCCCACGAAACGGGTGCCATCGAAGTTGCTGCCGCCACGGCTGGCCCCGGGGTTTGACAGGCGGCAGGAAAACCATTACAATGAAGAAGGGCGAGAGTGGCGGAAATGGCAGACGCACTGGACTTAGGATCCAGCGGGTAACACCGTAGGGGTTCAACTCCCCTCTCTCGCAAACTATTGTTTTCAATAGGTTTTTGTTTATATTCTCCATCCTACTTTTTTCCATCAAATAGCGATTGTGCCCGTAATTGTGCCCGAATGTGCCTCTTCCATTTCTTTTTTTCTCTTTGAATGATCTTCTGCTACCTTCTCACTCGCTTGTTTGAGATCATCCTCGTTGATTATATTGTATCTGTCAAAAATTGCCCTTGTCTTATGTCCTGATATTTTCATTGCTACTTTTTCAGGTATACCGATCCTTACCATATTTCTTACGGCTGTTCTTCTAAGGTCATGAAACACCTTTGGCCTGCGTCCTCTCCATAAGGACCACGTATGGAGCTACGACTTCATGGCAGAGAGGACGATCGACGGGAGGGCCGTCAGGATCCTTGCGATCATCGATGAATATACGCGGGAATGCCTCCATATCGTTACCGCAAGGAGATTATGTTCTCAGGATGTGCTCAATGCGCTGTTTACGCTCTTCATCCATAGGGGAGTCCCCCATTACATCAGGTCCGACAACGGGCCCGAGTTCACCGCGAAGGCGGTCCGGCAGTGGCTCAATAACCTTGGTGTGGGCACCCTCTTCATAGAACCCGGCAGCCCCTGGGAGAATGGCTATATAGAATCCTTCAACGGCAAGCTGAGGGATGAGCTGCTCAATAGGGAGATATTCACGACACTTATGGAGGCAAAGGTTCTTATAGAAAAATGGAGGAGGGAATACAACGGAATAAGACCTCACAGCTCCCTGGGGTATAAGCCGCCTGCGCCGGAGGCCATGGTGGCCCGGGGACAAAGCTATTTGGTTGAGAAACTAACTTTGGAGGTGGTACAATAAATGGGGGCAGGCCACCCGGGTAGCAATAGCCCGGGAGATGCTGAAGATCATCTATGCGATGCTCACACGAGAAAGACCGTTCATCAGGGAATAGACCGGCCGTCTCCCTGGGGTCATGGGTTACCCTTATGGGTAGAGCCCTTGAGATCTGAATGAGAGGCCGGTATCCGACAGTATAGTGTGCCAAAAGAGCACGGATAGGTGACTGAAACCTTGAAATGGTCCTTACAGGGACCCTTACGGATTGGCCTGGAGGAGGTGTATGGCTTTTTGCTTGACGTTCTTTTTCATAGGTGACCCCACAACTCCCAACTCCAAACACAACTCCAAATAATTTAATAACTACCCCGCAGCTCAAGATCAAACATTTAGGGCCAAGCCTTTCATCCTGTATTTCGCCCTTTCCCGCCCTTCCCGACGGGGCCGCCCGCCGTTCCCTGATGAAGGCCGGGGAGGTCCGCCCCCGAGCGCCCGAGCATGGGTATGACAACAGGGTGTCATTGCCGTTGCATCTGATCTCGCCCCGTGGTATATAGTTCTTAGCATCAGGAGTAGCCCGATAAGGGTTCGGCAACCGAGCAGTGAGACGCTGCGGTGCTCTGGATGGCAAAGGTCGTCCGATGCGCGGAACAGAAAGTTCCGAAAAGGGTCTCATGAAGCAAGTGTTGGTCATACGCGATCGCCCCTGATGAGGGCGATTTTTTATCTCCTGATGCAATATCCGCAAGGGAGGTAAAAGGCATGGAACAGGACAGACGAATTTTTATGAAGCCCGCAGACGGCTGGATAGCGATCTCCTTCTACTGCGTGGTCGTAAAGACGGAATCGCTTATCCGTAGATACAATGGTGACATCATGGCGTTCTTCAACGAAGCAGGCGGCGAATGGGACGTAACCGGAACGCTGTGTGCGACCGCGGCAATGGATTCCGAGGACATAACGGGCGTCATCGACCTGCTGGCGGAGCGTGGCCTGCAATGCAAAACGGCGCCCGTTGATTTCTATGCCATGAAGGGCCTCTGCAGGATCCCGGACGGCCATTCGGCAATTGTCTGGGGGACCCTTGACGATGGCGAGCTTGAGATCCGCTATGACTCCTGGAATCCGCTCGTGCGCCTCAAGGACCCGGAAAGGAAAGGAGGGCCCGCAATGCTCGGGGCAATAGCAGGCGACATTATAGGGTCGGTGTATGAAAGGCACAGTATCAAAAAGACAAACTTTCCCCTCTTCGACCCGCTGTGCAGGTTCACCGATGACACGGTGCTCACCGTCGCCATCGCCGATGCCGTCCTCACCGGGGCGGATTACGGGAGCAAACTCAGGGAGTGGTACAACCTCTATCCGGACCGCAGCTACGGCCCGAACTTCCGCAGGTGGGCCGCTTCGTCCGAAGCCTATCAGGGGGCAAGCATGGGAAACGGCGCGGCCATGCGGGTAAGCCCCATAGGGTTTGCATTCGATACCCTCGAAGAGGTGCTTGAAGAGGCCGGCAAGAGCGCCGAGCCGAGCCACAACCACCCGGAGGCCATAAAAGGCGCACGGGCGGTTGCCGCCGCGGTATTCTGCGCGCGAAAGGGGTTGAGGATGTACGAGATAAAGGAATATATCTCCCGCACCTTTTCGTACGACCTCGACCGGACCGTCGAAGAGATAAGGCCGGCATACAGGTTCGACGGGACCTGCCAGGGGTCCGTGCCCGAGGCGATCATTGCCTTCCTCGCGAGTGCGGACCTTGAAAGCGCCATACGGATCGCCGTTTCTCTGGGAGGGGACTCGGACACCATTGCCGGCATCGCGGGCGCAATAGCGTTCGCCTATTACAAGATCATCCCCGCCGGGATAGCGGAAAAGGTTATGAGCATGCTGGACGGGAGGATCAGAGGGGTAGTGCAAGGATTTGCCGCACAACACGGGATACTGGTGTAGATGCAGGCGGAATTTACTCCGGTCAGCTGAAGATCCTCTGAACCAGCCAGTAGATCCCCATTCCGGCCACGACGGTTCCCCCTAGGGACCGCGTCTTCAGCGCGAAAACGAGCGTGGGAACTGCGGCGGCCAGCTCCGGTGTAACGATATCGAGATGTCTCGGGCTGCCTCCCGTAACAAGCGCGGGCAAAATAAGCGAGCTCAGGATCGCCACGGGAATGAAATCGAGCCACGTGGTGAGCCATGGTGGGAGCTGTTTCCTCGAGAAAAAAAATAGCGGGAGGAAACGGGGGAGATAGGTGGCCGCTCCCATGCAGAGGGTGAGAAGGAATATATTGCCCATGGCTGACAGTTTATGTCTCCCTTTTTTCCGTTCCCGTTTTTTTGCTCAAGAACAAACCTGTTGTGGCGGCGGCGACGGAGGCGATGATCACGTATGCATTGCCCGGGAGGATGAGGGAGACGAGGACCGCTGCGATGCCGGAGACAAGGGCAACGATTACATAGACGGGGCCGCGAAGCTGAAAGACGAGGAGGCAGATGAGCATGGCGGGGAGGGCGTAATCGATGCCGAAAGACCCGGGAGGGATCAGCGATCCCCCGAGCCCGCCTATGATGCTGCTTGCGAACCAGGCAAAGTTCGATACATGGTTGACTACGAGCGCATGACGCCAGCCCCAGTTTCCCTGCCTGAATAGGCTCATGTTGAAGGCGAAGCTCTCGTCCGTTACGCCGTAGCCGAAGAGGGCGATCCATCCCTTGCCGGCACTGCGCAGGTGGACGGCAAGGGCCGAGCTCATGAGGAGGTGGCGGAGGTTCACGGTAAAGGTCGTGATAACGATCGGGAGAAAGCCTGCGCCGGCGCCGAGCATGGACACAGCGATAAACTGCGAGCTGCCGGCGAACACCACGAGGGACATGAGGCCGATCTCAACGAGGCCGAGCCCCGCCTTCTGGGCCACCACGCCGAAGGCGAGCCCTATGGGGAGATAGCCGAGGCAGATCGGCCAGGCTGCCGCGGCGCCTTCACGTATCACCGCCCAGTTCCATTTTTCCACGCTTCCTGCCTGCACCCCCGGACCTTTCATGCTTAAGTATACACATTCTTTTTATTCAGATGGTAGAATTCAGACGGTAAGTTACAAAAGTTACCAACGTCCCTTGCCTATTAGATGACAGTTCCTTCCCCGGTCTTCTGATATTCGAGCACGGCATGCTCGGCGAACGCCGTCCGTGCCTGGGAATCGGCCTGAAATCCGCGCGAGCCGCACCAATTGATAAATGTGTCAGGATCGAAGTCCGCGCGAAGGGCGATATTGCCGACGCGCCTGATCTCTTCGAGCTGCCTTCCTACGAGGGCTTTCCAACCCTCAAAGGTGTCGGGCATATTTTTGGAATCGGTAAAGATCTCGAGCGCCCGGCGGTAAGCAGGTTCATCCTTGAACCAGACAATCCCTATAATATCGTTCATTCTGATCACCCCTTTGAATAAGCAGATCTCGCCATGATCTTTTAAACTGGCCATTTCCTGTCACGACGGCGATATTTTTCTTCATTGTCTTTCAATTCTATCTGAATTTCAAGACAAAATTGTCGGCTAGATTATCACAACGACGCACCCCGACAGGGAATAAGAGAACCTCCTGCGTCATGGGAATGTTTCGTTCCTATTGAAGCCCTTGACAAAAATACCTTCAGTAATTTATTGTACAATATATTTAACGGTATATTATACAAAACGAGCATGTTTTTGTGGGGAGGTAAGGGCTGATGCATACCGCATGGCGGTTTTTTGACAAGCTTTTAGATATAATGGCCGCAATGGCCGGGGTGCTGCTCGTTTTTATTGTAGGAGCCGTCTGTTACACGATCGGCATGCGCTTCTTCTTTAATCAAACTACCATTTGGATCATACAGACAACAGAATATGCCCTGCTGTGGATCGTTTTTCTCGCAACAAGCTGGCTTCTGAAAGAAAGCGGACATATTACGACGGAAATAATCTACGTTCACCTCAAAACAAAGACCAAAAACCGCCTTGACTTTGTCATGAGCATGGTTGGCGCCGCTGTTTGCATCTTTTTAATGTATTTGAGTACCGTCTACCTCTGGGATTGTATCGTGAATGAAGTCAAGGACGTGAGGGCGGTAACAGTCCCCAAATCAGCCATCTTTGTTATCATTCCCATAGGCAGCCTCCTCCTGTCAATTCAATTTCTGCGGATAGCCTGGACAAAATTCACTGCGCTCAGGACAGGGAGGTAGCTCAATGGAATGGTGGCTTATCATCTCGATTCTCTTTGCAGGCATGATCTTTTTGTTATTGACAAACCTTCCCATTGCCTTTGCCTTTCTCGTTGTCAACGTCGTTGCGGCCTACTTTTATTTAGGCGGCATGCCTGGACTCATAGGGGTTGCGACTGGGGTGTTCGCCTCTATCACGACATTTACCCTTATGCCGGTGCCTTTTTTTATCCTTATGGGAGAGTTCATATTTCATTCCGGCCTTGGACTTGATGCGGTAAACGTGCTCGATAAGTGGCTCGGTAAGGTCCGGGGAAGGCTCTCGATCCTCGCAATTATCATGGGGGTGATAATAGGCGCGCTGAGCGGCTCGACCATCGCTACCTGCGCCCTCCTTGGTACCATTCTTCTTCCCGATATGTTGAAGCGAGGCTACAGCAAGAAGATGAGCCTGGGCCCGCTTATGGGCGTAGGCACCGTTGATGCGCTCATCCCTCCCAATGGCCTCACCGTGGTCCTTGCAAGCCTCGCCAACATCGACGTGGGGCAGCTTCTTGTGGCAGGGATTATCCCGGGCATGATCATGTCAGGGCTCTATTTCGCCTACGTGATAGTAAAGTGCTATATCTCTCCGAACGAAGCGCCTACTTATGACGTCCCCCATGTCCCGCTAAAGGAGAAGCTGAGGGTTACCGTGAAGTACCTGCTGCCCATGGGGTTTATCATCTTTATGGTCATAGGACTCATATTTCTCGGCGTAGCAACGCCTACGGAAGCGGCGGCTACGGGGACGCTCGGCTCTTTTATTCTGGCCCTTCTCTACCGGCGGCTTAGTTGGCAGATCATCAGAAAGTCGGTAATGGGCGCGGTGAAAGTCACCGTGATGATTTTCATGATAATAATCGTTTCAAACACATATGGAGAGATACTTGCATTTACGGGGGCAGCCTCCGGTATGACAAACTTCGTTACCAACCTTGCAATATCGCCTATTGTGATCATTGTTGGCATATTGATAGTGATCCTAGTGATGGGCACGTTCATGGAGACGGTCGCCATTATGATGATAACCATTCCAATTTTTATGCCCGTGGTGAACGCCTTCGGCTTTGACCCGATCTGGTTCGGCGTCCTCATGCTTATCGCCCTGGAAACAGGACTGATAACGCCCCCCTTCGGTGTCACGCTGTTTGTCATGAAAGGCGTAGCTCCTCCGGAAGTAAGTATGGCGGATATTTGGAGGGCGGTGACCCCCTATGTTATTATAGACATACTGTGCCTAGCCCTTGTTCTGGCTATGCCGTCTTTGGCAACCATCGTGCCCGGCCTTATGGGGGCGCGGTGAGAAGGGCGGCACTGTGAAGAAGCACGGAATCGATATCAAAAAAGGAGGTAATGTATGAAGAAAGCAGTGTTGGCAATGGTTGCAGCGGTCTTTTTCATTTCCGTTTTGTTCAGCGTACCTGTGCAGGCGGAGACCATAACGTTGAAGGCGATTACGGGTTGGCCTAAAACGTCTGGCGAGAACAAGGCGTTCCTCATTTTTATCGAGCTCGTTGACCAGATGGTCGCAAAAAGGTATCCCGGCGAATTGAAGATCAATTATATCGGCGGACCAGAGGCGGTTAAGACATTCGACCAGGCTCAGGCAGCGCAGCGCGGCATGGTTGACATGGTATATACGACGAGCTCATATTATGTCTCGATTCTCCCTGAGGTTGACGCCTATAAGTTGTCGGATTTTTCCCCGGCGGAAGAGCGGGCAAACGGAATATGGAAGTATATGAACGACCTTCACGAAAAGAAAGGCCTCCATCTTTTAGGAAGGCTTGGCCTCGGTGAGAAATTCCACGTCTACCTTAAGAAGCCGATCCAAAGCGCAGACCTGAAAGGCCTCAATATTCGCGGCGGCCCAATGTACCTGCAGCTCATCAAAGGCCTTAATGGCAATCCTGTTGTGATACCGGCAGGCGAGGTTTATCAGGCACTGGAAAGGAACGTAGTCGACGGATTCTGCTGGCCTTCGGTAGGCATTCGCGACTGGGGATGGCAGAAACAGATCAAGTATATCGTGGAGCCTGGTTTTTACACTGTGCCCAACCCATTGGTGATGAGCTTAAACAGTTGGAAAAAGCTCCCTAAAAAGTTCCAGGAATTACTGACCGAGGCAGCAATAGAGGCTGAAAAAAGGGCCGTTGCTCACTTTGAGGAACTTGCCAATCAGGAGCGTCCTATCCTTCTCAAGGAAGGCCTGCAGGTCATTGATCTTCCTGCTGCCGAGAAACAAAAATTTCTGAAAGTGGCCTATGACGAAGCCTGGAAAGACATATTGCAGAAGAGCCCCCAGAGTGGCCCTGAGTTGAAAAAAATGTTCACAAAGAAGTAAATACCCTCGCCCCAACTCTGCTCCACCCGCTTGTGGTGGGGCAGAGTTGTTTATCCATCGAACTTGTCCGGCAGGTAATCCTCCCTGACCCTTGTCAGGCTCCTGAAGATGTTCTTTTTCACGTTCTTGTTGTGCCTTTTGAGCTCGGCGACGATCCCTTTTATCAGGTGGCGCTTCGAGGTCTTGCTGTATGGGCATTCCGACGAAACGACAGGAAGTTCGAGGACTTTTGCGAGGCGTGCAAGCTCGTTTTCTTCCACGTAGGCCAGGGGGCGTATGATAGCGAGCTCCCCCTCGAACATCTCCTGGTGGGGATGCATGGTGCCGATCTCGCCCTGGAAGAGCAAGTTGAGAAGCATGGTCTCTATGATGTCATCGAGGTGGTGGGCAAAGGCGATCTTTTGCGCGCCGATCTCGCGGGCAAGATTGAAGAGCCCCTTTCTCCTGTTCCAGCTGCACCAGAAGCACCCGGAATTCTCATCTAAGCCCTCCCACCCTTCAGGGGGGCTTGCAACGACATAGGGTATAGACTCTTTTTCGCAGTAGCCCGCCAGTATATCCTTGTTGACCCAGGGGAACCCCATGTCGACAAGGCACGCGAGTATCTCATACCGGATCGGGACGAACTTCGTCCTCTCCTTCATGATCTTGAGAAGACAGAGGCTGTCCTTTCCACCGGAAACGGCGATGATGACCTTGTCCCCCTCCCTGATCATCCGGTAGTCCCAGATAGCCTTGCCGACCTTCTTTGTCGTGAAATACAAAAGGCCGCTAACGTTCATGCAAACGATCTGGCGAGCTCTTCCACCTTATCCCTGTATGTCTTTTTTATCGTTTTTGGTGGTTCCGCACAGGTGAGCGCCTCTACGCTGCCCTCGTATTTGAATCCCAGAAGCGCGAAGGTTTTCTTGAACATGTCTAATGCAGGGCCGTAAGTATCCTTCTCGTTGCTCATGCAAGTCATAAGGGTGATCGCTTTCTTCCCCTTTACCCTTGAGTTATACTTTGTATCCATGAAAGCTATGGACCTGTCCATGACGAGCTTAAGCTGGCCTGAAGGGGCGAACCAATAGATCGGCGTCGCGTATACGATAAGGTCGGACTCGGCGATGAACTTCATTATGTCTTTCATGTCATCGTTGATAATGCATATTCCTTCCTTCAGGCAGGCGTAGCAGCCCTGGCAGGGCCTTATGTTCATATCGTTGAGATAGAGCATCTTAACGCTGTGCCCTTTATCCTTCAATGCCCTTGACAGAACATTGACAAGCTGTATGGTGTTGCCTTTTTTTCGTGGACTGCCGAAGAGAATTAATGCCTTCATGCCGCGCCCTCCTTTGTAGCTGGAATATGTTAATTATAAGGGCATTTGGCGGGAAGGGTCAAGAAAGTACTTTGTCCTTAAAATCAACAAATTGTGAGTTATACGTTGCAAATCACCGCATATTATTGTTATAATTATAAATAAGCCATCTGTCGGTTGGGTACATATGATCTGACGAAAGTATGCAGCGGTCCTATAAGGGGGCATTATGAATACTGTTCTTTTGGTGGTATTAACGGTCGCGGTCATTGTCGTCGGGGGCTACCTTGTTTACCTGATCATTTCGCTGAGAGAGACGATACAATCGTTGAAGTCTTTTATGGCCACGACGGAAGATTCGCTTAAGCCGACCATGGAAGAACTCCAGTTGACCCTTCAAAGCGTACGCAAGGTGACCGATAATGTGGGGACCGTTACCGATGACATCAAGAACCTGACCGGATCTGTCAGGCAGATTGGGGACAACGTGAAGCAGGTAAGCGACATCGTTGGCAGGGTGGCCACTGTCTCTAATGTCGAAATCCCTGCGTTGAAAGCCGGGGTCAAGACCGGGATCGAGTATTTTGTAAGAAGTTTTATCAACAGAGCCAAACACACTTAATAAAAGAAGGAGGTAACACATGGGAGAACAAGATAGAGGATACAGCGCCGGCTCCATTCTTCTTACATTCTTTATCGGCGCCGTCGTAGGCGCTGGTGTTGCCCTGCTTGTTGCGCCGAAGACAGGGGAAGAGACGCGGAAAAAGATCAAAGAGCTGGCCGAGGACGCGAAAGAGAAGGCAGAAGAATACATGGAGCAGGTAAAAGGAAAGGCGACCACCTATATTGAGAAAGGGAAAGATATACTGGAAAAAGAGAAGGCCCTTCTTGCCGACTATGTAGACAAGGGAAAAGAGTTCGTAGAAAAGGAAAAGTCCGTCATCTCAAAGGCGGTCGAGGCGGGCAAGGAAGCGTACGAAAGAGAGAAAAAGGCATAACGGCCGACCCCCGTTTATGAAAAGTTGTTTTTTTCATAAGGGCCCGATAAAGCTGACAGGAGATTTTCGCCACAACATTGCGCCCGAACAATGACAGATAATAAGTTTTATTTCATTGTCCTTCTGTTTCTTGTTCTGGCGCTGGGCTACCTGAGCTACCTCATCCTGAAGCCCTTCCTGTCTGCAATCATGTGGGCAATTGTGCTCACCGTGGTCTTTTATCCCCTTTATAACTACACACAGAAGCGCCTGCGATGGAAACCGCTGGCATCCCTGGTAACCCTCGTTATCATCTTGATTGTCATCCTCGGGCCCTTTTCATATTTTTTGTTTGTCCTGACGCAGGAGATCATTGCAATGGTGGGCAAGATTGAAAAGGGGACCCTCGACCCCTTGGGGACGATCATGCGGCATCCTTATATCAATGCCTTACTGAACAAGGCGCTCTCCTTGTTCAGCGTATCAGAGGCCCAATTCCAGGAGGTTCTCATTGAAACGATCTCCCAGGTCGGCAAGGCGTCCACGAATTTTCTCAAAAGCGGACTGGGAAACATCGCGTCGGCTGCGCTGGATTTTATATTCATGATCTTCTCCGTCTTTTTTCTCCTTGAAGATGGCCCGAGGTTTGTTGAAAAACTGGGGGACTACATGCCGTTTTCGAAGAGACAGCGAGACAAGATCCTTACGCAGACAAAGGACATCGTTGTCTCCACGATATACGGCGGCGTGACTGTCGCTGTCGTTCAAGGGCTCATAGGAGGCATTGCCCTGGCTGCCCTGAAGGTGCCGTCTCCGGTCGTGTGGGGGGCCGCCATGTTCATCGCGTCTTTCATCCCTCTGGTGGGAACCTTCATCATCTGGGGGCCGGCAGTGCTCTATCTTTTTTTGCAGGGCAGCTTTCTGAAGGCTCTCATCCTTATCCTCGTAGGCATCTTCGGCATCAGCGCTGCAGATAATGTTCTGAGGCCGCTTATCATCCGCGGCAAGATGAGGATGCCGATCCTTGCTATCTTTTTCAGCATTCTCGGCGGGATAAAGCTTTTCGGCCTTATCGGCTTTATCATGGGGCCCCTTGTGCTCGCACTCTTCGTGTCGGTCTTTGAGATATTCAGATATACTGAAGAAGAGGACTTTAGGGGACGTTCTTAAGAAATTAAATAACAATTAGGACGATAAAAAAAGGGGGACCATCATTCAATACAACATTCCACTATTTTTCATCGCCAGAGTTGATTCTCAAGCGACCATTGGTAGCGTATTGTGTTATCTTTATATTAATGGCTATGGGTAACCGTTTACAAGAGTTTTGGGGAAGAAAGGAAAAGTTATTTAATTTCTTAAGAACGTCCCCTGGTGTCCTGGTGTCTTGCATACTATAAGAGGGTTTTTTCTCCTGCAGCGATCGCTTCAAGCGTTTTTTTGTCCCGCAGCTCTATCATACGTCCTTTCGCGGCTATAAAGCCCCGGGCGTTCATTTTTCTGAGGATACGCGACAACGTCTCAGGGATGGTTCCAAGAAGGCTTGCAAGCTGCCCTTTGGAGATGGCCAGCTCAACGTGTTTGCTGTCCTTTCTCTCTCTTTCGAGGTAGAGGAGGTATGCCGCCAGCCTCTGGGGCACTTCTTTCAGCGACAGATCCTCGATAAGGCTGGTAAAACGTTTTAGGCGGATGGAAAGTGTTCCTAGCATATTCATAGCTATAGACGGATCCTGTTGGATAAGAGCAACAAAGGCTGTCCTCGGTATGAAGATGACCTTGCTTTCTTTGATGGCCTCGGCATGGGCGGGGAGCGTTCCCCCGGAAAACATGGCTACCTCTGCAAAAGGTTCCCCGGGTCCGAAAACGTGGAGTATCTGCTCCTTGCCTTCCGGGGAGAGCTTATAGATCTTTACGCGGCCAGAGGCGACTATGTAGAATCCGTCTGCCTTGTCGCCTTCGGTAAAGATAACCTGTCCGCTTGCAAAGGAATGCTCCGTGACTATCCTCGTCAGTTTGTTGACCTGCGGTTCGGGCAGCCCTTGAAAGAGCGTTGCCTTCGCGAGAAAATCATAGATCTTCATGCTGATCTTTTTATACAACCGATAAAAAAAAATTACAACAAGAAGCTCATTGCCATATCGTTATAGAAAAAAGAGATCGTTTCATGTATTATGAATAATGCTACGTCGTCAAGGGGTGCATACCCGATGAATGCAAAAGGAGCGGCCATGAAAAAAGCAAAGGTTCTTGTATTGATGGGCAGCGACAGCGACCTCCCTGTCATTCAAGAGGGGCTGCAGTTTCTCAAAGAGGCAGGCGTGCCTTTCATGGTGGACATATCTTCGGCTCATCGCAATCCCGATAAAACGGTCCGGTACGCAAAAAATGCCCGTTCAAAGGGTATCGAGGTAATCATTGCCGTTGCCGGCATGGCTGCTCACCTGCCCGGGGTTATCGCTGCGCACACCACGCTTCCCGTTATAGGCGTCCCGACAAGCAACGGAGCGCTCAACGGCATAGATGCCCTCCTCTCGATCGTACAGATGCCGAAGGGCATTCCCGTGGCAACCGTCGGGCTTGACGCGGGGAAAAATGCCGCCATCCTTGCCTGCAAAATACTTTCCATCAAGGACGACGGGATACACCAGAAGATCAGGAAGATGAAAGATGCGCTCAAAGAGGAGAATGAGAAGAAGGCCGCAAAGCTTATGAGTGCCTTGAAAAAATAACGATGGGCCGTCGTCTTGTGCAGGCGTCTTGTGCGATACGCCTCATAGGCGCGCAAAGAATTGACAACGGACTTTCCATTTGATAAGGTTTTTTGCATGTTAAATGCCATTACAGATATAGAGGGAATACGGGTAGGCCACGTATCGGATCCTGACGGCTGTACCGGCTGCACGGTTATTCTCTGTGAAAACGGCGCCGTGTGCGGGATAGATGTGCGGGGAAGCGCGTCGGGAACGCGGCAAGTGGACGCCCTCAACATCAGCCATATTGTCGAGCAGGTGCATGCCGTTCTCCTCTCCGGCGGAAGCTCTTTCGGTCTCGATGCTGCGACCGGCGTTGTCCGCTACCTCGAGGAAAAGGGCGTCGGTTTTGATGTGGGCATCGCAAAGATACCGATTGTTCCAACAGCCGTGATATTTGACCTCTTTATGGGCAGCCCAAAGAAAAGGCCGACCCCTGAAATGGGCTATCAGGCATGCCTGAACGCCGGGCTGGAGGTTGAGGAAGGGAGCGTCGGCGCGGGTACGGGGGCAACGGTGGGCAAGCTCTTTGAGCTTGGAAGGGCTATGAAGGGAGGACTGGGGACGAGCAGCATTGTCATGCCCGATGGCCTGAAGGTGGCGGCCCTCGTCGTTGTCAATGCCTTCGGTGACATCATCGATAACGTTACCGGAAAGATCATCGCTGGTGCAAGAACCGAAGAAAAGAGCATGCAATTTGCCAATACGGCCAACAGCATAAAGCAGGGGCACGTGAAAAAACAGTTCGGCATAGTGAATACAACCCTCGGCGTTGTGGCAACGAACGCACGATTCAACAAGCGGGAGATCACCAAGGTCGCACAGATGGCCCAGGGCGGGCTCATCAAGACGATCAGCCCTGTCCATACGACATTCGACGGCGACCTTGTCTTCGGGCTTTCAACGGGAACCCTTGAGGCAGATATCAACAAGGTCGGCGTGCTCGGCGAGTTCGTTATCGCTGAGGCGATCAAGCGGGCGGTCAAAAAGGCCGACGGCTTCGGGGTTGTTCCCGCTTTCAAGGATATTACCAAGGGGTGGAAGACGGCGAAATGAACGGGAAAAGCCGCTTCATTGCGAGGTGAGCCCAAAGACCTCCCCGTTTACGCGTCAACAGACGTTCGGAGAGGAGCATAAGGAGATAGGCCATGGATGAATATCAGAGGGTAGCCGGTCTAATAAAAGAGCGGGGATATGTTGTTGCATTTACCGGTGCGGGCATATCGGTAGACAGCGGGATACCGGCGTTTCGCGGCGGCCAGGGGCTATGGGAGAAATACGACCCGATGGAATACGCGCATATCAACGCATTTGCCGGGCACCCTGAGAAGGTTTGGGTCATGCTCAGGGAAATGGCCGATGTTATCTTTCGATCAAGCCCGAGCCCCGCGCATATTGCCCTTGACAGCCTTGAGAAGAAAGGTTTTTTGAAAGCGGTGATCACCCAGAACGTTGACGGCCTCCATCATATAGCAGGCAACACGAATGTCATAGAATACCACGGCAATCATCGCTGGCTCGTATGCATGAGCTGCAAAAAACGCGTTCCCTTCACCCCCGACATTGCGGGCATTCATCCCTTTCCTCGGTGCGAAACGTGCAACAAGGCATTGAAGCCCGATGTGGTCTTTTTCGGCGAAGGCATCCCAATGATCGAGATGATCAGGGCCAACGAAGAGGCAAACAAATGCAATGTCATGTTCATTATCGGCACCTCTGGTGTTGTCTATCCTGCTGCCGACATCCCATACGTAGCAAAATCAAAAGGGGCGACCATTATTGAGATCAACGTTGAGTCTACGCCATTTACCTCGTCGATCACCGATCACTTTTTCTCCGGAACGGCATCCCAGATATTGCCGAAGATCTTGGAGCTGATGGAATAATGCATAATTTGATATGAAGCATGCATACGTTGTGATCATGGCAGGGGGCAAAGGGGAGCGGTTCTGGCCCCTGAGCACAGGCAGTGTTCCCAAACCTTTTCTCAATATAATTGGCGACAAGAGCCTTATCCGGCTAACCGTCGAAAGGGCTATGCGGATCGTGCCGGCAGAAAGGATATGGGTAATCCTCGGCAAGCAGCAGCTCGCGATTGCAAGGCGCCAGTTGCCTTTCCTGCCCGCCGGCAATTTCATTGTCGAGCCTGAAGGGAAGGATACGGCGCCGTGCATAGGCCTCGCGGCGATAACCCTCCTTAAAAAAGATAGGAAAGCGACTATGATAGCATTGCCTGCCGACCACTACATAGCGGATATCGATGGGTTTGTGAAGACGGTCAAAGACGGGGCGAAGGTCGCGCAGAAAGGAGACTGCCTGGTGACTGTCGGGATAAAGCCCATAAGGCCCGAAACAGGATACGGCTACATCCGCGTTTCCGGAAAGATTGACCCGCTCGGAGGTTTGCAACGCTTCAGGGTCAGCCGTTACGTGGAAAAGCCTGATATCAGACGCGCAAAGGCATACTGCAAGGACCTCCGCTATTACTGGAATGCGGGGATGTTCATATGGCAGGCGGAAACAATCCTGGAATCCATGAAACATCACATGCCGGATCTTTATAACGGGTTGCTTAAGATCGGCAGACACATGGACGCGAACAGAAAAGGGATGATCAGGAAGATCTTCGGGGGCTTCATAAGTATTTCGATCGATTACGGTCTGATGCAAAAGGCCGGCAATGTGATGATGGTGCCCGCGCGTTTTGCCTGGGATGATATCGGCACGTGGGCCTCGCTCGGGCGGGTATCATCACCCGACGAAAATGGTAATTGCAAAAAGGGCAGCGTCGTCAGCATTGACACAAGAGATTGCGTGATCCACGGCGAAGGCGTGACGATAGGCACAATAGGGGTCTCCAGTCTTGTCATTGTCGCCGTGAAAGGCAGCGTCCTCGTCTGCGACAGAGACAGGGTGCAGGAGGTAAGGGAGTTGGCCCGGAAACTAAGCTCCAAAAAAGATAATTAAGGGACGGGCGGCGTTAGGCCTTTTCGTCCATCATGCCGGCGAAGCGGTTGTTTTTCGGCCGGCATTTCGTCTTAGAAGCAAAAAAGGGGGGATTTCAGGTGATATCGAAGGTTTCTACAGCAACTGTATACGGCATTGACGGCATCAAAATAGACGTGGAAGTGGATATATCCAATGGGCTGCCGGCATTCAGCATCGTGGGACTGCCTGAGACGTCTGTAAGGGAGAGCAAGGAGCGCGTCAGGGCTGCAATAAAGAACAGCGGCTTCGAATTCCCCAATGACCGCATCACGATAAACCTTGCACCGGCGGATGTGAGGAAAGAAGGCTCTTCCTTTGACCTGCCGATTGCTATAGCCGTTCTTGCGGCCATGGGGGCCATAAAACAAGAGGATGCAGGGGGTTGTCTTATTGCCGGCGAGTTGTCCCTCGACGGAAGGATCAGGGCCGTCAGGGGCATTTTGCCGATCACGATGCTTGCGAACAAAGAAGGGTACAGGAAGATAATCGTCCCCATGGAGAATGGACGCGAAGCATCTATCGTAAAGGGGATCAAGGTGTACGGGACAAACCACATACTTGACATTGTCCATTTTTTCAGAGAGGGAGGCGGCCTGAAGGATTTTAATTCCCATGGAGGCGATTGGGGAACAGACGCCCACAGAGACGGCCTTGATTTTTCTGACATAAAAGGGCAGGCCCAGGCAAAAAGGGCGCTTGAGGTCGCAGCAAGCGGCGGCCATAACATCCTCATGGTGGGCCCTCCAGGCTCAGGCAAGACGATGCTTGCCAGGAGGATCCCGACGATCCTTCCCCGGCTGTATTATGAAGAGGCGATCGAGGCGACGAAAATCCACAGCATTGCCGGGCTTTTATTGTTACGAGGGTCTTTGCTTTCTGAAAGGCCCTTCAGGGCCCCCCACCATACGATCTCCGACGCCGGCCTGATAGGCGGAGGCTCTATACCGAAGCCCGGGGAGGTTAGCCTTGCCCACGGCGGCGTATTGTTTCTCGACGAATTTCCCGAGTTCAGGCGGAACGCCCTTGACGCCCTCAGGCAGCCCCTTGAAGACGGACAGGTAACGATCTCAAGGGCAACCCACTCCATTACATTTCCTGCGCGGTTTATGCTGGTTGCAGCGATGAATCCCTGTCCCTGCGGCTATTTCGGGGACACGCGAAAGGCCTGCGTGTGCAGCGGGTCACAGATACACCGCTACAGGTCAAAAGTCTCGGGGCCGCTTTTGGATAGAATGGACATACACATCGAAGTGCCTCCCGTTACAATAAGGGAGCTTTCCTTAGAGCGAGAAGAAGAGCCTTCCGAAAAGATACAGAAGAGGGTTGCCGCTGCGCGGACCTTGCAGGAAGAAAGATTCCGCGACAGAAAGATCTATGCCAACAGTCAGATGCAGGCAAGGCTGGTGAAGAAATATTGCCTTCCCAGCGGCAATGCCGGGAGCCTTCTGGAAAAGGCAGTAGAAAAGTTTGGTCTATCCCCCCGGGCTTACCACAAAATTTTGAAGGTTGCCCGCACCATCGCCGATCTCGAAGAAAGCAGCGACATCAAAGAACCGCACGTCGCGGAGGCAATCCAGTACAGGGTGCTCGATAAACGACTAACAATTTAAAAACAATAGAGAATACCGATAATAGACCAAAGAATGTATACATTTTTTTCATATTTCTCTTGACATACATTTGACCGTTTATTAAAAAAATGATAAAGGGGGTTACAGTTGGGAAGCGTCGGAGGACTCACAGCACCGCCTGACAATTGTCTTTCCAAGGATCATCTTGGAGCACAATCTCAATGAAGTTTGTCCTACAATCTAAATCTGCCACATTACGGTGGCGTGGGAGAGATTACTATGCCTGAAGCAATTGAAAAGATCTTTAAACAGCACGGCCGGACTTCAGATGAGCTGATCCCGATCCTGCAGGATGTTCAAAAGGAGTTTGGCTATATATCGCCCGAATCGGTGAAAAAGATCTCCCGTTACCTCAAGGTCTCGGAAAACCAGATCTACGGGGTTTCGTCATTCTATGCACAGTTTCGCTTTACCGAGCCGGGCCGCCACGGGATCAAGGTCTGCCTCGGCACGGCCTGCCATGTCCGGGGGGGTGCGACCTTACTTGAGGTGCTGGAAAGGGGATTGGGCATCAGTTGCGGACAGACAACTGAAGATAAACGGTTCGACCTCGAACGCGTTGCATGTCTTGGATGCTGTGCGCTTTCGCCTGTTGTCCAGATCGATCGCGATATCTACAGCAGAATGACAGTAAACCGATTAACGGAGCTATTGAAAGAATATGAATAAGCTAACCAAACACATTGCATCGGCAAAGAAAAAGTGGGAGATGCTCCAGGGCAACAAGGAGCCGATCATCTATGTGGGGGCAGCCTCCTGCGGGAGGGCAGCAGGGGCCCTCGACCTCTTGACGGGCATCAACGCATTTCTCGAAGAGCACAATATCAAGGCAAGGGTCATGCAGGTAGGGTGCATCGGGCCTTGCTACCTCGAGCCGCTCATCGATATCAAAATGCCAGGGCAGCCGCGGATTAGCTACGGGAACGTCAATGAAAAAACGCTTGCCCTTATCCTTAAAACCCACCTCTTGGAAGGCAAGCCCCATGCGAAGCTCGCGCTTGGCCACTTCGGCAGAGAACCTTTTGACGGGATACAGTCTTTTTATGAGCTGCCGATGCTGAAGCCGCAGGTGCGCATCGTCTTACGGAACTGCGGCCTCATCGATCCCGAAGATATCGACCAGTACCTCGCCGTCGATGGCTACCAGGGCCTTATGAACGCCTTGAAGATGAAGCCCGAGGATGTTATTGGCGTAGTCCATCAGGCGGGCCTCCGCGGCCGTGGTGGCGCAGGATTTCCTACTTACAGGAAGTGGACCGTCTGCAGAAATTCGCCTGGGGAGCAGAGATACCTTATCTGCAATGCCGATGAAGGGGACCCCGGCGCGTTCATGAACAGGTCTCTCATCGAATCGGATCCCCACGCGGTCCTCGAGGGGATGCTCATCGCAGGCTACGCTATCGGGGCAAGCAAGGGGATCATATACATCAGGGCCGAATATCCCCTCGCGATAGAACGTTTAAAGTCTGCCATCCGGCAGATGCGGGAATACGGCCTTCTCGGGAAGAACATCCTCGGTTCCGGCTTCAGCTTCGATATCAAGATAAAAGAAGGTGCCGGCGCCTTTGTCTGCGGGGAAGAGACAGCGCTCATCGGCTCCATTGAAGGGAAGCGCGGAATGCCAAAATCACGGCCGCCCTTTCCGGCAGTAGCCGGCCTTTTCAAGTCCCCAACGATCATCAACAACGTGGAGACTTTGGGAACCCTGCCCAACATACTGCGGAACGGGGCAGAGTGGTACAATAAATTCGGGAAGGAAGGGAACAGGGGTACAAAGACATTCTCCCTTGTCGGGAAGGTCCGCCGCCCCGGCCTGATCGAGGTGCAGCTCGGGACACCCCTTAGAGAGATCATCTTCGATATCGGCGGAGGCGTACAGAAGAACTTCAAGGCAATCCAGACAGGAGGTCCGTCTGGCGGGTGCCTGTCGGAGGAGTTCCTCGACCTCCCCGTAGATTACGAATCACTTGCGGCGGCAGGCTCGATCATGGGTTCCGGCGGCCTTATCATCATGGACGATGATACCTGCATCGTCGATGTGGCAAAGTATTTTCTTGATTTCACCCAGAAGGAGTCCTGTGGAAAATGCGTTCCCTGCCGCGTCGGGACAAGGCATATGGTGGAGATCCTCGACCGGATAACCCACGGCGAAGGGAACCCCGAAGACCTCCTTGCCCTGAGGACCCTCGGCGACACCATCAAGAAAGGGGCGCTGTGCGGCCTGGGCCAGACCGCGCCGAACCCGGTGCTTACAACGCTACGGTATTTCAGGAACGAATACCTTGAGCACATCAAGGACCACCGGTGCCGCGCCGTGGTCTGCAAGGACCTTATCGAATACCGGGTCATCAAGGAGAAATGCACGGGATGCCAGTCCTGCGTCAGGGTATGCCCAACGGGAGCTATTACAGGGCCGCGGTCCGAGCCGCACAACCTTGATGTGACAAAGTGCATCAAGTGCCGTTCCTGTTACGAAGTATGCCGGCATGACGCAATTGCAGGAGATGCGATTGTTATTCGGTCAGCGGAGAAGAGAATATGACAAAAGAGAAAAAGCTATCCATTACCATTGACAACAAAAAGCTGGAAGTCCGTCCGAACATTACCATCCTTCAGGCAGCGCGCGAGAACGGCATCTATATCCCGTCGCTGTGCGCCTATGAACACCTGCCCTCATACGGTGCTTGCAGGCTCTGCGTCGTCGAGGTGGACGGACTGCGCGGATTCCCAACGTCCTGTACAACGCCCGTCGAAGACGGCATGGTCATCCGCACCGACACGGCGGAGGTGAGGTCGCTCCGGCAGGAGGTGTTGAAGCTCCTTTTGAGCGAGCACCCGGCAAGCTGCCTTTTCTGCGGGGAGCAGACAGAATGTAAAAATTACCAGGGGACGATACGGAAAGTCGGCGTCACGACAGGCTGCCGCTATTGTCCCAATGACGACCGGTGCGAGCTCCAGCTCATCACCGAGAAGGTGGGGCTTACGGAGACATCGTACCCCGTCTATTACCGTGGTTTTCCTGTGGAGAAGGAAGACCCCTTTTATGACCGCGACTATAACCTCTGCATCCTTTGCGGACGCTGCGTCCGCGTATGCAACGACGTACGGCTCAACGGGACGCTCAGCTTCAAGCAGAGGGGCAAGCTTACCACCATCGGCCCTGCCTTTGACAGGACGCACCTCGAAGCAGGGTGCGAATTCTGCGGTGCCTGCGTTACTGTCTGCCCTACCGGCGCGTTGAGTACAAAGGTGAGCAAATGGTACGGGAGGCCGGATACTCAGGTCGGCACGACCTGCGTCTATTGCCCTGTGGGCTGTAAATTGATCCTCCAGGTAAAGAACGGAGAGACGATCGACGCCCTGCCCGATTACGATTCCCCCGTTGACCAGGGGCTGATATGCGTTAAGGGGCGCTTTGCCATACCGGAATATGTCCATAGCGCAAAGCGGTACACGAGCCCGCAGCGGCTCACGCCGGTCGGTTATGAGGATATATCCTGGGACCAGGCGATCGACGATGCGAAAGAGAGGCTTTCAGGCATTGACCCCGGCGATTGTCTCGTCATGGTCTCGCCCCAGATGAGCAACGAAGACCTGTTCGTTGCTCAGAGGTTTGCACGGGAGGCGATGAAAACCGAGGATATCTTCCCGCTTTTGATCTCTGACCTCGGGGAGGACCTGATTCCATTTCTCGACCTGGTTATGCACGCAAGCCCTTTTGATGTGATCGGCGCCGCCCAGGGCATCCTCTCCATCGGGTTCGATTCAACCTACGGGTTTGCCCCTATCGGAATACAGGTCAAGGCTGCTGCCAAAAACGGCGCGAAACTTGCTGCCCTCAACTTCTACGAATCGAACCTCGACGTCCTCGCTGAAACAGCGCACGAGACAGAACCTTCCCGATGGGCAGGGATGATCGATTCGTTGGCCAGGGCGATGCCGGAAAACGGCGCCGCGAACGTCGTCATCATAGGGCCTGATGTTGTCTTTGATCCGGGACGCGGCGCAATATTCAACAAGGTCATAGCGCTCAGGGATGTCCACAAATGGAAGGTCATTGTAGCGCACCCCTATACGAACCTGCTTGGCATGCTTGCAACGGGGGCGTTCCCGGGGATAAAACCGGGCGAGGCGCTGAAAAAAGGCGGCAGCGCAGCGGCAGTGAAGGGCGTTCCCGTTTATCCTGACCTGAATAAAAGGCGGAAGGTCGTCTATGTCATTGGAGAGGCACAGATCGACGCTGCACCTCCCTGCGACTATCTGATCTACCAGAACGGATTACCCCCGGAAGGCGGACTGCAGCCCGACCTGATCCTCCCGGCGTGCATGTTCACGGAATCTTCCGGGACCACGGTCAACGCCGAAGGAAAGGTCCTTCCCATACAGAAGGCCTATGAGCCGTTCATGAAATCGCAACCAGACTGGTGGATCGTTTCAAGGATAGTGGAGAGAATGCAAAAAAAGGCGTTCAAATACAATTCTGTCGATGCGATCCAGAGAGACATGAAAAGACAGATAAAGGGATTTTTCAGCATGAAGAAGGGCCTTGAATTTGGAAAGGCTGGAGGCGCTGCTCAGTCACGGGGAAAGCGAACCATGAAAAACCGCGAGGACCGCTACCGTGGAGTGCCGCTTGCGTCGGTTGTGACCGGCATGAAGGCCGTTGAGGAAAGGAGGCGCCATGAATAAGATCATCGAACGCACTATGATTGTTCCCAATATGCACCTCCTCGAGGTCGAGGCCCCGGAGATCGCGTCAAAGATACAACCCGGGCAGTTCGTCATTGTCCGAGCGAACGATGAGGGAGAGCGGATACCGCTTTCAGTGGCCGACTGGGACAGGGAAAAGGGAACCATTACGATCGTTTTCATGGAGGTCGGCGCGTCAACGGGCGCACTGGCACGCCTGAAGGCAGGAGACTCAGTGGCCACCTGCGTCGGGCCGCTGGGCAATGCCACGGAGATAGGACATTACGGCACCGTTCTTGCCATAGGCGGGTGCTACGGCATAGGGAGCATCTACCCGGTGGTGCGGGCTATGAAGAATGCGGGGAACAGGATCATAATGGTCTTCGAGGCGCGGAGCTCCTACCTTATATACTGGGCGAATAAATTCGTTGGCCTTTCGGATAAGATCTTCAACATAACGCGGGACGGAAGCCTCGGCATGAAGGGGCACGTAACGCGGCTCGCGGATGTGATCAACAGCCTGCCCGTCCCGCCTGATAGGATTGTCGTCAACGGGTGCACCTATCTCATGGCGCACACATCAGAGGTGACGAAAGACCTTGGGATACCGACGGTCGTCAATCTGAACCCGATCATGATCGACGGTACAGGGATGTGCGGCGTATGCCGTGTCACCGTCGGAGATAAGATGAAATTTGCCTGTGTTGACGGCCCGGAGTTCGATGCTCACAAGGTCGAATGGAAGGAGTTCTTAGCTC
This sequence comes from Deltaproteobacteria bacterium UBA5758, assembly GCA_002418945.1. Lineage (GTDB taxonomy): Bacteria > Desulfobacterota > Syntrophorhabdia > Syntrophorhabdales > Syntrophorhabdaceae > UBA5609. The sequence goes on along the minus strand of DIFC01000060.1, from coordinate 23,831 downwards.
GGAGAAAGGCTTACATGAACGAAGAGACGATGTACTTCAGGCACAGCGAACCAACCGTAGTCCACAAAGAGGGGAAGTGTCAAGAATGAACGAAGAAAAGACACCTGAGAAAACGAGCAAGATCGATTTAAACCGGAGGGATATGCCCAAGCAGTCTCCTGAAATGAGAAGCCACAACTTCAACGAGGTGGCGCTCGGCTACACGAAGGAGCTTGCCCTTGCAGAGGCGAGCCGCTGCCTGCAGTGCAAGAAACCAAGGTGCGTCACGGGATGTCCCGTTGAGATCGATATCCCCGGCTTCATATCCTGCGTCGTCAAAGGGGACTTCGCGGCAGGCATCAAGAAGCTCAAAGAAAAGAACTGCCTCCCCGCGGTGAGCGGACGGGTCTGCCCGCAGGAGAGCCAGTGCGAGTCGCAATGCATCCTGAGGAACAAGGGCGGCGAGATCGCGATAGGAAGGATCGAGCGGTTCCTTGCGGACTGGGAGGCAGCGGAAGGAATTATCGACATTCCCCCGAGGGCGGCCCCTACGGGGAAAAAGGTGGCCATCGTCGGTTCCGGGCCTGCAGGCGTTACCGTCGCAGGCGACCTGATCCTCCTGGGGCATGAGGTGACGATCTTCGAGGCACTCCACAAGGCGGGTGGTGTGCTGACGTACGGCATCCCCGAGTTCCGGCTCCCCAAGGCTGTAGTAGCAAGGGAAGTGGACTACGTCAGGAAGCTGGGGGTAAAGGTCATCACCGATTACGTGGTGGGGAAGACGCGATCCATCGACGAGCTCCTCCAGGAATATGACGCGGTCTTTGTCGGAACAGGCGCCGGGCTGCCCTGGTTCATGGATATCCCCGGCGAGAACTTAAACGG
>DIFC01000060.1:22673-22869 GCA_002418945.1 Deltaproteobacteria bacterium UBA5758 | reverse complement strand
GGCGGCAACGTGGCAATGGACTCCGCGAGGACGGCGCTCAGGATGGGCGCCGAGGAGGTGCGGATCATCTACCGGCGCTCCCATGCAGAGCTTCCTGCACGTCTGGAAGAGAGCGAGAACGCAGAGGAGGAGGGCGTGATCTTCAACATGCTCACCCTGCCTGTTAAGTACATCGGCGACGAGAACGGCTGGCTGA
>DIFC01000060.1:0-22575 GCA_002418945.1 Deltaproteobacteria bacterium UBA5758 | reverse complement strand
GCCATCGGCAACAGCCCCAATCCGCTGGTGCCCGCGACCACGCCCGGCCTTGAGACGACGCGCCACGGCACCCTCGTCGCAAATCAGGAGACGGGGAAGACGACCCGCGACAGGGTCTGGGCAGGCGGCGATATCGTCACCGGAGCGGCGACGGTTATTCTCGCCATGGGTGCGGGGAGAAAGGCCGCCCGGGCGATCCACGAATTTCTTACAACAGGAAAGCAATAAAAAAGGAGGGGGACGGGGGGTATAACAAAACGCAACAAGCAGTTGTTTCAATGAAAAACAGGGCTTGGGGCCCTGTTTTTCATTGTACTATAAGGATGAGCATTGGCGCCAGGCTTTCCCCGCAAACACGCAATTAAACCAGCTCATGGCAGATAAACAAAAGCAGCAAAAGGCACGCAATATGGAGCATGCAAGGATTGCCTGTTCTGCCTGTTCCTCGCATTCCTTCTGTTTTTATTGCTATGAGCTATCAGCCATGAACTATGAGCTGGCTTTGTGCCTTAAGACGGTTTGCTTGGAAAAACCCGACACTGTGCTAATCCTAATGGAAAATCTGGGATTATGTATTGCTTTGTGGCGTTAAAAAGAGATCAGCGGGGGGCTGACTTATGGCCGATTCGCCGCAACGACTCGTTATGCTTTTGTTTAGTTGTAAGCTCCTGCTCAATACGGTCGGAAAGAAATACCTTTACCAACGACTGGTAAGGCACATCACGTTTATTGGCCAGCAATTTCAGATCTTCAAGCATAGCCTCCGGAAGACGCAGCGATATTGTCTTTACCGATGGTTTTAAATTGGCGAGCTTCACCTTTTTTGCATTTTTCCAATCAACGTATTCCGTTGAATCATGGGTTTGCCAAAACTCCCTTTCCTCTTTCTCGCTCTTAAACTGAGGGATTTTCTTCTTCATAGGATTCACATACCTTCCTTTCCTTCTTATTCATGTCTCTCGCGGAAACAACCCTTATCTTGTCTTTGCGAATCGTAAAGACCAGGAAAAGCAGCCTCCCTGAGTTGGTCTGACCTAGGACGTAGGACCGGGCTTCTGTCTCCGAGTGTTTTATATCATCGCCGACAATAACAGGTACATTAAATAAAACCTGTTCACATTCGACAGTCGTCACGCCGTGCTTTCCGGTGATCTTATTGGAGTTGTGGGCATCCCACGCAAATCCTATGCACTGCAGTAAGCTATCGATCATAACCTCTTAAAGTATATATCTATCATATACAAGTGTCAATATTCTAATGCAGAAACAAGACCTGTATCATTGGGGTCAAATCTTTACGGCTTGTTGCCCAAATTGAGTTAACGCCGGAAAAGTGCTTTGGGCAACAAGCCGTTTATCATTGAAGGAGCAAGTTTAAATGAGCAGTAAAATCAAAAATAAAGCTTGACTTCTCTGCCCGCTATCTCAGGCTGATGGCCTTGCCGGGGCAGATCTCCTGGCAGCAAAAGCAGACAATGCACTTGTCCGGGTCTGCATGCGGAATGTGGTCGCCCATCGACAAGGCGGATGCCGGGCACTGGCTGATGCATAAACCACATCTGGTGCAAAGATCGGGGTTGGCCTGCGGCCGCAAGAGGGTCCTGCCGTGAAGCATCGCCTGAACGTTCTCGTTGCTGTAGTGCGCCTCTCCGCCCAGAGGAGGGAGCTTGAAGCAGCGGAGCCGCTTGAACCTGCCGATGATCTCGATCTTGCTGTGTTCGTAGTCTCCAAGCCCCGCCTCTTTTGCCTTTTGAAGGAAACGGAGCCTGCCGGGGTCGCACCCCATCATCCTCGCTATAACGGCATCGAGGGCCACGGCGTTGTCTGATGCCAGGATCAGACCTATCTCCCTGAGATCGGGGCTTGCCGGTCCATTCCCCTCCATCCCGACCACGGCGTCAACGATGAAGAGGTCCGGTACTCTAAGGCGGAATACGTCAACGATCATTTCGTGGAAGCGTCCCGGGCTGCCCGCTATCTTGTGTAGTTTCGCTTTTTGGGCCCCGGGCAGAAAGCCGTAGCTGTTCTTGATCGCCCCGGTCATAACGGTAAGGCCGTGGGTCTTGAACTTCGGCAGGCTGATGATGATATCGGCGTCCAGCACGATCCTGGAGAGGCTCACGGAAGGTATGAAATCGGGATTAAAGCCGACCCGCTGCGAATCGTTCCCGATGTTCTGATAATAGCCCTTCGATGCCTCCATGAGGCCTGTCTTTTTGAAGGCTTCCTCGTTCGCACCATAGCTGAAGATGCCCGAATTGTCCCCAACGACAATGGAGGACGGCTCCATCGATTCCACCTCGTCCACAACGGCACGGAGGACCGCGGGGTTGGTGACTATGCCTTCCTCCGCCTCCGAGGCGCGAAGCACGTTCGGTTTTATGAATACCTTCTTCCCCTTGAGCCTCAGAGTAAAGAGTTCGAAGGACCTGGCGACCGCCTTGTGAACGTTCCCGTATGTTGCGGGATGGATCATTACCTTTGCCACAATCAATACCTCTCCTTATCATACTATAACAACTGTTTGGCGGCAACCCGCACATCATCTATCTTTGCAAACAACTTTTTATTAGTTATGGTATTATGAATACACAAATCCGGGATGGAGGTGCGGCATGGAAGATATCTTTAAGGAGATCGGCCCTGAGGGGTTGACGGACAATCCATTCAGGCTCATCGGTAAGGACTGGATGCTGATCACCGCCGGGACGAAGAAATCCTTCAATACGATGACCGGGGCGTGGGGCGGACTGGGGGTCATGTGGGGCAAGAACGTGGCGTTCTGCGTTGTGCGGCCCACCCGGTATACCTTTGAGTTCATGGAGCGGTCATCACAATTTACCCTCTCGTTCTTCGATGAACAGTACCGCGACATCCTCACATACTGCGGAACGAAATCCGGCAGGGAGGTCAACAAGGTGTCCGGGGCAGGGATTACGCCGGTTGTTGCAGATAACGGAATATATTTCGCCGAGGCGCGGCTGGTATTGATATGCAAAAAGATCTATTTCCAGGACCTCCGGCCGGGCAATTTTCTGGTCCCGGAGATAGAGGAGTTCTATCCCTTGAAAGATTACCACCGGATGTATGTCGGTGAGATCGTACGATGCCTTATGAGATAGGAAAGGAGACGCAATGGCCCGCTACGCCTGCACGACAAAGTTGTTCATCGCTATCGCCTTGTTATGGTTGCCCATAGCCTTTTACCCGTTGGCGTCATACGCCGCAGGCCCGGTGCCTGCCGGTTTCGTCGATATTCAGGACGTAATCCCGTCGGTCGTGCTCGACATCAGGTATTATACCGCCCACAATTTCGTAGGTGAGCGGATCGACGGATATAATGCACCGAAGTGCATCATTACGAAAAAGGCGGCCGACGCCCTTGCCGGGGTGCAGAAAGGGCTGATGGATTACGGTTTTTCCCTCAAGGTCTACGACTGCTACCGGCCTGCGCGCGCGGTGAGCCATTTTGTCAGGTGGGCAAAGGACGTAGGCGATACAAAGACAAAAAAGGAGTTCTATCCCACCGTTGACAAGCGGAACCTTTTCAGGGACGGCTATATCGCCGAAAGGTCAAGCCACAGCAGGGGCAGCACCGTTGACCTTACAATCGTCCCCATGCCTGTCCAGGCCCAGGAGCAGTATACCCCCGGACAGGCCCTGCACGAGTGCTACCTGCCCGCGGAAAGACGCTTCAAGGACAACGGCATCGACATGGGGACTGGATATGACTGCTTCCACGAACTATCCCACACGGCGAACCGGGAGGCAGGGGAAGCGCAGCGCATGGGCAGGCTTCTGCTCAAGACCCTCATGGAGAGACACGGCTTTGTCAACTACGACCAGGAGTGGTGGCACTACACGCTGAAGGACGAGCCTTACCCTGAGACCTATTTTGATTTCGCCGTCGAGTAAGGTTGCGGCCGCCCTTTTATCTTGACAATCTTGTTCTGCTTGTACATATTATCACAAAAACGCTGCGCAGGCACGGCCGGCCATTGACAAGGGTTGGTTTTTACTATACTATTTGATTTTTAATACCTGTAAAGTACGTTCCCTATGGATACAGCGCAAAATCCCATATCTCAGGAGAATAACAGTGTTTACGGCATTGATGTAAACAACCGTAAATGCCGCCTCTGCTTATACTGTGTCCAGCTCTGCCCTGCAAAGGCGATAAAGCTGGAAAAAGAGGAAATCAGGATCATCCCTGAGCGGTGCATACTCTGCGGAAGCTGCTTGTCCGGTTGTCCCCACCAGGCAATGAGCTACAGGAGCAGCGTCGACGAGGTAAAAAGGCTCTTTTTCAATAATGAAAAGACGGTCGCCTGCCTGGACCCCGCTTTCCCGGCGGTGTTTGACGTGGGGACGCCGAGGCAGCTCGTCACCGCTCTGAAGAGACTCGGCTTCACTGAGGTCTGGGAAGGCGCCTTTGGCGCAGAGCTTGTCAGTCAGGCTTACAGAGAACTACTCCAAACTATTTCGAACAAAACGATCATCTCGTCGTTCTGCCCGGTTATAGTGTTGTATATTCAGAAATATCTCCCGCAGCTCGTGCCGAATATCGCGAAGATCGTATCCCCCATGATCGCTATCGGTAGGGTTGCCAGAAAGATAAAGGGCGAAGGGTGGAAGATCGTTTACCTCACCCCCTGTCTCGCGCATATGGGCGAGGCATCGTCCCCGGAGGTGGTAGGCACAATCGACTACGTGATCACATTCCGGGATATCAAAAACATGCTCGACGAAGCGGGAATTGACAGGAAGTCCTTGGAAGAATCTGACTTCGATGGTCCGAAACCTTTTATCGGAAGGATCGTGTCTGTGATCGGCGGGTTGAACCGCATTATGGGAGAGAGCTTCGACGTGCTGGACGATGAGAGGAGCGTAACCTACGGGCGGAGGAGGACGATCGGTGCATTAAATCAGCTTGCCAATGGCTACATTCAGGCAAAATTTTTGGATTTTCTCTACTGCTCGGGATGCGTCGACGGCCCCTTTGTCGACCGCGAGCTGTCGGTGCTCGGCAGGCGCCAGATCATAGCGCGCTATGCCAAAGGGGAAATGGAAAAGCAGGACGTCTCTGCGGTGCTGGCAGAACTTGACAGTTTCGCAGATATCAATCTTAGCCGGGAATTTAATCCCATGGAGCAGACCCTGCCCATGCCGACAGAGGAACAGATACGGGCCGTACTGAAGAAGATGGACAAGATGATGCCCAACAGAAACTTAGACTGCAGGGCCTGCGGATATGCTACATGCCGTGAAAAGGCCATCGCCGTCGCACAGGGTATCACAGAGGCCGAATACTGCCTCCCTTACCTTCTGGAGAGGAGCAAAAGGATATATCAGCAGCTTGAAAAGTCCCACCACGAGTTGCAGGTTTCCCACCAGGAGCTGGAGCAGGCCCAGTACCAGCTCATAAGGACAGAGAAGCTCGCTGCCCTCGGACAGCTAGCAGCGGGGGTGGCGCATGAGATCAACAACCCACTTGGCACCATCACTATCTATGCCCATATCCTTATGAAGGGCATGGAGCCGGACGACCCGAGGAGGGAAGACCTGGCGCTTATCATAAGCGAGGCAAACCGTACGAAGGAGATCGTCCAGGGACTGCTGAGCTTCGCCAGGGAGACGAAGCTGAAACCTGGGGAAACGAACATCAATGAGCTCCTCGACGATATATTGGGTTTGCTGGTGAACCAGTCGCTTTTCCATAACATTAAGATAAAGAAGGCATTTGCCCCTGGCCTGCCGAACACGTTCGCCGATGCGACGCAACTCAAGCAGGTCTTCCTCAACATCATCCTCAACGGCGCTCAGGCTATGGAGGGCAAGGGGAATATGACGATCACCACAGCGCTGGAGAAAGACCGGATCAAGGTCAAGATCCGCGACAGCGGCCCGGGTATCCCGCCGGAGAATGTGAGGAAGCTCTTTAACCCTTTTTTTACAACAAAAGAAAAAGGAACGGGGCTTGGATTGGCAATCTCCTACGGTATCGTTGAGCGGCATGGAGGCACGCTTGACGTGGAGACAGAGCTCGGAAAGGGGAGTACCTTCATAGTTTCTTTGCCGGTTACTGCTGAAGGGGAACAGGAAGAGGCAACAACCAATAAAGATTTGGTTCAAACTATAAACACAGGGAGAAAACACTATGGCCAAAAAACCAAGAATCCTCATTATTGATGACGATGTTGACTTCATTGACCTGAACAGAGCCGTCCTTGAGAACAGCGGGTACGAGGTCGTAACGGCATTTTCAGGCCGCGAGGGGATGGACAAGGTCAGATTCGAACAGCCGGACCTTATCATCCTTGATCTGATGATGGAAAAGCACGACACCGGCTTTACCTTCGCGAAATCGATCAAGGCAGACCCCGTCTACAAAAAGATCCCCATACTTATGCTCACGTCAGTGGCGGGAGAGACAGGGTTCGGGTTTTCCCAGGAACAGGACGGCTACTGGATGAAGACGGATGACTTCCTCAATAAGCCGGTGGCGCCGGAAGACCTGGTGAAAAAGATCAGCGAACTTCTGGAAAAGGCAAAACAGTCGGAATAGCGATCCAGGGATGATCAATGGGAGAGGCCGCCAATATACTCGTCGTTGATGACGAGAAGGGCATTCGCGAGGGATGCCGCAGGATCCTGATGAGCGAGGGGTTTGCCGTCGATGTTGCTGAAAACGGTAAAGAAGGCCTTGACATGGCAAAGGCCAAACCTTACGACCTCATGCTCATTGACCTCATGATGCCGGTTATGGGCGGTATTGAACTTATGGAACAGATACGGCAGCTTGACCCGGAGATCGTCATGATCGTCATCACCGGCTTTGCCACCATTGAAACGGCGGTCGATGCCATGAAGCACGGCGCGTACGATTACATCCCCAAGCCCTTTGCACCGGACCAGCTCATGGCGGTCCTGAACAGGGGTCTGGAAACGAGGCGTTTGCGCCTCGAGGCAGAGCAGCTGCGCCAGGAAAGAGACCAGAAGCTCCTCGAGATCGCAGGAGAAAAGTCTAAGCTCCGTACGATCATGAACTCAATGGCAGACGGAATACTCGTGATCAACCGGGAGCACCAGTTGGTGCTCTGGAACCCTGCGGCCCTCAAGACGCTTAACCTTGCCGGGCATGTGGAGATAGGCAAGGATATTGCCGAGGTTATCGCGGAGAAAAATCTGCTTGAAGTTATCAACAAGGCCTTTAACCCAGATTCTTCCCAGTACACGATCTTTTCCGAGGAGGTCGAGATCGTGGAGCCCGAGCGAAAAACGCTGATAGTAAGCGTGGCTGCCGTGCGGGATGAAAAGGGCCAGGACTTGGGCGTCGTAAGCACCTTCCGGGATATCACCACCCTGAAAGAGGTTGAGGAGGTGAAGTCACAGTTCGTCCGGATGGTAGCCCATGAATTGAGGGCCCCGCTTGCCGCTATCGAGGGGTACCTGAACGCCTATCTTACCGGCGTAGCAGGGAAAGACCCCCAATTCAACCGCCAGATGCTGGAACGGGCAAGGCTAAGGAGCAAATCGCTCATCGAGCTGGTAAACGATCTCCTCCAGTTTGTGAGGCTGGAGTCGAAGCGCGTCGAGAGGAAGAAAGAACTCCTTGATATGAAGGAGGTTATTGAAAGTAACGTAGAGCTGCTGAAGAACCAGGGGGACAGCAAGGATGTACAGTTCCAGGTTGATATCCCGGAAAAGCTGCCCCTCATCGAGGCTGACCGGGCAGAGATGGATCAGTTGATGACGAACCTCATATCCAACGCTATGAAATATAACGTGAAGAACGGCAAGGTGATCGTCGGCGCCAGGCCCGAAGGACATTTTCTGTGTATAATCGTTGCCGATACCGGGATAGGGATCGAAGAACAGTGTCTCCCCTGCGTCTTTGATGAGTTCTACCGGGTGCGGGGTCCGAAGACCAGGTATACTACTGGCACAGGCCTGGGGCTCTCGATTGTCAAGAGGATAGTGGAATCACATTTCGGCCGGATAAAGGTCGAAAGCACAGTAGACAAAGGTACGACATTCACCGTCAAGCTGCCGCTTAGACAGGTGGATGCAGGGTAATATAGAGGACAATATTTTAAAAAAGGAGAAGTTATGGCAAAGAAAGAAACAAAACTCAACCAGATTATTGAAAAGAGGGTTTTGGCGCCCTCGATCACGCTCTTCAAGCTCTACGTGCCTGACATCGCCAAGAAGGTGAAGGCAGGACAGTTTGTGGTCTTGAGGGGGGATGATATGGCAGAGCGTATCCCTTTGACGGTGGCGGAATACGACAGAAAGAAAGGTCAGATAACCGTTATCTTCCAGTCGGTCGGGTCGTCGACAAGGAAGCTCGAAAAGTTCGAGGAAGGCGACGCCATCCTGGATGTAGTAGGCCCGCTGGGAAAGCCAAGCCACATCGAAAAGTTCGGGACCGTTGTATGCGTCGGCGGCGGCGTCGGCGTTGCGCCGGTGCTCCCCATCGCGAAGGCGCTGCTCGAGGCAGGCAACGAGGTGATCTCCATCATCGGCGCCCGCACAAAAGATATGCTCATCCTGGAAGAGGAGATGGGCAAGGCAAGCACGAAGCTCTACGTGGCGACCGATGATGGGACGTACGGACACCACGGTTTTGTCACCGACGTGCTGAAACAGGTCATCGAAGAGAAGAAGAACGTTGCCCTCGTGGTCGGCATCGGGCCTATCGTAATGATGAAGGCCGTTTCCGATGTGACCCGTCAGTACGACATCAAGACGGTGGTAAGCCTCAACACGATCATGGTCGACGGGACCGGCATGTGCGGCTGCTGCAGGGCAACGATCGGCGGCGAGACGAAGTTCGTTTGCGTCGACGGTCCTGAATTTGACGGACACCAGGTGGATTTCAAGGAGCTTATCCTCCGCGGCAAGATGTATGACCGTGAAGAGAGGCGGGCGATGTGGGACCACCAGTGCAAGCTAGAAGCCCAGGCGAAGGCGTCGAAAAAATCGAGGGTACGCGAGAGGATGCCCGAACAGAACCCCAAGCTGAGGATTCAGAACTTCAACGAAGTGGCGCTGGGATATACCAACGAGAATGCGCTCCGTGAAGCATCGCGGTGTCTCCAGTGCAAGAACTCCCCCTGTGTGGAAGGATGCCCGGTCAGCGTCCAGATACCGGCCTTCATCAAAAAGATAAAGGAAGGCGATTTCATGGGCGCCATCCACACCATTAAAGAGACGAACAGCCTGCCTGCGGTCTGCGGCCGCGTCTGCCCGCAGGAGTCACAGTGTGAATCGAAGTGCGTGCTGGGGAAGAAGGGACAGCCCATCGCGATCGGGAGGCTGGAAAGGTTTGCTGCTGACTACGAGCTCGCAAAAGGCGACGTCCGCGCACCCCAGAAACCGAAGAAGACCGGCAAGAAGGTCGCTATCATCGGCGCAGGCCCTGCAGGCCTCACCGTCGCAGGAGAGCTATCGAAAAAGGGCCACGACGTGACGGTCTTCGAGGCCCTCCACAAGGCCGGAGGCGTCCTTGTCTACGGCATCCCGGAATTCCGTCTGCCCAAGGCGATCGTCCAGCGGGAGGTGGACTACGTGGAAAAGCTCGGCGCGAAGATAAAGGTCGATACGATCATCGGCCAGACGACAACCGTCGAAGAGCTCTTCAAGCAGGGCTATGACGCCATCTTCATCGGCACCGGCGCGGGCCTTCCATACTTCCTCAATATCCCCGGCGAGAACTTAAACGGCGTCTATTCTGCAAACGAGTTCCTCACGCGGTCGAACCTCATGAAGGCCTATCTCTTCCCCGAATATGACACGCCGGTAAGGGTGGGAAGCAAGGTCGCCGTCATCGGCGGCGGAAATGTGGCAATGGACAGCGCCAGGGTCGCAAAGAGGCTTGGCGCGGATACGGTATACCTCGTGTACCGGCGCTCCCGCGAGGAGATGCCGGCGCGTGCCGAGGAGGCCCATCACGCAGAGGAAGAAGGCATCGATTTCAGGCTTCTTACGAACCCGATAGGGATCATCGGCGACGAGAACGGCTGGGTAAAGGGCATGGAGTGCGTAAAGATGGAGCTCGGCGAGCCCGATGCATCAGGAAGGAGAAGGCCTGTTGAGATAAAGGGGTCGAACTTTGTCCTGGACGTGGACGTTGTCATCGTTGCGATAGGCCAGGGCCCGAACCCGATCCTCACGCAGAGCACCCCGGAGCTGAAGCTCAGAAAATCAGGCAACATCGAGGCTGACCTCGAAACAGGAAAGACAAGCATGGAAGGCGTCTTCGCAGGCGGCGATATCGTAACCGGCGCGGCAACGGTCATCCTCGCCATGGGCGCAGGAAGGGCAGCGGCCAAGGCGATTGACGATTACCTGCAGACGAAGCATAAATAACCCCTATCCTTGGTATTCGAAAGGGCGGAACCTTGCATTCCGCCCTTTTTTTGTTTATGGTATAGTGTACTCAAGAACCATTAATGAGGAGAGGATAGATGAAAAAGATCGTTTTGTTGCGCCACGGAGAAAGCACCTGGAACAAGGAAAACCTCTTTACGGGCTGGACGGATGTTGACCTTTCGGAAAAGGGCGTCGAGGAGGCAAAAGAGGCCGGTCGCGTCCTGAAGGAGCAGGGATACGTCTTTGACCTTGCCTTTACGTCCGTGCTGAAGAGGGCGATCCGCACGCTCTGGATAGCCCTTGACGAGATGGACCTCATGTGGATCCCCATCTATCATGACTGGAGGCTGAACGAGCGCCATTACGGCGCCCTTCAGGGCCTCAACAAGGCGCAGACCGCTGAAAAATACGGCGAGGCGCAGGTGAAGCTCTGGAGGAGAAGCTACGATATACGCCCACCGGAGCTTGACGAGAAAGATCCCCGGTATACCGGCCCTGACCCTCGTTACCACAACCTTAGAAAAGAGCAGCACCCCCTCGCGGAGTGCCTTAAGGACACAGTGGAGCGCTTCCTCCCCTGCTGGCATGAGCGCATCGTGCCGGTGGTAAAATCCGGCCGGAGCGTTCTCATTGCGGCCCACGGGAACAGCCTCCGCGCCCTTGTTAAATATCTTGACAACATCCCTGACGACGTTATCCCTGAAGTGAACATCCCCACGGGCATGCCGCTCATTTATGAGCTGGACGATGAGATGAAACCCATAAAGAGCTACTATATCGGTGACCCCGAGAAGGTCAGGGCAGCCATGGAGGCGGTTGCGAACCAGGGAAAGGCGAAAAAGAACTGACAAGTCGCTGCTCTATCGGATATAGGAGATCAGGTCTGGGTGGTAATACTGCGTGTTGATCAGATCAAGGTCGCGGCGCGGCTTGTCGTCGGTTCTGTTCGCATACTCGTTGTAAAGCGATCGCGCGATCTTTGAGAAGGCATCGAGCACCTCAGGGTCGAAATGACTCCCCCTGTTCTCCATGATTATCTTCATCGATTCATCAAATCCCAGCGGTTCCTTGTAGGGGCGCCTTGATGTGAGGGCGTCGAAGACGTCGGCAACGGCAAAGATGCGGGCTGTACGCGGTATCTCGCCGTCGCGCTTATTCCTGTCGTATCCGGAGCCGTCATACTTCTCGTGATGGCCGCCCACAACGTCGACCGCGTCGGCGAGCCAAGTCGACCTGTTCACGATATCGACCCCGTAGCGGACATGTTTCTTCATCTCTTCAAATTCCTCATGGGTGAGCTTTCCCGGCTTCAGGAGGATGGTGTCGCTTATTCCGATCTTCCCGACGTCGTGGAGGAATGCCCCTTTAAGAAGGGTGCGAATCTCGTCATCGCTGAGACGCATCTCTCTGGCGATCTGTACCGAGTAGATGGTGACGCGATAGTTGTGGATGTCTGTGTCGCTGTCCCTTTTGGCGATGGCGCTCCCAAGAACGCTCAAAACCTCCATGTTCGCGTGGAGAAGGTTGGCCGAAAGGGATGTAACCCTGCGGAGCAACTGTATTATGACTGGGTAGAGAAGGAGCGCGGTGAGGAGCACGATGCCCGCCGTGATCAACGTCGTGAACAATAGTTCCTTACGTGTCTGCGCGAGAACCTCAGGCGATATGACGAACACGCTTTCAATATAGGCTGCCCGCTGATCGGCGCTGTTCCTCAGTTCTGACGCGAGATGGATAAAAACAACATCTTTTCTGAGGATCTTCATTCTTTGCCAGGTTCCTTCCCTGGCAAGCGAGGACTGGTCAAAACCCTTGGCCGTATAACTGCTTACCGCGGCGATGTGCGGATAGGTATTGTCGGTTGCCTTTGCGATCTCTTTGAAATCGAGATCCAGAATGCGCGTAAGAACAAAATGGCCGTCCCAGGTTCTCATCCTGTCCGACGCAGGCCTTTGCATTATCTGCCGTATCCTCTCGTGGTCGCCGAGGCCGGGCGCATCGAGGTTTTCCATGATGATCCACCTGAGCCGTTCCACCGCGGGCATTGCCCGGTCTATTACCCGGTCGTCGACGATGCTAAATTGTATGAAGGCCACTGTGGTGCTCAGCGCAGCAGAGATGCACAGGGTCGCTATAGCAAGCTTGAGGATGAGCGTCCGGTGGATCGATCGTCTATATTTCATGCACCATCTCTTTGCTATATTTTTCAACAGGACGGATTATTTTGCAACTGCAAAAACTTGCCTCCGATTAATTGATGCCCCGGCGCTTTCCTTCGTAGTACCACCATCCCCTCCCCCCTTTCGGGAGAACGGTCGTAGCACACCATCCCCTCTCCCATCAAGGAAAAGGCCAGGGGCATAGACGGCACTTAGAACCACCATCCTCAGTCCCCTTCGCGAGACGCACCACCACCCCCTATCCCCTCGCGGGAGAGGGTCAGGGTGAGGGGGTTAACCCGGCACCGATGCTGGCGGGATGCATCAATGTCCCCTCTCCCCTCGCGGGAGAGGGTCAGGGTGAGGGGGGTGATTGCGACATCACGAAAAACCGGGTTGATAATTTTCGAAATGTATGGCATATCACAATTTGATATAAGAGTCTCGCAGGAATCTTTTTTATGAGGAGGAAAATCGTCATGAAGAATCTGCTGGAAGGCATTGAGGAAATACTGTTGATGGGCCCCGGCCCCTCCTGCGTGCCGCCGGAGGTCTACCGCGCCCTGAGCCGGACGACCATCGGACACCTCGACCCGTACTTTCTGGACATCGCCGAGGAGCTCAAGGAGATGCTCAGAAGGATCATGAACACGAAGAACAGCCTTACGATCCCCATATCGGGAACAGGCTCAGCGGGCATGGAGGCGGCCTTCGTAAACCTCGTAGAGCCGGGCGACAGGGTGCTGATCCTTTTGAACGGCGTTTTCGGTATGAGGATGCAGGATGTCGCAACAAGACTTGGGGCAAGCGTTGACGCACTCGAATTCACATGGGGCGCCCCCGTCGAGCCGGAGGCGGTGGAAAAAAGGCTCAAAAAGGGGTCTTATAAGATAGTCGCCGTGGTCCACGCCGAGACCTCAACGGGCGTAAGAAACCCCGTTGCCGAGATCGGCGGCCTTCTCGCAGGCAGCGATACGATCTACATAGTGGACGTCGTTACCAGCCTTGGCGGGATCGAGGTCAGAATGGACGAATGGGGTGCGGACGTCCTTTACAGCGGCACACAGAAATGTCTTTCCTGCCCGCCGGGGCTTGCGCCCCTTTCGTTCAGCGACAAGGCGATGGCTAAGCTGAAGGGGCGGAAGACAAAGGTGCCCAACTGGTATCTCGACCTCGCCATGATCGCCAATTACTGGGGCCAGAACCGGGTCTACCACCACACGGCCCCGGTGAACATGCTTTACGGGCTCTACCAGGCGCTCCTTTTGATCCTCGAAGAGGGGCCGGAGAACGTGTTCAGGCGCCACAGGGAGAGCCACGCGGCGCTGGTCGCCGGCCTGGAGGAGATGGGCCTCAAGATGCTGGTCGAAGAGCCGTACCGCCTTCCCATGCTGAACGCGGTCTGCGTGCCCGACGGCGTCGACGAACTGTCGATCCGAAAGCGCCTGCGCAGCGAATTCAGGATCGAGATAGGCGGCGGCCTCGGGTCTTTGGCCGGAAAGATCTGGCGCGTCGGGGTCATGGGACACACGGCGCGAGTTGAGAATATCGCGAGGTTCCTCGCGGCGCTGAAGGAAACGCTGGGAAAAGGATAATGGGATATAACGCGTAGTCCCTTTTAGCTTTGCACAGATGGTTTTAAAAATCTGTCACACAGACGCTCTGTATACTTTACAAAGAATACCCCGAAGACTTGGCGTGCCCAACTCCTTGCCCCACGGCGGCGCATCGTCGGTCAGGATATTCACATTTGCATCTGCCCAGCCATACATCGTTGCCGAACCTTTTTCGGGAAACCACCATCCATAGTCCACACCGACTACCCGCCGGTCTATATCGGCCGTTAGGAGGGCTTTCTGCTGTATCCTGCCCCGCTTTGTCTCAATATAGACAGCGTCACCGTCTCTGATATCAAACCCTGCTGCGGTGTCCGGATGGATCCAAATCACAGGTTCAGGATGGCGCTTTCTGAGAGACTCAATCTGCCTGCCACCTGCATGGCGGAATTCATCTACTTTCCACGAAGTAAAGATCAAGGGATATTCCGTGGCAAGTTCGGGAGCGCTCATTGGTGTTTCCGGTGCTTCCCGATACGTAGGTAAGGGGTCGAATCCCCAGTCTTTTAAGCGCTGGGAATAGAGTTCTACTTTTTTCGAAGGAGTAGCGAATCCGTCCTTCTCATGCTTGCGGTATTCTTTAGCCCCGACCAGCCTGCCAACCTTGCGAAACTCATCAAAAGTCAGTCCTGATGGTCTCATGATGAAATCGAGACATTCGATCTCGCTTTCCCAGAAACATTCACCCGCACCAATCTTTTTGGCCAGGGATGTAAATATCTCAAGATCGGAACGGCATTCACCCACCTGTGCAACCTTCTGCTGCACCTGAACGAGAGGAAAGCAGTCCGGAACAACAACCCCATCCTGTTCAAGGTAACTACTTACGGGGAGGACAATGTCAGCCATTGCCACCGTCGGAGTCATGAACATATCAGCGACTGCTAGGAAGTCTATCTGTTGAAACGCTTTATAGACCTCTTTGGCGTTTGAGTATGTAAGAAGCATATTGCCGCCAAGAATATATGCAGCGTGCAGTCTGTAAGGCTCACCTTTCAGAACAGCCTTCACTATACTTTGTGGTAGTGCACCGAAAGACATGGGCAGGAGTCCGCTTGACACATCAAGTCGCTTATCCCTCAACGTTTTTGGGATCCTATCCCTCAGATCAAATTCTGGTGATCGCATGCCTACGATGGGCGGTTGGGACCAGCTTAGTTCGCCGCCAGGGATGCCCACATTCCCTGTGATTGCTCTAAGAATAGTGAGAGCCCGAGCGATCTGAAAGTTGTTGCCATTATGATCAATCCCATTTCCCGGTTGAATAATGGCTGGCTTTGACGTTGCGTAGAGCCGTGCAGCATCCCTTATGAGGTTTGCCGGTACCCACGTTATCTTCTCCATCTCCTCCGGGGTGTATTGTTCAATATGCTGCCTTAATTCATCAAAACCGACCGTCCATTTCTCTACGAAAGACTTATCGTAAAGATTGTCTTTAATAATAACGTTGATGAGGCCAAGAGCCAGCGCAAGATCAGAGCCTGGTCGTACTTGCAGCCAGACATCGGCTTTCCGTGAGAGCTCAAATTTACGAGGATCAACAACAATCAGCTTCCCGCCTTCACGGACAACTTTTAATGTGTCAATCCCTTCTCCCAGTCGTGTTTCAGGCATATTTGATCCCCACACCATTATACATGTCGGTGGATACTCATAATCCACAACAGGATCAAAACCGAGCGTCATCACGCTTCCGTAAACCCTCGGTATCCAGCAAACGGATGCCATGGAAGAGACATTGGGTGACCCGAAGGCATTAGCGAAACGGGTAAGGTACCCTCCCTCATAGGCCCCCTTGAATGAGCCTCTCATAAAAACCACACTCTCAGGCCCGTATGTCTCCCTGGCATTCACTAAACCTTCCGCTACCGTATCCAGAGCTTCATCCCATGATATGCGTTCCCACTTGCCGCCACCGCGCTGTCCAGACCGGCGCAGTGGATGCTTGAGCCTGTCCGGATGATAGATTTGTTCAAGAGAGGTTTTTGCTTTTAGACATATATTGCCACGGCATACGGGGCATTCCGGGTCGCCTTCTATCCTGACTATTTCACCGTTCTCCACATGTACCAGCAGACCACATCCCGCATGACACAGTACGCAGCCTGTTTTGATCATTTTTTTTGCACTCATTTAAACCTCCTTAGTAAAAATTATTGTTTCATTGTCCAGACCCGTCACCAAGTGGTCACAAAGCCCTACGTTACATTTTACGTCATGTGTATGTAAAAGACAGAACACTATCTTCCAGATTCAAAGAATCATTTTGTAACTTTGACAGCAGCTTGTGTGATGTTGGAAATGGAATCTCCAGATGAACCTTGAGGTGTTCATATTTCGTATCGGCCAGTAACCGGCAAAACATTTTTGTAATGGATGCATCTTCCATCAACAAACCCTTACGCGGGCGCTTTAAATATCTTGCACAGAAAGCCCCGCAGATTTGGTGTGCCCATCTCTGTTCCCCACGGCGGTGCATCGTCTGTCAGGATATTCACATTTGCTTCAGCCCATCCATACATAGTCTCTGGGCCTTTTTCAGGAAACCACCATGCATAGTCCACACCCACGACGCGCCTATCTATATCTGTCGTTAATAGCGCCTTTTGTTGTACCTTTCCCCGTTTCGTCTCAATGCAGACAGTATCTCCCTCTACGATACCGAGCCCCCTTGCCGTGTCAGGATGTATAAAGACCACGGGTTCAGGGTGGCGCTTTCTAAGAGACTTAATCTGTCTCTGGCCGGAATGACGAAATTCTTCAATTTTCCACGAGGTAAGCACCAACGGATATTCTTTAGTAAGCTCGGGCGCGCTCAAGGGTGTCTCCGGAATTTCCCGGTACGTAGGCATAGGATCGAATCCCCAGTCTTTCAGACGCTGGGAATAGATTTCTACTTTTTTGGAAGGCGTGGGGAACCCGTCCTTCTCGTGCTTGCGGTATTCTTTCTTACCGACCAGCGTACCTATCTTTTTAAATTCATCAAAGGTTAAACCGGCAGGTTTCATAATAAAATCCAGACATTCTTTTTCGTTCTCCCAGAAATATTCGCCAATACCAAGTCTTCTGGCAAGGTCTGCTATTATCTCATAATCGGAGCGGCATTCACCTATTTCAGCAACCTTCTGTTGGACTTGGACAAGAGGATAGTATGGGGGTGCTATAATGTTATTTATTTCAAGAAAACCGGCTACAGGGAGGACAATATCAGCCATGGCAGCCGTCGGTGTCATAAACATATCAACGGCTGCTAAAAAATCAATCTTTTTTAACGCTTTATAGACTTCTTGGACGTTCTGATAGGTCTGAAGCATATTGCATTCAAGAATAAATGCAGCACGCAACCTGTACGGCTCGCCTTCCAGGATGGACTTTACTATGCTTTGAGGCAGTGCATAAAACACGGTGGGTAAGAGCCCACTTGTCGTATTGAGCCTTTTGTCACGCTCTTTTTGTGAGAGTTTATCCCTCAGATCAAATTCCGGTGATCCCATAGGGACAATGGCGGGCTGAGAGCAAGCAAGCTCTCCACCGGGAACGCCGAGATTCCCGGTAATTGCACGAAGTATCGCCAAGGCACGTGCAGTTTGAAAGTTGTTGTTTGTATGATCAATTGCATTTCCTGCCTGGAGAATAGATGGCTTTGACGTTGCGTAGAGCCGTGCAGCATCCCTTATGAGGTTTGCCGGTACCCACGTTATCTTCTCCATCTCCTCCGGGGTGTATTGTTCAATATGCTGCCTTAATTCATCAAAACCGACCGTCCATTTCTCTACGAAAGACTTATCGTAAAGATCATCTTTAATAATAACGTTGATGAGGCCAAGAGCCAGCGCAAGATCAGAGCCTGGTCGTACTTGCAGCCAGACATCGGCTTTCCGTGAGAGCTCAAATTTACGAGGATCAACAACAATCAGCTTCGAACCCTTTTTCAGCGCCCTCAGCGTGCCAATCCCCTCCCCAAGACGTGTCTCAGGCAGGTTTGCCCCCCACACCATCATACAGGATGGGGGATAGTCATAATCGGGCACAGGATTGAAGCCATGTGTTATTAAACTTCCGCTCTGCCTGGGCACAAAGCAGAGAGGCGCCATTGAAGCGATATTTGGCGTGCCAAAGGTATTGGCTAGACGCCCAACGTGACCGCCTTCGTAGCCACCCCTGAATGAGCCCCTGATAAAGATCACGCTCTCAGGACCATATGTCTCCTTGGAATTCTTTAATGCTTCCGCCACCTCATCGAGGGCTTCATCCCACGATATTCGCTTCCATTTGCCGCCACCTCGCACTCCTGTCCGGTGCAACGGATATTTGAGCCTGTCCGGATGATAAAGGTGTTCAAGGGCAGCTTCTCCCTTCAGACAGAGACTTCCATGGTTAAAAGGACTATCTGGATCCCCTTCAATCTTTACAATTTTGCCTTCTTCCAGATGCACGAGTATCCCGCACCCGGCCTGGCATACCACACAGGCTGTTTTTAAGACAGTTTTCACACTCATCTACAACCCTCCTGGCGAAATATGTCTAAATGCCCAAGTCCTCATCCGCTGGCCATCGAATCTTTGATTGCTTTTTGCATTATATAGACGTTATAAGGGGGTGCTTCGGGTGGAACTTCACACCCCGACGAAAGCATAAATCCACGTGGGGCAGATTTCCCTTTCTCTATGGCTGTTTTGCAGAGGTTGTAAATTGTATCTGGTGTTTCGCTTAGGAGGGCTATGGGGTCAATATTGCCGATAATAACGTTGTTTTCACCAAGATATTCAATGGCGACACTTAGGTCGATATCGATACCAAAGCTGCAAAGCCCGGGATTTCCCGTCGGGACCTGTGTCCACATAGGCAAGTTTTTATTTTGGTCGCCGCAGATATGATAGAGAATGTGCTGGACCCCCATGGCAAGAATTTTTTTACTGGATTCAACGAGGTAGGGCAATACAAAGCGCTCAAACTGTTTTGGAGAAATAATGATATTCGCGGCAAGCGGTTCCCACATCTGGGGAATCACTTGTGCTGCTCCAAAGGCTTCACACCAGTATCGGACTACATCTACAATATGATCTGTAGCCATTTTCATAATTCTATGAACAAGTTCCGGCTTTTTCAACATCCATCGGCACAGTGTTTCAACAGGGCAGATGTTGCCTGCTATGCTAAAATTGCCACCACAGATTATCGAGATTGGCCGCTGATTTGATGCCTGTAACTTCGAAAACTCCATGGCTATGGGAAGCACGCCGGCTTTTGCGGGATCCGGCAATTGAAGTTGATCTACATCTTCCTCAACGTTCACCGGGAAGCGTGTATGGAAAGGCGCTTGTTCATAGTTAGATTCGGGCATTTTTATTTCGCCACCGAACTCCCAGGTGCCATAAGACGCATATCCATATAGGGGGCCCCAGTCGAAGCTATATTGTTCTAGGGTAAAGGTTTGTAGTTCAAAACTCTTCGACGCATCCTGGTAAATTGTGGCAATAGGGTATCCGGCATTTTTTGCGCAAAAACCAAGGATGAAGGGGAAGAGGGGTATGCGATCGATTGTTTCCCCCTTTAGCAGCTTCATCGCACGATCTGTTACTGTCATTTGCCCCTCCTTTTATTGAGTAATTTTACCTGCACGCTTGATGTTGGCGGCTACGAAACTTGAGATAATTATCCAAATACTTTGTGCGCTTATCGTTCCCATGAACCATGCCCTTCCCTGACCCTCCGTATGGCCTCCAACGTATCGTTAACAGCGGTACCGCAGTTAGGGCTGTAGCCGTCCGCTCCGTACTTCCTTGCAAGCTCCCAGGACAGCGGGGCGCCGCCCACCATGACGGTTACGCGCGGTTCGGCGGACTTAATCATTTTAATAATCTCGGGGATGGCTGCCATGCTGGTTGTCATAAGTGCGGAAAGGGCCACGACATCGGCACCTGTCTTCTGCTGCTCTTCGAGAAATCGCTCTAATTTGACATTGCCGCCAAGATCGTATACCTCCCAGCCGGCGGCATCGAACATGATCCGGACAAGGTTTTTTCCTATCTCGTGGATGTCTCCTTCCACCGTGCCTATAACCACCTTGACCTGCGGTCCCTCTGATCTTATCTTAAGATGAGGCTTCAATATCTCAACCGCGGCATTGAGCGCATCGGCACAGGCAAGCATCTCGGGAACAAAGTATTCCTGTTTGTCGAAAAGCTCTCCAACCTTCTCCATACCGTGCGCGAGGCCTTTTAGTATCGCATCTGTCGGATCTACATCGTTTTCAAGTGCGGCCTTGGCAAACTCGACACTCTTGTCTTCGTCATATGCAATGACCGCTTCGGAAAGTCCCTTGAAAATCTCTTCTGCCTCCATGCGTGAACTCATGTTATCCTCCTGTAGCTCTTTTTATAACTCCTGTCGCACCTCTTATCCCGAACAACTTATTTTTTCCTCTTCCTGTTCCCCGACTTTTCTGTTGCGCTTAGCGTATGGTTAGTTTGTGTATGAGGAAAAGGAATATGTATTAATTCAAGATACCTAAAAACAGCATTCCACGTCTGTCATTTTACTGACAAGATTTTTTGTAGTAATTTTTATGGAGAAGCTTTCGCTAAAAATATCCCATGCGCTTTGCGGAGGAGATTAAGCGAAAATATCGTCTGCTATGTCTGTAAGTCTTTTTTTGTCGAGAATTATAAACATATGCTCTTTGGTTGTGATGGCGCCTTTCGCGGTAAGCTCACCAAGCACGCTGGTCAACGTAGGTCTCGCAAGGCCGGTCAGGTTTGCGAGGGTCTCGTGGGTCATTCTTACTGTTATCAGTATTCCATGTTCTACTTCCTTGCCAATCTCGTTTGAGAGTTCGAGCAGGAAATGAGCGACCCTTTGATCGGCTTTGCGCAACGATAAATCTTCTACTTGCAGGGCAGCAAGGCGGGCCTTCCGTATGAGAGAATCTATGATCATAAAGGAGACCTCCGGGTGCTTAATTACGCACGATTTGAAGTGTGCATGCTCTATGACATTGAGTTCCGACTCTTCCAAGGCTGAGACCGTTGCATAATAGCGATGCCCGCCCAGGGCCGTGTCGCCGATAAATGTGTCTTCGGCATGGATAGCCACAATCTTTATATTTCCGCATTGATTGGGTAATGTATCTTTCTTTGTGTCAACACAAGAAAATGGGGTACCATCATAGCCAAAGAACCCTCGACGGTTCGAATCAATGACAATGAGGAGGTACCCCACAGATGAAACACAAGATTATGATACGGAGTCTACCAGAAGCAATGACAATGGTCAAGGAGATGGATGTCCTTTCAGAGGATGAGTGGACAGGTGATTACCGGCAGTCGGCAAAAGACGCCATCGCCTCTTTCCTTGCCGATCGTATGAAGGAGAAGGTAGTCTGTCACCTTGCCCAGACTGAGGCCAACGGCATCCCCGACAGAAGAAACGGCACCTATCTCCGCCACCTCCTTACCGAACTGGGGGATGTGGTGGTATCGGTCCCCAGGACAAGGACCTATGCCCCCATCGGGGTCATCAGGGCCTATGCACGCAGGTCGCAGGATGTGGACCGCCTCATCCTCACCTGTTTCCTCCTGGGGCTCTCCACCCGGAAGGTAGGGGAGGCCCTCCTTACCATCCTGGGGGAGAAGGTAAGCCCTGCTGCGGTGAGCCACGCGGCGCAAAGCCTTGATGCCGCTGTTTTGGCCTTCCACAGAAGGAGGCTTGAGAACCGCTACCGGGCGCTCCTCTTCGACGGCGTGGTGCTTACCCGGAAGACGGGGGGAGGGTCAATGAAAAAACCCGTCCTCGTTGTCCTGGGGGTACACCATGACGGGAAGAAGGAGATCATCGACTTTCGGTGCGCATCCTCAGAAAGCGCCGATGAGTGGGAGGCGTTCCTCACCAATCTCGCCGGAAGGGGACTGACGGGAGAAGGAACCGGGGTCATCTCCGTTGACGGAGGGAAGGGGCTTATACGCGCGGTGCGCTCCGTCTATCCCCTCATCCCCCTCCAGCGGTGTTGGGCGCATAAGATAAGGAACATCCTCAACAAGGTGAGGAAGGCGGATCATAAGGCGGTGAAGAAGGGACTTGTGGCGATTTATGCCGCAAAGAATCTGAAGGGGGCACGGAGCGCGGCACGGCGGTGGGTCGATACATGGGCAGAATCCTATCCTGCGGCGGTCAAATGCCTGCAGCAAGACCTTGACGAACTTCTCACCTGCTTTCTCTTTGCCGATCCCGTCTTCCGGAGGAAGATACGGACCACCAATGCCATCGAGCGCATCTTTCGTGAAGTGCGCAGGAGAACGAGGCCGATGGGGGTCTTTGAGAACAGGGCCAGCATTGAACGGATACTCTATGCAGTATTCACGTATGAGAACATACGCTATGGGGTGCACTATGTTTTTGGGTGTTGACACAAAATACTTGACATTACC
>DIFC01000001.1:24677-63165 GCA_002418945.1 Deltaproteobacteria bacterium UBA5758 | reverse complement strand
TGAAGGGCAACAATATTTTTCAGGTAGTTGAAAAGATCGAGTAAACGGTTTTCTGTGCACTCTCGATATACGAAATATTATATACGATTTTATGATCCCCTTGGCTTCATACTGCCAGCCTGAATATATCCAGGAGCCCGAAGGGTACGATCCCCATATAGAGGACAAGGAATATGAAGATGTAACAGAGCGCCTTCTCGTTGAAGGTAAGCTGGATCGGCTCTGCTGATTCCGCCTCCTTTGAATAGCTCATCCTGACCAGGTTCAGATAATAGAAGATCGATATGGCCGTATTGACGGCGCCGATTATGACGATAGCAAGGTGGCCTTCCCTGAAGGCGCTCATAAAGAGGAAGAGCTTGCCCGTAAACCCTCCGGTAGGGGGAATACCCGCAAGCGAAAAGGCTCCGACGGCGAGGGTAAAGGCAAGAAGCGGTGCCCGCTTCGAAAGCCCCACAAGGTCATTGAGGACGATATTCCTGCCGTCTTTTGCAAGCAGGATCATGACATAGAAGCAGGCGAGGTTCATAAAAAGATAGATGGTGATATAATACATCGCCGCCGCGTATCCGTCTTTGCTCAGGGCCAGCACGCCCATCAGCAGATACCCCGCATGGGCAATGCCTGAATAGGCGAGAAGCCTCTTGATGTCTTTTTGTACGAGGCCTACAAGATTCCCAAGGGTCATCGATATTGCGGCAAGTACGATAAGGATATTGACAAGCTGCGCCCCCGAGGCATTTGCGAGCATTGTTATCCTGATGAGAAGCGCCGCCGCCCCGATCTTTGGAACCGTGGCGATGAATGTCGTCGTCGTATTGGAAGCCCCCTCGTAGATGTCAGGCGCCCAAAAATGCATGGGGAAGAGGGAAAGCTTGAAGAAAAACCCTGTAAGGGTAAGGATCAGGGCAAAAACCCCGATCGGCTGATTCATAGCGCCCGGCAGTACCTTCAGAATATCGCTCAGGAAGGTCGACCCGGCTATTCCGTAGATGTAGCTCATGCCGAAAAGCATGATGCCCGTCGAGATAGCGCCGAAGAAGAGATACTTCACCGATGCCTCGATCTGTATATTTGTCTGCCCCTTGCGCAGCGGAATGATGACGTAGAGGCTGTAGGAGGATACCTCCAGCGCGATCACGATCGATATAAGCTCCACGGAACTGACCAGCATCATGAGCCCCAGGGCTGAGAAACTGAGGAACATAATGTATTCGGGAAAATATGCCCCTTCGATCTCGTCCTGCCTGTCGATCATAAAAATGACAAGGCAAAAGCCGTAAGCGATGATAGCCTTGAAGACCTGTGAGAAGAGGTCTATCCGGTAGGCGCCTGAAAAAAGCTCGCCATTGGCAAGGATGTTAACAAGGGAGATGCCCAGGATTATTATCGAGAGTGGTTTTGCAACGAGAACTGCACTGTCTTTCTTTTTGCCGAGCGACAGGAAAAGAAACACGATTGAGAAGAGAAGAGTCGAAAGTTCAGGTAGTATCATCATCGATCAACCCCTTAACGGAAAAAGATGTTCATCTGCGCATGAAGGTTCATCAAGGTCTTTTCAATGACCTGCACAAAGGGGCGAGGGAAAAGCCCCATCCAGACAACAAAGAGAGCGAGCGGCAGAAGGTATATGACCTCCCGCGTCTTCATATCCGCGATCTTCCGCTTATCCTCTCTCCCCCATACGATCTGCTTTAGAAGCCTCAGCATATAGGCGGCGGCGAGAAGGGCGCCTACGATGGAAAAGAACCCCGCCAGCTTGTTCTGGGAGAAGATGCCGATAAGGACATAAAGCTCGCCGACAAAATTATTCGTACCGGGAAAGGCAAATGAAGATATGGAAAAGAGGCCGAAGAACCCCACGAATGCCGGCATGATCTTTCCGAGGCCAGCGTTGTCATATATCTCGCGACTGTGCGTCCTCTCGTAGACAATCCCGACACAGAGAAAGAGGGCGCCTGTTGTCACGCCGTGGTTGAGCATCTGCAGGAGCGCTCCTTCCCATCCGAACACGGTAAAGGAGAATATTCCCAGCGTTGCGAACCCCATGTGCGCCACGCTGGAATAGGCGATGAGCTTCTTCATATCCGTCTGGCTCAGGCAGACAAAACCGCCGTAGATGATGCCGATAACGGAAAGGGCGATCATGTATGGCCCGAAGAATACGCTTGCCTTCGGTGTGATGGGAAGACAGAACCTCAGGAACCCGTATGTCCCCATCTTCAGGAGGACGCTGGCGAGAAAGACGCTCCCTGCCGTCGGCGCCTCGGTGTGTGCAGCGGGGAGCCATGTATGGAAGGGGAACATGGGGACCTTAATCGCGAAGGCGATCGCGAAGGCAAGGAACACCCATAGCTGGAAGTTAAAACTATAGTCGCGGAACATGGCGTCGGGGATGCTGAAGGTGCCTGTCGTCAGATAGACGGCGATGATCGCCACAAGGAGGAACACGCTGCCGAACAGCGTATATATGAAGAACTTGATGGAGGCATAGTCCTTGTTTGGCCCTCCCCATATGGCGATAAGCAGGTACATGGGGATGAGCATCGCCTCCCAGAATACGTAAAAGAGGATGAAGTCGAGGGCGCAGAAGACGCCGATCATGGCGGTCTCCATGATAAGGATGCAGAACATGAACTCCTTCACCCTGCGCTCGATGGCGGTCCATGAGCAGAGGATGCACAGCGGGGTTAGAAGTGTCGTCAGGAGGATGAGGAATATCGTTATGCCGTCGATCCCCAGGACATAATTGATGTTATATGCCGGTATCCATGGAATGAACTCCCCTAACTGGAACTTGTCCGCACCGGTATCGAACCTGGAATAGATGATAAGGGATAAGGGGAAATTAATGATAGACGTTATGAGGGCCGTTATCTTGATGCTGCGCTCTCCCCGCATAAAAAGGAGGAGGATCGCCCCTGCGAGAGGCAGGAATATTACTATCGAGAGGATCGGATAACAGAGCGTGCTCATGATCAGGTATTTCTGGAATGCCATCATATCTCTACATCCCCCTCAGCACAAACCACAATATCAGAAAAAACAGAAACAAAGAAAGGCCGATGTAGGCCTGTATCTTTCCTGTCTGGAGCCTTCTCACGATCGACCCTACGCCGCGGACCGTTGCAGCAGATCCGTCCACAACGCCGTCGATGACCTTTCTGTCAAAACCATATGAGATGCGGGCATTCTTGAAAAGGAGATTTAACCCCACTATCCGGTAAAGCTCACCCCAGAATGAATCAATAACGCTTATTACCCGCTCATCGAGCTTCATGAAGACCCGGGTGCCTTTCCTGTAGAACCAGTCCATATCGAGATTGAGCTTTGCCTCGGGCTGGAGCTTTTTCACGAGGAGGAAGAAGACAAGTCCTGTGAAGGAGAGTATCTGCAGCATCTCCGAGAGATGGGGAAGGGTATAAGGGTGGTATTCCACGGGGAACGGCAGAAGGTCATAGAGCACCTTAGGGTATACGCCGATGATAAAGCAGAGCGCAGACGTGAGCCCCATCGCCCAGAGCATGTTTTTTGGAGGTTCCTTGGGCTTTATCTCTGCCTCTTTGCCGAAGAACGTAAAGTAGGTAACCTTGAGGCCGACGGAGAGGAAGGTGCCGATGCCCGCAAGGTTCATCCACGACATAAGCATGAGCCTGCCCTTTTCGTGGGCCGACGCGACGATCATTGACTTGCTCACAAAACCGCTGAAGAGGGGAAAGCCCGAAATAGAGATGGCGCCGACGACATAAAAGATCATCGTAAGCGGCATGTACTTATAGAGGCCGCCAAGCTGCGACATCTTAGCGGTTCCTGCCATGAAGAGGACTGCTCCTGCCCCCATAAAGAGAAGGGCCTTGTACAATATATGGGCGAAGGCGTGGGCGCAGGCGCCGTTGAGCGCGAGCTCCGTCCCTATCCCGACACCGGCAACCATGTACCCGACCTGGCTTATGATGTGATACGCAAGCACCCTTCGCATATCATTCTCGATAACGGCATAGAAGACGCCGTAGACGGTCATCGCCGTCCCAAGGATGGCGAGGATCTCAAACCCCGGAAAGCCGCGGGCGAGGACGTAGACGGCCGTCTTTGTCGTGAAGGCACACATAAAGACCGCGCCTTCCACGGTTGCCTCAGGATACGCGTCGGGCAGCCAGGCATGGAGGGGCAGCACGGCGGCATTGAGGGAAAATCCCGCGAGGATGAAGTATTCGGCGATGCCCGCATTGTCAGGGAATATTCTGTCAAAAACGAGGTTGCCTGTCTTGAAGTAGTAAAGCATCATCCCCGCAAAGAACAAAAGCCCTCCGAACACATGGACGAGAAGATAGCGGAACCCCGCTTCGATGGAGCGTCTCTCTTTCCTGTACCAGACGAGGAAGACGGAAGAAAAGGCCATGATCTCCCAGAAGATGAAAAGGGTCAGGTAGTCTCCCGCAAAGATGGCGCCCAAAGAGCTCCCTATGTAGAATGAGCCTGCAACGTGGTGCCCGTCCTCTTTTACGTGTAGCGCATAGAGCGCTCCGAGAAAGGCCATGATGACAAAGACCCATGCAAAGACAAGGCTCAGCTTGTCCACCCTGCCGACGACAATATTTATATTCAGGAACTGGTAGCTCCCGTATGTGCCGGCCTGCATAATAGCGACATCAATGATGGAAAGCACCGGGATAAGGAGGATGAGGAACTTCTTCGCCTTCCCTTTTACGAAGGGAAGCAGGAGGCTGCCGATGAAAAAGAAGATCGCCGGGTGTACCCACCTATCCATAGTAATCCTCGTCCTTCGAAAGAAAGAGATGCGCTATGCCCTTCCCTATCTTGATAAGAAGGAAGCAGCCGACAATGCTGAAGACCGTCCAGAAGGCAAATACCTTGTCGATCCAGTAATGGGCGTGTGCCTCATCCCTGGGCAGGACCACGTCAAAGATCACTACCGCAACAAGGTAGGCGATGAGCACCTTCTTCAGCGTCTTCATGTTTTTTCTCAGGAGGTCAATATATTTTACAAAATCCATCTGCCGGCACCCCTTGAAACGCTAAATCCTAAGCACGAACATTCACATTCAAGATCAAAACCTGCAAACCGCAGCCCGTAACACGCAACTCCCCTGTCTCTTTTCACGGCATCAGCCTCCCGATGAGATTTACAAAGAACTCCGGGAACAGGCCGAGAGCAACCGATATCAGGGAAGCGAGCACGAGAGGGACCACCATAGTGGCCGGGGCCTCTTTGATATCGCTTCGCTTCCATTCTCCCCGTTTCCCCTGGAAGAACGCCTTGAAGGTGATCGGCGCGAAGTACCCGGCATTCAAGATCGTGCTTGCCATGAGGACGATCAATATGGGGATGTTGTGTATCTCAAGGGCGCCGTTCAAGAGGTACCACTTGGATACAAAGCCCGCAACAGGCGGCGCGCCGATCATGCTCATCGACGCTATCGCAAAGGCGCCCATCGTGAATGGCATCGCGTAGCCTATCCCCTCCATGTCGCTTATCTTCCTCTTCTGAGTAGCGACAAATATCGCCCCTGCGCAGAAAAAGAGGGTGATCTTGCTGAAGCCGTGGTTGACGATATGGAGGATGCCGCCGAGGATGCCAGACGCGTCAAGGAGCGCCACGCCGAGGACGATATATGAGAGCTGGCTCACCGTTGAATAGGCGAGCCTCGCCTTGAGGTCGTCCTTGGTAAGGGCTATGATCGAAGCGAGGAGGATGGTGATAGAGACGAAATAGGCCGTCCAGATGCCGAGGCAAAGGCTGTTCAAAAGCTCCACACCGAACACCGAGAGCATGACCCTGGCGATGCAGAACACCCCGGCCTTCACGACCGCCACGGCATGGAGCAGCGCGCTTACGGGAGTAGGGGCTACCATTGCCGACGGGAGCCAGTTATGAAGGGGCATGATAGCCGCTTTCGCAAATCCAAACAGGAACAGGATATACGCAACGGCTATCCAGGTGCTGTTTGCGTCCTTTTTGAAAATGCCTGCCAGTATATTGTCGGAAAAATCAAGGGTCCCCGTCAGGATATACGTCAGGACCACCGCCGGGAGCAGAAGCCCCTTCGAAGTCCCCATGAGGTAGACGATATACTTCTTTGCCCCTGCGTACCCTTCCTCGTCCTGGTGATGCGCAACAAGGGGGTAGGTAAAGATCGTGATGATCTCGTAGAACAGGTACAGGGAGAAAAGGCCTCCTGAATAGGAGACGCCCTGCGCCCCGAGGATCGCGATAGCAAAGCATGTGTAGTAACGGGTCTGGGCATGTTCGTTGAGGGACCTCATATAGCCGATATTGTAAAAGGTGGCGAATATCCACAGAAACGACGAAACAATGCCGAATATAAGAGAAAGGGCATCAACCCTGAAATTGATGGAGATGCCCGGCGCGATCGTAGAGAGCGTATAGACGATCGTGCTGCCGCCCATGATGTCCGGGACCATCGAGGCAACGCTGATAAAGGTAAGGACAGAGCCCGCAACCGACCATGCCTCCCTGAGGTTCGGCCTTTTCTTTGAAAGCGAGATAAGGACGGAGGTCACTAGGACAATGATAATCGGTATGAGGGGCCTTATGCTCTCGATCTTCATGATCAGTCCTTCATCTCCTTCAGTTTTGCGCCTTCGACGTGCCTGTATCTCCTTAATATAAGAATGATGATCGCAAGGGCGATGGCGGCCTCGGCAGCGGCGATACCCATGATGAACAGCGTAAACGCCATGCCGTAGGCGTTCTCGGGCGCGACGAACCTGTTGAAGGCAACGAGATTAAGCCCGGCCCCGTTCATGATGAGCTCTATCGATATGAGCATGCTTACAAGGGTCCTCCGGTATATAACGCCCAGTATCCCGCAGGCAAGCAAGGCAAGGCCGACGAAAAGATATATGTTCAGGTTGTTATAAAGCCCCATTCCCGTCATTTCTCACCCCTTGAGTAGAGAGAAAGCATAACGGCGCCGATGATAGCGACGACGATAAGAAGCGAGATGAGCTCAAAGGGGAAGGTGAGCCTGTCAAAGAGAAGCCTTCCGATGTCCTTTGTCGATATGGCGAAGGGCTTTGAAAGAACGGCCCATTGAGCCTTCAACATGACCTTCGCGAACATAAAGAAGGAGAAAAGCGCTACAACGGCGGCTGCGATCAGCTTCAAAGGGTAGGACCATTCCTTCGGCCTTTTATACAGCGGGCCTATAAGCATTATCGCAAAGGCAATAAGAACAGAAATGGCGCCGACGTAGATCAGGATCTGCATCATCGCAAGAAACGGGGCATTGAGGTAGACATAGAGGCCTGCGATACCGAACATGGTCGTTACAAGCCCCATGAGGGCGTAGATAATAGATCCCGACAGGACCGTCATCAGGGCGCCGGCCAATGTAACAAGGACGATGATAATAAATATAGCATCAGCGAAGATCATATCGTCTTCTTCCTCTTTTCATATTCTTTGACCAGATCGTAGTGAAAGTCTTCCCGCTTTGATCCTACGGGGTTATAATCATCGGAAAACTCAAGGGCATCGACGGGACAGCTTTCCACGCACATGCCGCACTGGCTGCACGTCGTGAAATCAAGAATATAGGAAGTTGCGGTCTTTTTCTTTTCGCCCTCTTTCTTTTCGCCTTCGACCTTCTTGATCGAATGTGAAGGGCAGTTCCTTTCGCACATGCCGCAGACGATGCATTTTGTCCTGTCCGGGTTCTCCGGGTCTCCGACAAGCTTTGTGTGGCTCCTGAACCGGGGCGAGATGTTCACGGTCTCCCGCGGATACTGGCATGTCACAACGGGGCTGAAAAAGGCCCTGATGGTCACACCCATCCCGACGATCAGCGAATAGGCACCCTTGACTATATCGGCGATGACCCTCATATCTTCAGGATCCCTCCTGTCACAAGCAGATTGAGGAAGGAGACCGGTATCAGTATCTTCCAGGAAAAATTAAGGAGCTGATCGAACCTCACGCGCGGGAATGTCCACCTGAACCAGAGCAGGACAAAGACGAGCGCGTATGTCTTTATGAAGAACCAGACAACGCCCGGCAGTACGGGGCCCTGGTAGCCTCCGAGGAAGAACGTCACCGCAATGGCGCTGACGATAAACATGTTCGTGTATTCGGCGAGGAAGAAAAGCGAGAAGCGCATGCCGGAATATTCCGTGTGAAAGCCGGCAACCAGTTCGCTCTCAGCCTCCGGCAGATCGAAGGGCGTCCTGTTCGTCTCCGCGACGCTTGCGACAAAGAATATGAGGAAGGCAATAGGCTGATATACCACGAACCACACCCCTCTCTGCGCCTCGGCAATATCCCTCAAAGAGAAAGAGTTTGCCATGAAGATAATGGGCAGGAGCGAAAGCAGAAGCGGTATCTCATAGGCGATGTTCTGGGCAACGCTCCGTACCGCGCCTATAAGCGAATATTTGTTGTCAGAGCCCCACCCGCCGATAAGTATCGAGAGAACCGTGAGGGATGAAAAGGCGAGGATGACAAGTATCCCTGTATTGATATCCTTGACCTGAAGGAACCCGTCAAAGGGTATGACAACAAACGTCACAAGCACAGGAACAAAGATCAGCGTCGGAGCAAGGTAATAGAGCGGCTTCTCAACATTTGCAGGCGTGAGCAGCTCTTTTCCCAAAAGCTTTACGCTGTCGGCAAAGGATTGGAGAAGGCCGAAGGGACCTACCTCTTTTGGCCCTATCCTTCTTTGGATGTGGCCCGCTACTTTGCGCTCTGTCCATGTGAGCATGATAGCATTGCCGAGGACAACGATGAAGACCCCTATAAGGCCTACCACCGTCCTTACCACCTCTTTCCCGACAATATTGACTATATTAATAATGGTGTCGCACATTTTTCGTTATTCGTTCCTCGCTCCCCGAATCTCGTACCTCGGACCTTTCATCGATCTATCTCCGGCACAACGATATCGTAACTCCCGAGCGTCGCTATGGCATCGGCGATGAGCACTCCCCTTGCAAGGTGCGGGAAGGTCATGAGATTGGAGTACGAAGGCACTCTCCATCTCATCCTGTAAGGCGTATCGCTCTCGTCGCTCACGATATATACGCCGGTTTCGCCCCGCGTCGACTCTACGGCATTGTAGATGTCGCCTTTCGGCGGTTTTAGTTTTTTGGGCACCTTCTCTGTCTTAAAAGGCCCTGAGGGCAGCCTCTTTATTCCTTCTTCAATAATGTTGAGACTGACCTCTATCTCTTTCATCCTCACCAGGTAGCGGTCCATATTGTCTCCGATGTGCCCTGTGGGGATCTCAAAATCGATGCTGCCGTACGCCGCATAGGGATCGACCTTCCTCATGTCGAAGGGCATTCCCGTGCTCCTTATGACCGGGCCTGAGAATCCGTATTTTTTGGCCTGCCCCTGTTCAAGGATGCCGATGTTCTTGATCCTGTTTATGAATATCACGTTGCCGGTGATAAGCTTATCGTACATGACAAGCCGCTCCCGCATCCTCTCTATGAAACGCTTTGTAGCATCGATGAAGGTTTCTTCATTTATGTCATTATAAAGTCCGCCAAAGCGGAAGTAGCAGTAGGTCAGCCTTGAACCGGTAACATCCTCCAGGATATCGAGGATGTTCTCCCTGTCGTCGAAGGCATACATAAAGGGCGTCAGCGCTCCGAGGTCTGCGGGGAAAGCGCCGAGCCACAGGAGGTGGCTTGCGATCCTGTTCAGCTCACAGGTGATGGTCCTTATATATTTCGCGCGCTCCGGCACCTCGATGCCGCAGAGTTTCTCCACCGCCTCTACGTATGCGAGATTAAACAACAGGGCCCCCGGGTAATCCATCCTTGCGGGGTTGGGCAGAAACTGCATGTAGCTCCTGTTCTCCGCCATCTTTTCGTGCATCCTATGAAGATAGCCAAGCACCGGCTCTGCGCTGACAAGATACTCCCCATCCATCTTCAGGACAACCCTGAGCACCCCGTGGGTGCTCGGATGCTGCGGGCCGAGGTTGATGAAGAAGCTGTTCTCTTCTTCATGAGGCTTGAAGGAATTCAGTAATTTTTTATCGTGATCGGGAACGGCCACATGTTTTTTCCGCAGCGGGTAATGGCCGATCTCCTCATGGAGGAAGAGGTAGGTCAGATTCGGATGCCCTTCAAAATAGACGCCGAAGAACTCATGGATCTCGCGTTCATACCAGCGTGCTATGGTGTAGACATTGGAAATCGTAGGAGCAACGGGCTTCTCAGGGTCAAGCTTCAAGGTTACTTTGATCCGGCACAATTCCCGGTGCGTACTGAAAAAATAGACCAGTTCGAGGTATTCTTGATAATCAACGCAAAAAAGGTCGATGATATAGAAATCTCTCCTGTCAAGGAAATCGATGATATTCAGGAGGTTCCCCGTCCGCGCCTCTATCGCCAGGTGATACCCCTGCTTTTCATAGGGGACCTCGGCGATATCCACGCTTTTGAACTCTGGTTTAAATTCTTCTATGATCTTGGTCGCCAATGCCATCTTAACTGCAAATCCTAATTTCTAATATCGAATATCAAATGGGCCGTGCATAACCTGCCGGCTCACCATTTGGGTTCGGGAACAGGGAAGCGCCTTGTTCCCGTTATCTTCTCT
Source organism: Deltaproteobacteria bacterium UBA5758 (assembly GCA_002418945.1). Classification (GTDB taxonomy): domain Bacteria; phylum Desulfobacterota; class Syntrophorhabdia; order Syntrophorhabdales; family Syntrophorhabdaceae; genus UBA5609. The sequence continues at coordinate 52,571 of DIFC01000001.1, read as the reverse complement.
TCAAGCTTCATCAGCCCCTCAAGGAGTCCTTCCGGCCGCGGAGGACACCCGGGGACATATACATCGACGGGGACAAGCAGGTCCACACCTTCGACAAGATTGTACTGGCCTTCAAAAACAAAAGGGCCGCCCGATATGGCGCAGTTGCCCATGGCAATGACCCATTTTGGTGAAGGCATCTGCTCATAGAGGGTAACCAGTATGGGGGCCATCTTTTTTGTCACGGTCCCTGATACGATCATGAGATCTGCCTGCCTCGGGCTCGGCCTGAAGACCTCCGCCCCAAAACGGGCGATGTCAAACCGCGCCATCGACGCGCACATCATTTCAATCGCACAGCACGCAAGGCCGAAAGTCATAGGCCAGAGCGAGTTGGCCCGCGCAAGATTAAGGATCTTGTCGAGGACGGCAAATTTTATGATAGGATCTTTCGTTTCCAGGTGAAGACTCCTTTTCCCCAGGCATATACGATTGCCAGGGCGAGAATAAGCACAAATACTATCAGAGAATAGAACTCAAAGGCATTGCCGCCTTTCGTATAGCTCAGCGCAATAGGAAAAAGATAGAGGACGTCAACGTCAAAGGCAATAAATATCAATGCATATATATAGTAATGTACGCTGTACCTGATCCACGCGTTCCCGAAGGGCTCTATCCCGCACTCGTAGGTAACAAAGGTCTTTTTGCCCGCTGTCCTTGGTGCGAGCAGGTAAGCGATGACGATCGGCGATACGGTAAATATGACCGCCACCACTGCAAATACTGCAACATGAAAGAATTCCTGTAATGTCTGCATATTTCCTATAATATCCAAAAATACTGGTCTGTTGTCAATATAAAAAGTGAAAAAATGTACAAACTGTCATTTCCAACTTGGTGTTCGGCATCTATGCTTGAAAACCTCTCTGTACGACGTGAAAAGATCCAGCAATGTCAGCATCAAGTGCTTCATTTCATCAAAAAAATGGTCTTATTGTCAATATAAAAAGTGAAAAAATGTACAAACTAACAGTCCACGGCAACGTACCGGCAAGGTATCAGTCAATGGACCCGGTGAAATGTAAGTAGAATGTATTGCCTTACAAAAAGCCGTGGCTGACCGCCGAAGGCAGGCCGCCGAAGGCTGAGCCTTAATTATCTTTCACGATCTGGATGTACTCGTATCCTTTCAGCCCTTTGAGAAAGGCCTCTTTCTTCTCAGCAGGGACATTGATCCTGTACGTGCCTTTTGGCAGCCTGTATTTCCTGATCTGGAGGTTATATATCCGGAAGGTCCTGTAAGGAAGCTCCATGGCCTTCGCAAGCATATTTGTATGTATCTCCCTGTCTGTTTCAAAAACAATTTCAACAACCGAAAGGGGCTTGTATAGCTCCTTTTCGTCGACCTTTATGCCATACCGTTCGCGGTTCAGGATGATCTCTTTGACGGCAAGGATCCTGAAGATATATCTTTCCGTCTCCTCGGGAAGGTAGAGGTCAAGGAAATCCCTCGTCCCCTGATGTTCTATCGCCTCTCTCAATCGCCCCGGACCTGCGTTATACGCAGCCATAGCAATGAGCCAGTCGCCGAATTCTCCATAAAGCCTCTTCAGGTGCGTCAGGGCAGAACGCGTCGATCTTTTTATGTTGTACCGCTCATCGAGATGGTCATTAATCAGGAGGCCTTCCCTCTTCCCCGTCTCTTTTATGAATTGCCAAATACCCGCCGCGTTCGCCCTCGACAGGGACCTGGGGAGCAGGTAGCTCTCTGTGATCGCGAGATAGATGAGGTCTGAAGGAAGCGCCATCTTCCGGATCTCTTCATTGATCATGTTCATGTATTGAAGGTAACGCTTTACGATAAGGGTCAACAGCCCTTTGTTCTCAAGAAGCTGAAAGAACTCCCGCTCGAAGCGGTCGCGCACGTCTTCCCTGTATATGGGGATCTTCTTTTCACAGAGCGTCAGGTTTTCTGGCAGGGCGTCAAGGTTGAAAATGTCGACCTCCCTCTGCAATTTCATGACGTCCTTCTCGAGGTCCCCGATCCTTTTCTCCGGAGAAGCAACTCCTTTTTTCTGCGTCGCCTGCGCGCCCGCCTCTGTGCAGTAGATCAAGAGGGATATAATGGTTATCGCCGCAATCAACGCATATATGCTTTTTTTAGAACCTGCTGACCGCTGACCGCTGACCGCTGATCGCTGATAGCTCCTCACGCCCCTTCCCTCACCATCCTTGCAAGTATTGAGGCCCTGTTCGTCATTCGCTCCATGAGACTCTTTATATCGATCTGCACAGAGCCAAGGTTCTCATATCTCTTTTTGTAGATCGCTTCGAGCTCCTTTCGCCAGTGCTCGATGATCTCGATCTCCTTCTTTTCCATCTCGATCTCTAACTTTTTCTTCAGTTCCCTCATGAGCTTCTCATTCATCTCCATAGGCCCCCTCCTCCTTTCGTTTCACGATATAGCGGTAGATGAGGATCAGCAAGACGACCAGAACAAGAACGGCAGGTATTATAATGGTCTCGTACTGTTTAATGTCATCTACAAAAACGAAGACGACTTTCCCGAAAAGATATCCTATTAAAGAAACTATAATGCTCCACCCCATGGCGTTGACGATGTTAAAAAGAACAAACTTGCTCATCTTCATGTTCGTGCAGCCGAGAAGGATGAGTATGACCGCTCTAATGCCCACCATGAACCGTATAAGAAAGATGATAAAATTGCCGTATTTTTGAATGACCTTGTTTGCCAGCGGGACCTTGTTCCGGACAAATTCAAAGCGCTCGATAAAATTCTTGCCGAAATATTTTCCGAGGGTAAAAAAGGTAAAATCACCCACGAAGGTGCCGACGAAGGCATAGAGCATAACCATATATATGTTCATGTAGCCGAGCTTTGCGAAAATCCCGCCGATGAGGACCGTCGTCTCTCCTTCGAGGAACGTCCCTACCGATATGCCAATGTAACCGTATTGCGCTATGTATGTTTCCATAACCCCCTTTTCGGTTAATCATTGTATATAGATTTTTCCTGATAGGTCAAATAAAACATTTCCCTTTCAGCTATGCCCTGCGCGCCGTTATGCACCTGCCGCGCGTTTCCTTGCCTCTTTCTTTTCAACGATCTTCATGAGGATGATGCCGACCTCATAGAGGACATAGGCGGGAACAGCGAGGAGCATCATGTTGTATACGTCAGGCGTGGGCGTTATCAATGCCGCGGCGACGGTAATAAAAAGGACCGCGTATCGTCTTGTCTTTGTGAGGGATCCGGATTTCACCAGGCCCATCTTGCTGAGCACAAGGAGAACGATAGGCACCTCAAAGGTAATGCCGAAGGCAAAGATCATCGCGGCGCAAAAAACGGCGAACCGCTGAACCGATATCATCGCCTTGATAGCACCGCCCTCATATCCGACAAGAAATTTTATCCCCGAAGGGAGAACGACATAATAACAAAATATGCTTCCCCCGTAAAAAAGAATGATGGCAAAGAAAATAAAAAGGTAGCCGTAGGCCGGCCTAATGCCCGTCGCGCCGTGGAATTGACGCCAGGCGAGGTAGATGATCACCGGCAACGCAAAGAAGGCACCGGCGTACACGGCCACCTCAACGGTGGTAAGAAAGACCTCCGGAAGGCTCAGGTAATAGACCTTGATCCCGGCTGTCCTGAGGAGAAGCCCGATAAGTTCTCTTGAAAAGAAAAAGCTTCCGATTCCCGACAGCACGGTTACGATCAGGGCATTGACAATGAACCTCCTGAATCCGGTTAATAAAGAAAAGATTTTTTCTCTTTCCATTGAAGTTCAGTCCGGGAGGTGCCAAGGGAGATGATGTATTTGAGCGCATCATCTGTATTCATATCGAGGAATATCAATTCCTCTGCTTTTGCCATAATGAGATAGCCTGATGTCGGATTTGGAGTAGTAGGGACAAAGACAGAACAGAGGCTCATACCTTCAAGTTGGATACGCTTTGTAACAAACCCTATTGCGTACCTGCCCTGAAAGGGGAACTCAATGAGTACGACCTCTCGGAATGATTTGACCTTTTCCGACGAAAAGGCATCCGTCATGTCCTTTACGGAGCCATAGATAACATTGATAAAGGGTATCTTTTTAAGAAAGGTCTCGCCGTACGCAAGGAGGGTCTTGCCAAAGTAGTTCGATGCCACGACACCCGTAATATAAACAATGATAATAAAGACTATAAAACCCGTTCCTGGTATGTACACCTCGTGTCCAATGATCTGTGAAAGGATGTTCCTGATAGCGGGCGAGACCATTGCTTCTATGGATGAAATGATAAGGTAGACGACATAGATCGTAATGATGAGCGGGATAAGGAGTAAGAGCCCGGTGATGAACTTTGTCTTCAGGTGTTTGGAAAGGTCCATAATTTCGTAATACTATAATCGAACACAGCCAAAGTCAATTAAAAGTAAAAGGGGACGTTCTTAAAAAATTAAATAACTTTGAGGGGGACTGTTGCGAATTTTACCCATTTTATGCTATGCACGAAATGGGTAAAATTGTGTTACGCGAGGATGAAAGGGTGGGAAGGGTTATTCAGTTTTTACCAGGCAGAAAAGTTTGCAGGAATTCTTTCAGGTCTTCGGCTGCGCATATCGGTTCGTAGCAGGTGTTGCCGACGCAGGGTATGATGGTGCCGCTGTTACCGCTGTAACGGATCGCCGTATAGGGATAGAATGACCTCAATGCTTCCATTGCAAGGGGGGACATGGGCTCCGCAGAGATATCGAGTTTCAGCATGTGGAAAAAGGCGTCCATGGCACAGAAATAGTATCCGGCGTGGAGCCCTATGGTCTGAGCCTGAGGAGAAAACAGCTTCAATGACATCTCGGCAAGGCGGCGGCATCTGTCGTCGCCCGTGATAAGCGACAGCTTTGTAAGGATCATAATTGCGAGGGCGTTCGATGACGGCCGCGGTATATCTTCTACCCCCTTCAGCCGCGTGCCGATAACCTCGTCGTCGGTGTCAAAAAACCCGCTATTATCTTTATCGTGGAAAAGCTCTACGCACCTATCTGTATATTTTTGTGCCTTCTCCAGATAGGCTGCATTGCCGGTTGTCTCGTATGCCGAAAGCAGTGCGTCAGTCAGATTGACATAGTCTTCGAGCAGCGCCTTTACCCCTTCTGAGTGGAATAATCTGTCACCTGCAGCGTTGAGCTCCATTACTCGCCCGAGGCTCTTCAGTGCGAAATCCCTGATCGCTTCGTCCTGCAATACCCTGTAGGCCTTGAGGTATGCAGAGATCATCATACCGTTCAGGGATGTGTATAGGGCCTTATCTATGAAAGGCTTAGTGCGTGCATCCCGCTCTGCGAGAAGCTTTGCCTTTCCTTGCCGGATAATTGCTATTACGGTCTCCTTGTCCATACCGGCCTTTCCGGACAGTTCCTCTATGCTCATCACCACGGAGAGCACCTTCTTTTCCGGGTTGTGGTGGACGGCGTTTAAGGGATGAGTAAAATAGAGAGAAAGGATCTTGTATTCGTCCTTATTGAGCGCTCTTTTCAGGTCTTCGTCGGTCCAGGTAAAATAACCGCCTTCGTCATCGGGTGTTACGTCAGCGTCCATGCTGGCATAGAAACCACCGTCAGGATGGGAAAGCTCTTTATCCACGAACCGGAGTATGCCCTCCGCGACCTCTCTGTAGCGGGCGTCGCCAAAGACAGAGTATGCATCGATGTAATTCCTTAACAGCCATGCGTTATCGTCTGCCATCTTTTCAAAGTGGGGAACGGCCCAGGCCTCGTCTGTCGAGTACCTGTGAAAGCCGCCGCCAATCTGGTCGTGAAAACCGCCGTTTGCCATACCGTCGAGCGTCCTTTTCAGGAGGCTGGCGTGGTGTTCCTCTCGCGTAAGAAAATACCGGCTCAGCAGAAACTCGATTGCCCCCGACATGGGGAACTTGGGGGCCTTGCCGAAGCCTCCATGCAGCTTATCTATGTAGGAAATCATTCCCTGCGCCGCGTTGCCGGTCATTTCCGCGCCGATCTCACCAGGCGCCGCATCCTGTTGATTGAGAAAGGCAATAAATTGACCGCTCTGTTCGTTGATCTCGTCCTTCTTCGTCCTGTAGAGCTCGCTTATGGCACGCAGAATGGTTTTAAAACCCGTCCTGCCGTACATATCGACTGGCGGGAAATAGGTCCCCCCGTAAAAAGGCTTTTTGTCGTCTGTGAGAAATATGCTCAGAGGCCAGCCTCCGGAAAAACCCATGGCGGCAACGGCCCGCTGGTACCTTCTATCTATATCAGGCCTTTCATCCCTGTCCAGCTTTATGGCAATAAAGTTCTCATTCAGGATTCCCGCGACCTCATCGTCATAAAAGGATTCTTTTGCCATCACATGGCACCAGTGGCACCAGATCGCACCGGAGCTTAAAAAGACCGGCTTGCCCTCTCTCTTTGCCTTTTCAAATGCCTCCTCTGACCAGGGGAACCAGTCTATCTTCTGGCTCGCGGCGTGCTGCAGATAAGCTGATCTTTCTTTGGCAAGTCTGTTCATCTATCCCTCGCTCATTTCGCTACATACGAATACGCAAAAATCACTTGAATGCCCCAAGCTGGCACGGTGATATTTTGATCTTCATCTTTTCGCATACCGCAGAGACCATTGCCTTTGATATATTAAACCTTTTTGCAATATCCCATGCGGCAAGGCATGCAAGACGGCCGTCGACAAGGGATGATGTAATGGCCGGTTCGATCCCCGGATCTATCGCATCAGGCAATTTAGGAATGTTTTTCTCATTCCCATGTCCGAAAAGGCCGAGATGGCATTTTATTATCCTCACCTCAAGGAGGTCGATCGCTGTTCCCACCTCATCCGGTTTTACGTTCAACGCTTCTGCTATGCTGTGGGCCTCGGCACATGATATTCTGTTTTCAGACACCTTTTCTTTTATCCTCGCGGCGATCGCTTCATTTAATTTCGCACCGCGCCTCTTGCCCGCATAATTTCCTGCATCTTCGTGTGTCATTGCTTTTCCTCCTTACATTTTTATCACTTCTTAAGACATTGTTTCAGATCATGATAACGGTTCTCATGGGATCGATCATGATCAGCTCCGTTGTTCGCTATGGGCTATCAGCTATGAGCCATGGACCGGTGCATACGAGCAGTAGGGCTCTTCTCCGAGAATGTCGCCGCGGAGCTCATAGGCCCGCGCCCTGCACCCCCCGCAGATGGCGAGGAACCTGCAGGAGCCGCATTTGCCCTGGTATAACCGAAGGTCCCGCAGCTTCGTGAAAACCGGCGAGCCCTCCCAAACCTTTTGTACGCCTTCTCTCCTTACATCCCCGGAGTCCACCTCAAGGTAGCCGCACGGCTGGGCGACCCCTTTGTTGGAGATAAACATGAAGCTCTTTCCTGCGAGGCATCCCGCGCTCTTCGGCGTATCGCCCTTTTCTTTCACGATCCTGTAATAATGCGGCGCGCAGGTCGCCTTCACCTCCAACTCATTCTTCTTTTCTATCGTATAAAGCCATTCAAGGACATCCTCGTACATCTTTGCGTTCAGCTCCTCGCCCCGCAACCCTTCGCCCCTACCCACCGGCACAAGGAGGAAAACATGCCACGCGACTGCGCCAATCGCCTTGACAAACTCATAGATCTTTCCGAGATCGCCAACGTTCAAGCGGGTAACGGTGGTGTTGATCTGAAAAGGCAGCCCGGCATCGTTGAGCGCTTTCGCCGCTGTCACCACAGCATCGAACGCGCCCCGAACGCCCCTGAATGCATCATGGGAGAGGCTGTCCTTTCCATCCACGCTCATGCTGACCCTCTTGATGCCCAGGTCCTTGAGCTTCAGGGCCCTGTCCTTATCGAGGAGCGTCCCGTTTACGGCGATGACGAGCCTGAGCCCTTTCTCGTTGCCGTACCGGATGATCTCAAAGAGGTCACCCCTCATGAGCGGCTCTCCGCCCGTAAGGATCACCGTCGGCGAGGCAAAGGATGCGATGTCGTCGATGATCTTCCTGCATTCTGCCGTTGTCAGCTCGCCATCATGGGGACCGAGGGTCGCCTTTGCCCTGCAGTGGATACAGTTGAGGTTGCAGTTACGGGTCAGCTCCCACGCGACCATCCTCAGAGGGAATTCTCTCTCGCCCATCGTCCTATATCCTTGGCAAAGTAGGTGATAACCACGTCAGCGCCCGCCCTCCTGATGCCTATCACGGCCTCAAGGACGGTCCTTTCATAATCGAGCCAGCCCTTTGCTGCGGCGGTCTTTATCATCGTATATTCGCCGCTCACCGAATAGGCGGCAAGGGGTATGTTGAACGTCTGCCGCGCCATCGCGAGGATGTCGAGGTAGAAGAGCGCCGGCTTGATCATAATGATATCCGCCCCCTCTTCAATATCGAGGCGGATCTCCCGCAGGGCCTCCCTGTGGTTCGGAGGGTCCATCTGGTAAGCCTTCCTGTCGCCGAACTGGGGCGCCGACTCGGCGGCGTCCCTGAAGGGGCCGTACATGGCGGATGCGTACTTCGCCGCGTAGCTCATGATAGGAATCGTATTGTAACCGTGGCTGTCGAGGATGCTGCGGATCGCTTTCACCCTGCCGTCCATCATGTCGGAAGGCGCCACCATATCGGCGCCCGCCTCTGCGTGCGTCAGCGCGCTTCGCGCGAGGAGCTTCAGCGTCTCGTCGTTGTCCACCTCGCCGTCCCTCACTATCCCGCAGTGGCCATGGCTCGTGTACTCGCACATGCACACGTCGGTGATGACGAGGATGTCGTCGCCGAAGAGCTTCTTGATGCGCTTCGTTGCCTTCTGGACGATCCCGTTCTCATCATAGGCGCCGCTGCCTGTCTCGTCCTTTCTCTCGGGGATGCCGAAAAGGAGGATCGCCGGTATGGATAGGCCCGCCACATCCTCGACCTCCCGCATAAGCCCTTCAACGGAGAACTGGTATACGTCTGGCATGGAAGGGACGGAGACCTTCTCCTCGTGCATCTCCTTGACAAAGAGCGGGTAAATGAGGTGCTGCGGGGAGACAGATGTCTCCTCGATCATCTTTCTGAATTTCTCGTTCTTCCTCAGCCTTCTTGGCCTGTATTCAGGAAAGTTCATGGTTGCTCCTTTGCCTTATGCTGATAGCTGATAGCTGTCAGCTGATCTCTTGATCTGTTAAGTAGCACTGAGGGTCCTCTCCCCAGACGTCGCCTGTCGCCGCCTCGGCGCGTACCCGGAAATTGCCCCCGCAGACGGCAAGCCACCTGCACCGGGCGCACCTGCCCTTCACGTATCTCTTCTTCTCTTTCAGCCTTGCCATGAGATCATTTTCCGTATCCATCCAGATCCGGCTGAAGGGCCTCTCTCTTACATTGCCGAAGCTGTAATGCCTCCAGAACTGGTCCGCGTGGACATGGCCCTCCTCGTCGACGCATGCGATCCCTACGCCCGAGGCATTGCCCTCGTTCATCATCAAAAGGTCGTAGACCTCCTCAGCCCTTTTCGGGTCTTCCCGTTGAAGCCGCATATAGACATAGGGGCCGTCGGCATGGTTGTCAACGGTGAGCACCTCGAGGGGCCTGCCTTTATCAAAGAACCCCTTTGTGCGGTACATGATATAATCCACGACCTTTCGGGTCTCTCCGTGCAGCAGGTCCTCGTCTTTGAGCTTTGACCCCCGGCCCGAATAGACGAGGTGATAGAAGCATACCCGTTCAATGCCCTCTTTCTCGATGAGGTCAAATATCTTCGGTATCTCCTGATAATTTCTCCTGTTGATGGTGAACCGCAGGCCTACCTTGATGCCCACCTTCTTCGCGTTCCTTACGCCGGCGAGGGCCATCTCGAAGGCGCCCTTTTTGCCCCGGAACTGATCGTTCACCTCGCCGATGCCGTCGAGGCTGATGCCGATATAGGAGAGCGATGATCGCGCGAACAGCTGCGCTTTTTCCTCGGTAATAAGCGTGCCGTTCGTGGAGATCACGGCCCGCAGGCCCTTTCTCGCGGCATGGTCGATGAGCTCCGGCAGATCATCCCGCAGGAGCGGCTCGCCGCCGGAAAAGAGGATCACCGGCACGCCGAACTGCGCCAGGTCGTCGATGAGCGCCCTGCCCTCTTCCGTCGACAGCTCATTCCCCTTGTAATCCTCTCCCTCCGCGAGGGCATAGCAGTGGATGCACCGAAGGTTGCACCGCTTCGTCATGTTCCAGACGACAACGGGCTTCTTGTCTTTCGAGAACTGGAGGAGGTGCGAGGGGAGCCTTCCCGATTCCCTTCCGTAGCGGAGCGGGTCCGATGCCTCGACAGCCCCGCAGTAGAGCTTTGAAATGCCGATCATGTTGTAATTGTGTGCATTAAACGGAAAAAAGTCAACGGCCTAATAAATCGACGTCTGAATAGAGGCATGTCAATAGATAATCATGATCATCTGTGTCGGGATATCCCTGCAAACACGCTCATTCCGCTCCAGCGGCTTACATTCGCTCGCTGTTTCCGCTTCGAAGCTTTTGCTTCGCAAAAGACTTAAGCTTCCTCGCCTCACGACGGTTTGCTACAGGAACGGTTTCATTGCGAGGTCAGTTTCGAGTAACAAGCCCGACACTGTGTTAATGACTTATCCGGGTTTAATTTACGTGCATTCTGATTGCTTCTGGTCATCTTAGCCTTATCTGTAATATTTTAATATACTATCCCGGTCTTCGTTTTCCTTGTCACCCTTATAGTAGATTTCAACAAGTTCAATCTTGTCAATATCTGAATAATAACCATAGATAATCCTGATGCCCGAGTGAACGCCTTTACCAGTTAACGAACGACAGGCAAACTTCTTAGCCTTATAGACCGGCGGGTTCTTAATCTTTAAGCCGGTTAACGCAAAGACGCCTTTGTTATCTATGTGCAACTTATGGTAAAGGTACAGTTCTTTTTCAACAAAGATCCTCAGATCGTCTTCGAGGGTTTTAAACCTTTTGCAAAGCTTCTTAAGGTCTCTGTCAAAGTCTGGGACACTTCCGACCTCATTGAACGTCTTCACTGTATTCTCTTACTGAGTAAGGCGCTGTTCTATAGAAAACGGATTCGTACTCAATGATCTCCCCTTCCCCTGTCGTAATCCAGGGGACGTCTCCGTGGGAATAATCGCTTATCTGGTTGGCATTCATATCTGAGAGCCTGTTCATCACATCATCAATGACCGCAATCTCGCTTGCCTTTAATTTGGTAAGGTCCGGCTTTCGTAAGGGGAGGTATTTTGTTTGAGGATAATCGAAGTATTTACTTTCTACCTTTACAATGTCCTTTTCCATCATTGTCTCAACAATTTTTATAAACTCAACAGGGGTTGGCCCATACCGGTTTTTAATGTATGAGGCACCGATCATTTGTTCTTCATATTTTTCATAATAGTCAAAGTCAAGGAAGTAGAGAAGCTTATAGATTACCGTTTCTCCGATATTCGGTTTTGAACCGACTTTATTGAGAATATAAATGAGCACCTCTTTAAATTTTTCCAGATTCCTCTGGGGCACGCTGATCCTTATCCTCGGTTTAACTCTGTAGGTTTCTTTGCTCTCTTTTACAACAACCTCCGGTTCCTCTTCACGGTCTAATAATCTGTCTGCCGAAATGTGAAATGCATCTGCCAGTTTCTTCATTTCATCAGCGGTCACCTTTCTCTGTCCGCCCTCGATCTGTGAAATAGTGGGACGAGATACGCCCAATAATTCTGCCAGTTTCTGCTGGCTCATCCCTGATCTTTCCCTGAGTTCTTTTATCTTCCTGTTCATTTCATGCATCTTCAATCACTTTATCAATATTATAGGCATGTTGGATAATTTGTCAAGCAATTGTTATAATTTCTTACAATCTCATAACTCCCCTCTGAATGCCCGGCGCAGCAATGCTGAACGTGGATATACTCTCTTTTGTCTCATGGAGAATTTCGGTTGGTTTGCCGAAGGTCTTGAGGGCATCTAAGCCGCCTGCCCTTACCACTTCCGGTATTTTAAAGATCTGGGGGTTTTCAAGGCCGTCGGTTTCTGCTTTGACAAACTGTGAAGCGATGGCCTTCAGGGTATCGCATGTTGTCAAAGGAAGGTCTGCCAGCCGTGGTTTTATCCACCGGGCACGAAAATCCTCAGGTAAGGACTTTGTATCTGTCAAGGCAATGTACGGGAATAGCTATCGTTTATGAATTCTCCTTCGTTCTTTCGGCAAAGACTCGCTGTGCTGAGGCGCCCTCGATGGCCTTCACTGCGATCTTCTGGACCTGCGCCACCGAGTCGTCGGCCTTGTGGATAAGCTGTTTTATCTGTTCCTCCTGCTCCTTTATCTTCCCTTCCAGGGCGCTGATGATCTGCTTGTTCAGCTTGCGTTCGCCCTCGATCTCCTTCGCAGCCAGATCCGTCTGATATTTGTACCTCAACTCGATCTTTTCGGTTACGCCTTTTTCAGTCTCTTTTACGGCCTTTTCAAGTTCCTTGGGGAAGGCATCCACCCTGAGGCGCAGATCTTCAAGCTCTTTTTCTCTGGACGCAACCGCTGCCTCCCGCTCTGAAAGCTCGTCTTCAACGGCGATCTTTTTCTCCACGAGTTCCTTTTCGAGGGCTGCCCTCTTTGTTTCATAGGCATCGGCGTCTTTCTTGCGCACAAGCTGCAGGTTATAGGTATACTCCTCTTCCTCCCGCTGCCTCTCCTTTTTCAGCGATGACTCTTTCTCTTTCCGTGCGGCTTCGTACTCCTCCTGCTCCTTCTTCCATCGCTGCTTTGTCTCATTTATGACCGCGTCCAATTCGCCCTTCCTGCGTTCCATCTCAACTTCAAAGGCATCCCTTTTCTCATTCTGCGCATTGATGAGCGCCGTCAGGCTTTCCGCCTCAGCCTGGATCCCGTAAATCTCCTTCAAAGACCTTGCCTGCGCGTCGATTGCCTGCTGAAGCTCCACAAACCGCTTGTATTCGCCAATCAGTTTTTCCTCCAGGCTGTCGATGTTTTTTACAATCTCAAGTTTCAGCCCTGCCAGCCTCTTCACGATCTCCTCAACGGAGTTCAGTGAGGCCGATTTCACAATCTCTTTCTCCTCCGTCTCCTTTTTTACCGCCTTCTGGTCGGCCGCTTTCTGCTCCTTTGCCTGGAGCAGCAGGGCATTGTATGCCTCCAGTATCTCCGTCTTGGTGCTTTTTTCGCTTACCCCTTTAGCCATTTCGACCTCCCTCGCTTCTTAAGATATGGTGTTTATTATTTTATTAATCATTTATATCACTTCCGTTTCCGCCTGTTCAACAGGAAAAGCGGGGGTAACAGGTGAGACGGAAATTTCCCGCATGCGCCCTAATCCCTGGACCTTTCTTTCACAAATAATGAGCTGATGACAAATACTATGGTTGTGACAAAAAGGAGCAGAAAGGCCATTTTATACCCCTGGGGCAGGTATCTGCCGCCGACCTTGCCGCCTATGTCCATAAAGTGCCCGATCAGGGGCTGGTAGATGATCCCTCCGGCGAACCCGAAGATGTTCACACAGCTTACCGAGGTGCCCGCCATCTCGAGAGGGAAAAGCTCCTTTGCGGCAGTAAAGCAGATAATTGACGATGCACCGACACAGACCCCTATGACAAGAAAAAAGATATAGAGGACCGGGATCGACAGGGACTGGTAGAAGAAATAGAAGAAAGCCCATTCCACGGCGGTTACGAGGGCGCACCCGAAGAGGACCTTCTTTCTGCTTCCCAGGATATTATCGGAAAGATATCCCAGCAATGGGCTGCCCACCACCATTGCGATGGCGACCATAGACAGAATATTCCCGATGGCCGGCGTTGATAGCTCATAGATGTCCCGGAGATAGGGTCCTGCCCACAGGCCGTTAAAACTGAAGAGGATGGAGCCATTGCAAAAACACCAGACGCCAAGCGGCCAGAAGCTCGGGGTTGTGAAGACCATCTTTACTCCTGTCATAAGGCGAATCTTCTTTTGGCCGCTTCCGGACCCGTCATGCGCGTTGATCTCGGGAAACCCCTTTTTGTTCGGTGAATCGACGAGCAAGAGCCATGTGAGTATGGAGAATATTAACGTAATGCCGCCGATGGCGACGAATCCTGTCCGCCAACCGAAGCTTTTCGCGGCCAGCGCGAGAGGCGTCGATGCCGACAGCCATCCTACGCCCCCGGCGGCCATGAGCGCCCCGGAGATCTTTGCATACTCTTTGGGCCTGAACCATACGGCAAAGGTCTTCATCGCAGGCACAAAGATCCCTGAGAGGCCCAGCCCTACTAGAATTCTTGACGCAGTGGCGATTCCAAAATTAGGAGAAAGTCCAAACATAAGGGCGCCGGCCGCGGCGAGAAGGGAAAAGAACGTTACCGTCTTCCGGGGGCCCCAGGAATCTGCAAGTAGCCCCACCGGAAGCTGCATGACCACATAAGGATAAAAATAGCCCGAGGCGAGCACGCCCAGCGACGTCGCATTGATCGAGAACGCCTCCACAAGGTCCTGGGCTACTATAGCAGGACAAACCCTGTGAAAATAGACAAAGAGGTACTGCAGCGCCAACACGGCGAAAATCGCCCAGCGATACCTCATTGCCGCCTTTATTGTCCGATCCGTTGGCCCCCTCCTTTTTGTTGCGGTGACCCCGCCACAATTTTGCGCAGTATAACAAAAGCACCGTCGGGCGTCAATAAATGGAAACCGGAGGCCCGCCCCTCTCTATACTATTCCCTGCCTTGATCCTATCTTCATCGTGTAGTGGAAGATCCGGGTTTATATTCAGAAAGTTTTGTTGTATAACATGGCTGCGACGGTTCTGAAAACAAAGAGACCACACAAGGACAGGTTGATAGCATGAAGATTTATAAACTGCACAATACCGGCGGGAAAAAGGAAGAAGTTCCGGCCTCGACGGACACCATGCCTTTCGGGAAATACAAGGGGCAGCGCATCGACACGCTTCCCGACAACTACCTTATTATGCTCGCGGACGACTTCAAGAGCGACAGGCCGGGCGTTCCCATCGGTCAAAAGTTTACCTTCAAGGTCCCTCTTGAGATTATCGCAAAGGCAAGAAAGGCGCTCGAAAAACGGGGATATCGCAAGAAGGGTACGAGATGGGAGCGGGGCTGATTTTGACAAGCGGGTGCTTTTGTGCTAAATGTACATATGATTTGCGTGACAACATACCGTTCCATTTGCATCTGTATTTGTAAAACGCGTATCCTTGTATCCGCCTTCAAAACAATACTGTAAAAACTTAATTATTTTTCACCTATGGTGAACACTTTAATGTAGTTGCAGCTATTTTTTGTCGGGAGGTAGCCTTATGAAAGAAAGAGAGATTTATATAACAAAAAATGATATGGAAAGGCTGCGTTCGATCATCGAGATTTATAACGGGAAGGATGCACCATACCTTGAACGCCTGGAAGAGGAGCTTGACAGGGCTAAAGTAGTAGACCCTAAGGATATTCCTAGCGATGTCATTACGATGAATTCCGTTGTCCGCATCAAGGATCTGGATACCGGAGAAGAAAAGACCCTTATGCTCGTTTTTCCCGGTAAGGCAGACGCAAACGATAATACCGTTTCCATATTGGCGCCCATAGGAACCGCTCTCATTGGCTACAGGGAAGGTGCCACTATCGAGTGGAAGGTTCCGGCCGGAACCAAGAAGTTCCAGGTAATGGAGGTCGTCTATCAGCCTGAACGCCTCGGCAATTACGATCTGTGAAGACGCCGTGAAATCTTGCGCACCCTTTTTGGCCCCGCGACAAAATAGAGAGAACATGGGAGAGTTTTGCCTATGAACGTTAAGCTGCAGAGAAAAGAAGTGAAATATCTTTTTCCGACTGATATCGTTTTCCAAACCTTTTATTGGAGCCAGGTAAAGCTGCATCTGGGGTGGGAGGTAATGGCTTTTGACATATCCTCATCTCACTTTAGCGGCGATGTTCTTGTGCTTTCCAAAAGTTTTGACGACGCGATTACGGTAGCATACGTACCACAGGGGCCGGAATCCAGTCCAAAACCGGAGGAGTACGGTTTGTTCCTCGAGGCATTATCTGATAAAATTATCAACCACATAGACCGTGCGGTAGCCTTTATCCGGTACGATCTACCATGGGAATCGCAATATAATGCTGAAAACGCACAGGACTCCGATGAGCAAAGGGCGCCGGGCCATCCGGAGGCAAGGCTGCAGGAACTTCGCATGAATTTCGGAACACGATCATGGAACCTTCGAAAGGCCGTTACAGATCTGACCGTAGCAGATACGGTGCGCCTGGACCTCAGCGAGGGTAAGGATGAGATACTGTCAAAGATGAAACCGAAGACGCGATACAACATACACCTGGCTCAAAGAAAGGGGGTAAAAGTATTCGCGGCCGGGGTGGAGATGCTCCCGGTCTTTTACGACCTCTATTGCCAGACATCACGCCGCAACGGATTCCCTCTTTGTGAATACCAGCACTTTTCTGCCCTGTTTTCAGCGCTTGCTTCGGATCCCGGTTCATCGGACTGCCACTTTCTCCTTGCCGTGCATGGTTCGGATTTTCTCGCAGGCGGCATTATCACCATTTCCGGCAGAACAGCCACATACCTTTATGGAGCCTCTTCAAACAAAAAACGAAACCTGATGGGCTCATACGCTATCCAGTGGGAGGCCATACAGCTTGCCATTGCCAAGGGATGTCTCGTGTATGACATGGGTGCAGTGGCGCCAACCGCAGATCCTGGCCATCCATTTCATGGAATGTATCGGTTCAAAACCGGCTTCGGTGGAGAAATCATCCATCTGACCGGTTCATGGGATTACCCCTTTCTCAACGACAAGTATATGAGCTTCCGTAATATGGAAGCGCTCGGACGGGCAGGGATAAGGTAAGGCCAGTCATCGATGGACCGCATGCTCAATGTTCGCAATTATTGCAAAGCGCGCAAGTATGTGGTATTGTAAGCACATTCGGGGCGTGGCGCAGCATGGTTTAGCGCGCTTGCCTTGGGAGCAAGAGGTCGCTGGTTCAAATCCAGTCGCCCCGATTTAAAATTCAAAGTTTTCCCTCTTTGCGCCATGAATGACTTCATGCCAAATTTTCTTTCTGGAAGAGCATCGGCGCCAGGCGCATGATATGAGCATAGAACAATTAAAAAAGCAGTACCCAAAGAAGTTCGCCTCCGAGAAGGCGATATTCAGCAACATCCATCCCGGCGACAGGATTTTCATCGGCACCGCCTGCGGAGAACCCCAGTATCTCGTGCAGGCCCTCATAAAATATGTTGAGGCAAACCCCAGGGCCTTCTTCGACGCAGAGGTGCTTCACATTTGGACCCTCGGCGTTGCGCCCTATACGAATGAAAAATTTGAACGCAACTTCCGCCACAATTCATTCTTTATCGGCGACAATACAAGGGACGCGGTCAACAGGGGCTTTGCCGATTATACGCCCATATTTCTCTCTCAGGTCCCTCACCTTCTCCGCCGCAAGGTCATCCCCATCGATGTGGCCCTCGTCCAGACTTCGCCGCCTGACGAGCACGGTTATGTCAGCCTCGGAATAAGCGTCGACATCGTGAAGGCTGCCGTCGAGAACGCGTCGCTTGTCATCGCCCAGATGAACCCCGCCATGCCCCGCGTCCACGGCGATACCTTTATCCACATTAACGATATTGACTATATCGTTTCTTGCGATGAACCGCTGCTTGAATATGAGGCGAGCATACCCGGCGATATCGCCGGGCGCATCGGTAAACACGTTGCCCGGATAGTTGAGGACGGCGACACGATCCAGGTCGGATACGGGAGCATTCCCAACGCCATACTCGCGGCGCTTGGGCATAAGAAGAACCTTGGCGTCCATACCGAGCTTTTCACGGAAGGCATAGCGGAGCTAATGAAACAAGGGGTTATCACCAACACGGAGAAATCCGCCGATCGCGGCAAGGCCGTGGCGGCATTCTGTATGGGGAAACGGGAGACATACGCCTATATTCATGATAATCCAGGCATCGAGTTCAGGGCCATAGACTACACAAACAACCCTGCAACCATCGCAGACATCAGGAACATCACTGCCATCAACAGCGCCCTCGAGATCGATCTCACGGGACAGGCAACGGCTGAATCCATCGGCAGGACATTCTACAGCGGCATCGGCGGTCAGGCCGATTTCATGCGGGGCGCAGCCCTCGCGCCAAACGGGAAGACCATTCTCGTCCTCCAATCGACAGCGCAGGACGGCGCGGTATCAAGGATCGTCCCGTTCCTGAAAGAGGGCGCAGGCGTCACCCTTACGCGGGGAGACATCCACTATGTCGTTACGGAATACGGCATCGCCTATCTCCACGGAAAAAATATACGGGAGCGCGCCATGGCGCTCATCTCCATCGCCCATCCCAGGTTCCAGCCTACGCTGATAGAAGAGGCAAGGAAGCTTGCGCTCATTTACAAAGACCAGGCCTATATTCCAGGGAAAGGCGGCGAGTACCCTGAGGAGCTAGAGGCGTACAGGACCACCGGATCGGGCATCAGGATCTTTCTCAGGCCGGTGCGCATAAGCGATGAACCGCCCCTGAAGGACTTCTTTTATTCACTTTCGGAAACAACGATCTACAAAAGGTTCATGTCCACGCTGACGAACATGCCTCATGAAAAGCTCCAGGACTTCTTTGTCGTCATCGACTATACAAAGCAGATGGTCATTCTTGCAGTATTCGAAGATAAAGGACGGGAGGTCATTGCGGGCGTCGGCCAGTTCAAGGGCAATGAGGGGAGCCATACCGCGGAGGTTGCGCTCATGGTAAAGGATGATTACCAGAACCAGGGGATCGGGACAGAGCTTCTCACCCACCTTACCTACATCGCCAGGAGGCAGGGGCTTCTCGGTTTTTCCGCAGAGGTGCTGAAGGAGAACAGGGTCATGCTCCACCTCTTTGAGAAGCTGGGCTTCCATATGGAGAAAGAGACCCTGCCGGAGGTCTATACCCTGCGATTAGGATTTCGAACCTCGTAAGGGCGCTTTCATTCATGAAGATCCAGATATTCGGTACATTGAAATGCCAGGACACAAAGAAGGCGATAAGGTATTTCAAGGAGCGAAGGATACTGTTCCAGTTCATCAACTTCGCAGAAAAGGGGATGAGCAGGGGCGAGCTGCATAAGGTAGCGGCAGTTACAGGCATAGACAACCTGATCGACAAGGAAGGCAAGGAATATACAAGGCGGGACCTCAGGTATCTCATTCACAATACCGAGGAAGAACTTTTCAATGATCCTTTGCTTTTCAAGACCCCGATCGTGAGGAACGGCCACAAGGTCACGGTCGGCTATATGCCCGACGTATGGAAAGGATGGGCTGAGAACGAAAAAACTATTAAATAAATGTTGCAATCTTTCCCTTTTTATGTGACAATAGCTATGGAGTTTAGGAACATTTGTTAGTAGTGACCGCAGAAATCTTCATTTTTGTCGTATCTTCATAACACAGTTCCGTATTAATCCACATTCTATAAAGGAGGTAAGTCGACATGGCAAAAGGAACTGTGAAATGGTTCAACGAGTCAAAAGGTTTTGGTTTCCTTACTCAAGATGACGGCACAGATGTGTTTGTTCATTATTCAGCCATTCAGAGCAGCGGTTTCAAATCCCTGTCTGAAGGCGAGCAAGTAACCTTTGACGTTGTCAACGGCCCGAAAGGACCCGCGGCAGCAAACGTAACAAAAGGCTAAGCCTACCAAGCAGGTCCGGATGTCCGGACCTGCTTTTTATTTCTGGGGCTTGCGTCGCCCCCTCTTTAAACCAGCGAACTGCTTTCAGTTTACAGTAATCAGCTAAAACAAAAAAGGCCTTAAGCTGATAGCTCTGGTTTTATTGCCTTTCACTCTCTGCTCGTCCACAGTTCCTCGATAACATCGATGAGCTCGTCAGCGCTACCCGTCCTGAAGGCCCTGTCGCGGAGCGGCTTCATGCCGGGAAGCCCACGCGTGTACCAGATAAAGAACTTATGGAAGATTCCCACCCCTCTTTTCTCGCCATAGTGTCGGAACAGCAGGTCAAGATGGGCTTTCATAACGGTTACGCGCTCGTTGATATCCGGCCTCGCGCATTTCGTGCCGTCCCGTAAGAATTGAATTGCCTCCCTGAAGATCCATGGGTTCCCGAGGGCGCCTCTTGCCACTGCCACGCCGTCGCAGCCGGTCTCGTCGAACATCTTTCCGATGAGCGGTATTGAGATATTGTCGCCGCTCGCGATGACAGGCATCTTCACTGCATCTTTTACTTCCCTGATGACACGGTAATCAACGGTTCCGCTGTACCCCTGCATCCTTGTCCTCCCATGGATGAACAGTGCGCTGATGCCGGCGTCCTCAGCGTAACGGGCGATATCCGGGGCGTTTATTGAATCCTGATCCCACCCTGCCCTGACCTTCACCGTTACGGGTACTGTCGAATGTTCAACGATCACCCTGAGGAGATCTCCCAGGGCGCGTGGGTCTTTGAGGAGTGCCGCCCCTTTTCCCTTCCTTGTTATCTTCGGAGTGGGACAGGCAGCGTTGAGATCGATAAGGTCAAATTCGTGCCCTTCGAGAGAGCGAAGGGCCTTCACGATATGTTCTGCGTTGTTGCCCAGGAGCTGTATCCCGAGGGGGCGGTCATAGGGATCTGACGAAAGCATGTGGCGGGTCCTCTTGTCCATTTGGTACAAGCCGCTCACATCTACCATCTCTGTAAAGGCAAGCGGAGCGCCGAAGGAACGGGTGATAAGACGGAACGGCAGATCGCTCACCCCTGCCATGGGGGCAAGCATACAGGGGAAAGGCAGGGTGATGTTGCCGATCGCAAGCACGAATCCATTCTACCCCCCGCCCGTGGCGGTGTCAAACATCAGCAGCTCAGGGACGTTGGTAACTTCTGTAACTTACTCATAATCCACTTCTATTTTTCATGCCTCAAAGTGTGAAATGCCAGTCTGAAGGGCTATTTAGTAAACTGACTGTATATCTATGGTGGCAGTAAGTTAGTTACCAAAGTTACCAACGTCCCTTACACTTACACGTGATTACGGAGCATGAGTTCAACGGGGTGCGGGTTCAAGTAGTACTGCCTCTTCAGGTACGGTTCATCGTATTTCCGCACATAGTGGTTGAGGACCGTGATGGGGACGATCAGGGGCAAAACCCCCTTGTGGTAATTGCCGATGATCTCAAGTAATTCCTGCTTCTCATCTCCGGTAAGCTGTTTCTTGAAGTATCCCATGATGTGATCGAGCACATTCGTGTTCTTTCTCGATGTGGCAA
This sequence comes from Deltaproteobacteria bacterium UBA5758, assembly GCA_002418945.1. Lineage (GTDB taxonomy): Bacteria > Desulfobacterota > Syntrophorhabdia > Syntrophorhabdales > Syntrophorhabdaceae > UBA5609. The sequence continues at coordinate 31,317 of DIFC01000001.1, read as the reverse complement.
TGAGGCGCAGTCCTTCCATCATGGTCCTGATATACGCTTCCAGCTTGCTATCGCTCTTGCCTGGAGTCGCCACTATCTTTCCGAGGATAGAGGCGTGCTGTGGGCTGTGCGCCATGAGGAGAAGCTTGTGGTCGGTATGGAAATTAACAAGATCCCGCGGCGCCCCTCCCTTCTTGAGAAGTTCCTGCCACCTTTTGAAGACAAAGACCCTTTCGATGAAATTCTCCCTCAGCTTCGGGTCGTTCAGGCGCCCGTCGTCCTCGGCGGGAAGCAAAGGGAACCGCTCCATGAAGGCCCTCGCGAATATCCCGGCCCCCCTGCGGCTCGGCATGCCGCTTTCGCTGTAGACCTTGACGCCCTGCATGCCGGAGCTTGGCGACCTGCTCTTGAAGATAAACCCCGAAAGCTCTTCCCTTGCGAGATCGTCGAGCTTTTTCTGCGCCCACTCTTTCATGCGCTCCGTATGGTCGATGCCGGTTCTGATGGTGATAAGCCTCGGGTCTTCCGGGCTGCCGACAAGCCGCATCGCCTCCCTCGGGACAGGAAGGCCGCAGCCTACTTCCGGGCAGACCGGTGCCCACTCGAAATACTGACCGAGCGTGCCGGTGATGTACCGGTCATGCTTGTGGCCGCCGTCGTACCTTACTTTTTCCCCAAGAAGGCACGTGCTGATACCGATCGTTATCTTCTCCATGATCCTCATCCCCTTTTATCGGAAATCTATGAGTACTTTCAGGCTGCCTTTTTGCCCCGCCGCCCTGAAGGCCTCGAGAGCCTTCTCCGCCGGGAATATCCCGCTGATCAGCGGTTTGACATTAACGGTTCTTTCCGACAGGGCGCGCAGCGCAGGTTCGAATGGCCCGCACCGCGAGCCAAGAAGGGTGATCTCGTCGATGACGATCCTGTTGAGGTTGATCTCTCGTGTTGAGGCCACGGTGCTCTTCAAGACGATCGTTCCCCTTGGCCTTACAAGCTCAAGAGAACTCCCGAGGCCTGCCGGCGTCCCCGTTGCCTCCACGACGATATCATATTTTTTGCCCATAGGAAGGCTGTCCGCAGGATACACGGCAATGCCCGCTTCCCGCGCGATGGCGAGCTTGCGCCCGTGGTTGCCTGCGAGAGCGATCTCCGCCCCCGTGAGCGCGAGGACAAAGGAGCAAAGGAGCCCCAGCTTTCCGTCTCCGAGGACTACGATCCTGTCGGCCGGCTTCACGGTGACCTGTTCCAGGATCTCGAAGGCGGCTGCCAGGGGTTCGGTGAACACCGCCTCTTCGTCGGGGACATTGCCGGGCACCTCATGGAGGTTCCGGGCTGGAAGCAGGAGGTACTCTGCGAAGGCGCCGTCCCTGCCTGAGATCCCCAGGGTCGTTCTCCGGGGGCAATGCCTCGGGAGGCCGCCAATGCAGTAATCGCACTCGCCGCATACGCAGTTGATCTCGCCGACGACCCTTTTGCCGATCCACGACCTGTTCTGCCCATCGGCCTTTTCGACGGTGCCGACAAACTCATGGCCGGGGATGCCCTTGAAACCCATGTAGCCCTTTATGATCTCAAGGTCCGTATTGCAGATGCCTGCCATCCTTACCCTGACGAGCGCCTCCCCCGTTTTATTGAGCTCCGGCAGCGGACGATCTTCGGCGTAGCCGAGCATGTTGTCAAAGACGATTGCCTTCATGTCGCGGCGCCGCTCTTTTGTGAATTCTTCTCGATGAACCAGTCTATGAGCGATCTCGCGATGCTTATCTTTCCGGGGATCTCCGGCAGATCGCCGGCTTGGAACCATCGGGCGTCAACCACCTCTTCGCCGTCGATCCTTATCTCGCCGCCGGCGTACCGGGCCGTGAACCCGATCATGAGCGAATCGGGGAAGGGCCAGGGCTGGCTTCCGAAATAACGGACATCCTTGACGTCGATGCCTGTCTCCTCCTTCACCTCGCGCCGGACAGTGTCCTCGAGCGTCTCCCCGGGCTCGACAAAGCCCGCGATGACGCTGTAGAGGTTCTCCTTGAATCTGCCGGCCCTGGCAAGGAGCGCCATGTTGTCTTTCTCGATAAGGACGATCACCGCCGGCGAGATCCTGGGAAAGCTGATGAAGCCGCAGTTGGAACATTCCTTTCCGAGCATGTCAAATCCGCTCTCTATCTTCGTCCCGCACCTGCTGCAAAACTGGGAGTTCCTGTCCCAGTTTATTATCCCCAGCGCCTTCATCGCCATAGCAAACATGTTTTCGTCAAGGACGCCGAAAAGGCCTCTCAGGCCGTGGAAGGCTGTGTTCCGGGGAGCTTCAGCGGTTTCAGGCAGCTCAGCTGCATAGCACCGCGCATCGTTAATCCCACCGATCAGCAGCGTTCTCAAAGGGCTGACCTGTAATTCTCCGCCATTATGCAGAAAAGGGACGGCCGTTATTCCCTGATCGTCATAGGTCAACAATCGGTGTCCTTTAAAGATGAACCACCATCCCGGTTTATCCATAGACAAAATAATGCCTATTCAGAAGGAAAAAGTCAATTGTACCCTGTGAACCCTTTCCTTGAAAGAGGGCGCTGCTTGTGGTATGAAATTAGCACAATCCGGCCGGGTCGGGCAACGCCCTAAAGGCCCGGTAACGGTTCAAGGAGCTCCGAGATATGACGCAAGAAGACAGCTCTCACCCAACCGATTTTATCCGCGAGATCATCGAGGACGACTTAAAAACAGGCAAGCACGGCGACCGTGTCGCCACGCGCTTTCCACCCGAGCCGAACGGCTACCTCCACATTGGACATGCCAAATCGGTCTGCCTCAATTTCGGCATTGCGGCGCAATACAAAGGCACCTGCAACCTCCGGCTCGACGACACTGATCCCAGCGGCGAATCTATCGAATATGTGGGATCCATTATAAACGACGTACATTGGCTTGGGTTTGACTGGGGAGATCGCCTTTATTATGCATCGGACTATTTTGAGCAGCTCTATCAGTTTGCTCTCCAACTCATTAAGGACGGCAAGGCGTACGTCTGCAGCTTAAGTGCAGATGAGATCCGCGACTACAGGGGGACTCTTACCGAGCCCGGCAGGGAGAGCCCCTACCGGAACAGGCCTGCCGAAGAGAACATCGACCTGTTCACCCGTATGCGGGCAGGCGAGTTCGAGGATGGGGCGCACGTCCTTCGGGCCAAGATCGATATGGGCTCGCCGAACGTCGTTATGCGGGACCCTGTAATCTATAGGATTAAACGGGCCCCTCACTACAGGACAGGCGATAAGTGGGTTGTCTATCCGATGTATGATTTTGCCCACTGTCTTTCCGATTCCATTGAAAAGATCACTCACTCCATCTGCACGCTCGAGTTTGAGAATAACCGCCCGCTATACGATTGGATCGTGAACCAGTTGATCGCCGGCGACCGCCCTCAGCAGATAGAATTCGCCCGCCTCAACTTAAGCTATACGATCCTCAGCAAAAGGAGGCTCATCGAGCTGGTTGAACTGGGGCATGTTTCTGGATGGGACGACCCGCGCATGCCCACAGTGGCCGGCCTGCGGAGGCGCGGCTATACGCCCGAGGCGATAAGGAACTTCTGTGCGAAGATCGGCGTCGCCAAGAACGAAAACCTCGTCGATATCTCGCTGCTCGAGCATTGCGTCCGGGACGACCTTAACGAGCGGGCTCCTCGCGCAATGGCTGTTCTACGGCCTCTCCGCGTTATCGTCGACAATTACCCCGAAGGACAGGTAGAAGAGTTTGAGTGTGCAAATCATCCGCAGAACCCCGCCATGGGAACGCGAAAGATCCCCTTTTCAAGGACGCTCTATATCGAACGGGACGATTTTGATGAAAATCCTCCGAAAAAATATAAACGGCTTGCCCCGGGCAGGGAGGTCAGGTTCCGGAATGCCTATGTCATCAAATTCAAAAACGTGGTCAAAGACGAAAAGACCGGTGAGATCGTTGAGATCCACTGCACCTATGATCCGGCGACGCGAAACAGCCCGCCGCCTGACGGACGGAAGGTAGACGGGGTCATACACTGGGTGTCGGCGGAGCGCTCTGTGCCTGCCGCGGTGCGTCTGTACGACCGGCTTTTTCAGATCGAAGATCCTGCCGGCGCCGGGGATGATTTTTTGAAATACCTGAACCGGGGATCCCTGGAAACGCTTACCACCTGCTATGTGGAAGAGAGCCTGAAGGGTGCCGCGCCGGAGAGCAGATATCAGTTTGAAAGGGTCGGCTATTTTTGCGCTGACGCAAAAGATTCCGCACCGGGGAAGCCCGTATTCAACCGTATTGTGTCGCTTCGCGATTCCTGGAGCAAGATTGCCGGGCACGAGAAAAAATAGACATCTGCTCAAGGTCATGGGGTAATGCAATAACACGAAGGAGCTGTGCGTGGACCTGGGAAAATTGAACGATCTGGATAAGGAAGGGCTGAAGAACTACCTCAGGTTCCTCCTCTGGCACTACAGGGTCGTTGACGGGTTCTGGTTCCTCTCGGTAGAAAAGAAGTACGACCGCCCTGCAGCGGAGCATCTCGACGAAGTCGTCTGGGCGAAAATAGCCGGGATGTCTGCGCAGGACATCATCCACAGGTTTCATATCAAGGAAAAAGGGTTGAGGGGTTTTGCCGAGGCGATGAAGTATTGCCCTTGGACGATGATCGTGGGGTACCACATCGAAGAAAGAGAAGATGAAGTGATCCTGACGGCGCCGAAGTGCGTTACCCAGGTCGCGCGGGTGAAGCACGGCCTGCCGGAATTCTATTGCAGGGACATGCACCTGAAGGAGTTCGAATCCTTTGCCCACGCCGTCGATCCTCGCATAAATGTTGAATGCATCTTTGCTCCGCCCGATCACCCGCCCGACTGCTTCTGCAAATGGCGGTTCAGTTAATGGGGCTCACGTCGCCCCCTCTTTAAACCGGCAGACAGTCATAAGCAGACAGCAGTCAGCTAAAACAAAAAAGGCTTTATGAAAGTTTTTAACCCCGCCACATCAACGTAGATTATCGGTGCCGGGCTTTCCTATAGTAAACCGTCGTGAGGCGAGGAAGCTCGGTCTTTTGCCGTCAGGCAAAAGTTCCGAAGCGGAAACGGCGAGCGAGCGTAAGCCGCTGGAGCGTATGAGCGTGTTTGCGGGGAAAGCCCGGCACCTATACTAGTCCTATGGTGGAAGGTGCGGGTTGATAGTCCAATTCCTTATCTTGGAAATGAATGCTGTGGAGGCCAGATTTTTCTTGTAAAATCGACTACCATAAGAAAAAATAGAGTAAGGTATGCCAGCAAATCTGCCTCCGGATTACTTTGAAGAAGAAAAGAAGCTGCGACAGGCGAAGACGATCGATGAGAAGATCAGCGCCATCGAGAAGATGCTCGCCGTCATCCCCCACCATAAAGGCACCGACAAGCTCATAGGGTCCCTCCGGGCAAAGGTCGCAAAGCTAAAAGAAGAAAAAGAACGAAGGCCGCAGGCCCAAAAAAAGGCAGACACGCTTTACAACGTCAAAAAGGAAGGAGCAGGGCAGGTCTTATGCATCGGTTTTCCTAACTCAGGAAAATCATCCCTCGTCTCTGTCCTGTCAGGCGAACCCCTTGAGGTAGGCGATTACCTCTATACGACGAGGGCGCTGCAGCAGAGGATGATGTGTTACGAGGACATCCTCATACAGCTTGTCGATACCCCGGCGATCGGGGAAGAGAACGTCCACGTATGGTTCGGAAACATGGTCAGAAAGGCAGACCTTATCCTCATCGTCCTCGGCCTCTCCGACGTCCTCGACGTGGAATATGAGCTTGTAATGGAAGATGTCAAAAAACATCTCGCTGGGATCGAGGAAGAGCATGGCGCTATTGTCGTTGTCATCAACAAGCTTGACCTGACGGGATACGCGAAGCACCTTGAAGAGTTTGAAGGAAGGTTCGGCAAAAGCGTGCAGCTCATGCCCGTATCGGCATTGAACAATGTCAACATCCTTCAATTGAAAGAGCTTATCTTCAGCGCCCTGAACGTGGTGAGGGTATATTCGAAGATGCCCGGAAAAAAACCTGATTTCGAAACGCCTTTTGTATTAAAGAAAGGCAGCACCCTCATAGAGTGCGCGGGCAAGATCCATAAGGACTTTACGGAAAAGCTGAAATACGCAAAGCTCTGGAGAAAAGGCAAATACGATGGTATGATGGTGAGCAGGGATTTTGTGCTCGAGGATAAGGACGTGATCGAGCTGCATATATAAGTGTGAAAAACAACCGGACAAAGGAGGACCATATGAAGCTTCCACAGTATATCACGAAGGAAGAGGTACAGAGGATCTGCAAGGCCCTGAAGATAAGGGACTGGACAAAGATCAAGGAAGCAAAGGTGCAGCCGGCCGAAGCGAAGAAGATCCTTGCCGAGGTGAACATTGAGAAGATGAAGATCGACCTTGAGGAATTCCGCGTAGGGCTCGAGGTTGAGCTCGAGCACGGCATCAGGTTCAGGGACGCCAACGTGACGAACAACCACCCCGTCATTACCGGCATGATAGTCCTCGCGCACCTCAAAGAATCGCTCGATTATTACAAGCTTCTCGAGGTAGCAGAGGTCGAAGGGGACATGATGAAGGCCGTTGCGGCGGGGAACACGGCAAAGACAAAAAAGTACTTCAAGAAGCTCGCCGAAGCGA
>DIFC01000001.1:0-24640 GCA_002418945.1 Deltaproteobacteria bacterium UBA5758 | reverse complement strand
GCGCCCGTTGTGCGCTATTGCTTCATTGCGCTCCTTTTCCTCATGCTGGCATCCTGCCTTCCACCGAAGGCCTTCAACGAGACAGAATGGAAGAACAGGGTTGCCGGTACGAAGAAAGAGTTGCTCTACGCGCCCCACTTCAAGGATAGCCAATACTTCAATCCCTGGATGCCCATGGAGAGGAATAGTTTCTGGACCTTTCTCCGGTGGAAGTTCGAACGAAAGGCGGACTATACCGAAGAAGAAAGGTCGTTCTTGCCCGCTGTCATCCCCGGCCTGAAGGAACGCATCCGTTCTTTCCCTCACGGCGATTTTGTCGTCTGGATAGGTCACGGCACCTTCCTTATGCGCATAAATGGAGAATACTGGATAACGGACCCCATGTTATCCAAAAGAGCCCTCCTTCCGAAAAGGAAGGTCCCCCCGGGCATCACGGCCGAAGAGATCAGAGAACTGGGGGGCAGGCTGAACATCATCGTCTCCCACAACCATTACGACCATCTCGATAAGGAGAGCATAGAAGCGCTTCCCGAAGATGCCCGAGTATTCGTGCCTCTGGGTCTCAAGCAGTTCATACTGGGCATGAACAAAAAGAAGGTGGAGGAGATGGACTGGTGGCAGACAATCGATTGCGGGAACGGTATAAAGATCATCTGTCTCCCCGTGCAGCACTGGTCGCGCCGCATCGGGCAGGGAGTCAACGAGACGCTCTGGGCAAGCTACCTGCTGATCACTCCGAAGCTGAGCATCTACTACGGTGCGGACAGCGGGTATTTCATCGGCTACAAAGAGTTCGGCGAAAGGTTCCCGGGAATAGATTACGCCCTTCTTCCCACGACAGCCTTTACCCCGCGGTGGTTCATGCATTATGCCCACGTGGACATTCCAGAGGTGCTTGATTCCTTTCAAGAGCTGGGCGCAAGGTATTTTATACCGACCCAATGGGGGACCTTCCATCTTGGCGATGAACCGCCGGGATACCCGATCATGGCGCTTCGCCGCACGATAAAAGAGCGCAACCTCGACCCGTCGCGGTTTATCATCACCGATATCGGTCAGATCGTGCCTATCGCAGGGAAAAAGTAGAGCGGGACATTACCTGCAGGAGTCTTTCCCTGCCTGACGGGGAGAGGCCGAGCGTGTCAATCTCGGCCTTGAGACCGTCTATTGTCCCGTAGTGTCCTGCATAGCCGTTCACCCTCGCTACGGCCGTGGAGGATATGAGGTCGGACAGCTTTGGATAGATGGCAAGATACTCGTTGAGAAGCTCCCGCACCTGCCTCAGGTAGTGTTTCTGGTGATAGTCCTCGGCGAGATAGAATTCCCCGGCGGGGACGATCTCGGTGAATAGCCTCGTTTTTTGCTTTGTTTCCTCGCGGGACTTTGATGCTTCGTCGGCACGTTTCTGTTCATCGTTGTGATAATGTATCATCGACATGTACTGGCGCGACCATTGTCTGGAGACAGGCTCATGCTCCGCCCAGAAGACATGGAGAAGCTGTGCGTAGGATATCCTCGCAGGGTCAAAGTCGATCTGAATGGTTTCTGCGTGGTCCCCAAGGCTGTGATAGGTAGGGTCTTTCTTTGTGCCGCCCGCATATCCCACGCGGGTACGCACAACGCCAGGGATGAGCCCGAACCGGGCGTCCGGTCCCCAGAATCACCCGAGAGAGAACGTGGCGGTCTCCACCATCGGGGGCACGGCAAGGTCTATGGGCGGGATAGAAGGGCGATCCTTAGGTACCTTCTTGTTTTCCTTCGCGGCGGTTACATCACAGGCAGGCAGAAGTCCTGCCGAACCAAGCCCTGCACAACCCATGAGCTTCATGAAAGACCTCCTGGTTACTGACCGGAAAAAACTGTCTGTCTTGAAAATATCCATTAAATAAATATAAGCACGATTCTGCGCTATACAAGGGTGGGCGATTGTAATGCGCCCCCGCTTGAGTGTATAATGGCATTATGACTGACGACGTGGAGCCACTTGAGGTCCATATACCTATAGACGGTGTGCTTGACCTCCACACCTTTCAACCGCGGGAGATAAAAGGCCTAATCCCGGACTACATACAGCTCTGCAGAGAAAAGGGCATTGGGGAGGTACGGATCATTCATGGTAAAGGGACAGGCCAGTTGCTTCGCATAGTTCACTCGATCCTGAGTAAAGACACGGCGGTGCGATCTTTCAGGCTGGCCGGGGAGGGCGCAGGGGGATGGGGCGCCACAATAGTACAATTAAAAAAATAAGGAGGATAACATGCCGTACGTGAACATCAAGATCACAAAAGACGGGACCTCACCTGAAAAAAAGGCCGAGGTGATCAAAGGCGTAACTCAGCTCCTCGTCGATGTGCTCGGTAAGAACCCGCAGAATGTAATGATCCTCATCGAAGAGGTGGAGACGGATAACTGGGGCATCGGCGGGGAGTCGGTAACGGTAAGAAGAAAACGGGCACAGTAGGATAATAATTCTTTTTCAGGAGGTTCTCATGGATACCGCTTTTGACTTTATAAAAGCCAACCCTGTCTTTCACATTGCCACTGTCGATGGAGCCATGGCAAGGGTACGTCCCTTCGGCTTCATAATGAAGAGGAACAATGCGCTCTATTTCTGCACCAATAAAACCAAGGATGTATATAAGCAGTTGCAACGGAATCCGGATATCGAGATCTCCGATATGGGAAAAAATGATACATGGCTAAGGATAAGAGGCAGGATCGCATTTGATGAAACCCGTGAGGCAAAAGTCCAGGCCTTCGAGCAGTCCCCTAACCTTTTGAGGATCTATCCCAAAGGGGCGGATGATGAGATATTCGTGACCTTTTACTTCACCGAGGCAGTGGCCACGCTATTCTCTTTCACAGCGGCGCCTAAGAACATCCCGCTTTTTTAGCGTCTCGTGAGGGATAAGGGGACCCGTTAATGATCAGATTCTGCCGGGGGTCCTGGTGATATGATTGAGATCAAACTTGAGCCAAGCCTTTCGAGCTGCATCGAGACTGTTGCAAAAAGGGAGTATGAGAGGGTACTGAGCATACTTCTGAAGAGGGACATAGAAGACAGGCAGCTTGAAGAAGAGCTGGAATTGCTGAGGCTGTTTCTGGAATCGGCTGACTTCGGCCAACTGCGGAGCCTTTCCGAAGACCTCCTGCTCGACGGCAGTCGCGTCGAATGCATATTGAGATCAGCCAGCAGTCCACCGGGGTATGAGGCCATAATAAAGGGACGTTCTTAAGAAATTAAATAACTTTTCCTTTTTTCCCCAAAACTTTTGTAACTGGTTATCCATAGCCGTTAATGTAAAGGCAACACAATATGCTCCGCCAATAAAAAATAATGGAAAGTTATGTTGAATGATTGTCCCCCCTGTCACCACAATCGTTATTTAATTTCTTAAGAACGTCCCTTTTTGTTTCGTGAGAAAACGTACCTTTGTTCCAGCTTTGATATTACACTGCTTTGCCTTCCCTGCGTTCACTTCGAGGACGTACCGGGCAAGATAGATCGAGCTGATCGTGGTCCCATCCATAGGACGCGCTGCGTGGAATACGCTTACAACCCTGCGCTTCGCGCTTATGAAGATCATATCAAGGGCAATAAGGGTGTTTTTCATCCAGAAGTAACGAACCTCGTCGTTGTTATAGAGAAAAAGCATACCGCCATTGTCCGGGAGACTCTCCCTGAACATCAGGCCCCTTTCATGCTCCTCCTCGGTGGCGGCGATCTCGACGTTGAAAGAGCATGCTGTTTGCCCTCTTTCGTCGTAGAACGTTACCCGTCTATCGGCCCCGTGCAGCGCGCAGAAACACCCTGACACGGCAATAGATACGATGAAAATGAACGCAGCCCGCAACACCCTTTCGTCTCCCGAGCGAAATGCTCTCACGGCTTAATATCAGGTTGTATCCTACAATGATACGGTGGCAGAGTCAAATAGGAGACCGATACCAAGTGCTCGATGCTTAATGCTCGATTCCGGCGGAAACTACGTGAGGCGTAAGTCGTAAGGCGTGAAGGGTGAAAGAAGCGGTGAATAGTAGATAGCCTTCAGCAGTCAGCACACAGCCGTCAGCGTCGATTATCGATAATCGAGCGACGAGCGAAAAGTAGCAAGTATCTGTTTTTAAACCTTGAACATTGAACAGGTTTTCTCTTACGCCTTACGGCCTCTGCTGACTGCTTAAAGCTGAAGGCTGTGTTTCCGTATAGACCCACCCCTTCATATCCATGCATTGCATAAAGGCTTCCTGGAACATAGCAAATATGATAAATGCCTCCGCAACGCCCCCGTGGGGCGTGCCGGCAGGGATCCTGAAGATCGTTCGCTCCTCCTTCGTTACATCCCGCGCATAGGCCTTGCATTCTTTCGCGTCTTCACCAAGGCGCTCCTTATCGTATCTCAACGGATGCTTCCAGGTATCCCTCGACGAGCAACCGCAGAAAAGGATCCCCGACAGCAATACGATCAAGGCAGCGCGCAGCATATAATCCCCGTATATGTATTATAACCTTTTTCCTGATCCATTATGAAAATGCTGATTGGAAAGATTGCTCATAAACTGGTATGATGTTCTTCTCGCTATGGAACTGTCAGAGAATGAAGTGATAAGCAGGCTTAGAAGGTACGGCAGGCGGTCGGCCTCCATCGTCCGCGGCATCGGCGACGACGGCGCCGTTGTGGATCTTCGGCAGGGACAATATGTGTTGGTCCAGGACGCGCTCGTTGAGCATATACATCTTGAATTTGCCTTTGCAAGCCTTTATGATGTGGGAAAAAAGGCCGTATATGTCAACGTATCGGACGTCCTCTCCATGGGGGCAAAGCCGCTTTATTTCCTTGTCACCATTGGCGTGCCGGAACGATTTTCATACAGAGACGTCCAGGCCCTCTATAAAGGCATGGACAGGGCGGCACGCGAGTTTGATCTGCTCCTCCTGGGAGGCGACACGGTGGCGACAAAAGGGGATTTTTTTATCGATGTCTCCATGGTGGGCAGGATAATAGTCAAGGGGTATTTTGGCAGAAATAAGGCGAAGCGCGGCGACCTCATCGGGGTGACGGGGCATCTCGGCGAGAGCGCTTACGGGTTGCGACTCCTGCAAAAAGGGCCGGCGGCACAATCCTCTAACCGTTATATCAAAAGATATCAAAGCCCGAGGCCGCCCGTTGACGTGTGGAAGGAACTGGTAAAAAATGATATAACTGACGCAATGATGGATATCAGCGACGGCCTCATAATCGACCTCGAAAGGATGATGACCGAAAGCAAGGTGGGTGCGCATCTCTATATCGACAATATTCCCATGCCTACTGTCCTGAAAAAAGAGGGCCTCCAGGCGCTTGCCCTTTCCGGCGGAGAAGATTACCAGCTCCTTTTCACATTCCCGCGGCATAAAGCCTCTCTTGTAGAAAAGATCCGCAAAAGAGGTTTTGCGATCTCCGTCATCGGGGAGGTCGTTCGGCAGCGGAGGGTAAGGCTCTTCGACGGCGACAGGGAAATAAGGCTCAGCGCAAAAGGATACGAACATTTCGGAACCCACAATGAATAAAAAAACCTTTGTCAAAGACATTACTCTGGGCCACGAAAGGGTCAATGATTATTTTATTGTCACCAAAAAAGGTGTCTATTCCACTAAGAACAACAAAAAATTTATCGGCCTGAGCTTGCGGGACAGAACCGGCTCGATCGAAGGAAAGATCTGGGAAGAAAGGGTCGATCGCCTGAAGACCCTCTTCGAGGAAAACGACCTCGTCTATGTTGAATCAAAGGTAGAGTCTTATCAGGGCAAATTGCAGCTGATAGTGGAAAATGTAAAAAAGGAAGAGGCCTTGCCGCCTGAACATATTCGGGAGTTCTTTCCCGTCAGCGAGCGCTCCCATGCTGATCTGCGCAAAGATTATGAGGGTCTCATAAAAGAGATCCGCGATCCGCATATACAATCCCTCTTCAGCGTGTTCAACAGCAGGGAGGACATACTAAAAAGATTCTTCCTCTTTCCTGCTTCGATCGGCGTCCACCACATGTATATCGGGGGCCTTGCCGAACATTCCCTGTCGGTGGCAGAGATGGGCGCAAAGGTGATCGGCGGCGTCGGGGGAGACCGTGATCTCATAATAGCAGGCTGTCTTCTCCACGATATCGGCAAGATCGAGGAAATGACGATCAGGGGCGGTTTCAAATATTCTGACAGGGGAAGGCTGCTCGGGCATATCACCCTCGGCGTCATGATCCTCGAGGAGCTGGTCAAAGAAGTTCCCGGTTTCCCCGATGCTTTCGCCGACATACTCTCCCATATCATTATAAGCCATCACGGGCTTGAGGAATGGGGCTCGCCAAGGAAGCCCATGTGCATCGAGGCCATCATAGTGCACCATCTCGACAACCTCGACGCGAAGGTCATGGGGGTCAGGGAACATATGAAGGAAAGCATGGAAGACGAAAAATGGACTGCATACCACCGGCTTTATGAATCGAAGTTTTATAAAACAACGGGGAATGGATAATGGAGGTCAGAAGGGTCTTTGTTGACAAGCTGAAAATGAAAAACGGAATGGCGCTCCTCGCGGGTCCAATGTATAAATATATTGTCAGCGTTCTGCGAAAGGCAGGCGGCGACCGGATCGACCTCATCGACGGGAAGGGGTACCTTTACAGGTGTTTGATCAGCAGCACAAAAGGAAAAGAGCTCTACCTTCAGGTGCTTGATGTCGTCCATCACCCTGAAGACAAAAGGCCGAAGGTCACTCTCTGTGTCAGCCCGATCAAAGGGCCGAGGATGGACTGGCTTATCGAAAAGGCCACAGAGCTGGGCGTTGGGAGGATCATACCCACCATTTTTGCAAGGACGATTGTCAAATTCAACGACAAGGATAAAGGCAAATGTGAGCGCTGGAAGAGGATCACAGCTGAGGCTTCCCGCCAGTCTGGCAGATTTACCGTCCCCGAAGTGGCCGAACCAACTCCGCTGCGGGGTATTGTGCCGCAGGTTCAGGATATCAAAACCCGCTGGGCCCTCTACGAAAAAGAGAAGCGCACCATGCTGAAAGACGTTCTCCCTTCAGAGGTGGGAACGGGGATTTGTGTGGTGATAGGCCCTGAAGGCGGTATTGATGAGCACGAAGTGGCGTGGCTGAAAGAAAATAGCTTCGCAACCTGTACGCTCGGTGAAAACATTTTCAGAACCGAAACGACGCCGCTAATCGTACTCTCTGTCATCCTTTATGAATACAGCAGGAAATGACGGGGAGCAACAGGGGAGGATTTATGGGAAAGCACGGTAAAATAGGGTGCGGTTGTCTCATTTTTCTATTAATAGTATGCATCATAATTGCCGGTGTTTTTATACATCCGCTTTCATTAAAGATGGTAGGGAAGCAGTTCAGATATGAGGACAAGATCGTGCAGGCAGATATTATATTCGTTCCGCGGTTCATTGAAGACAGGGGCGGGGAGCTGTACACAGAATCTTTCAGGGAGTACTGGGCAGGGAACGGCCAGACGATCTTCGTGGAAGAGGACAAGATATTCGGCGTCAGCCTTACCGATCTTATACAGAAGATGGCAAAAACAAGGGGAATCAAGGAGAGCGTCGTGAAAGGCCTCGAAACAGACGGAGGAGAAGTCATCAAAGCGGCAAAGATAAAGGAAAGGTTTTCCGGAATGGGACATAAAAAGGTCATTATTATCGTGCCCGAATATGCTTCGCGGCGGTTCCATCTCCTTTATGGTTCATCAAAAGGAGGTGCGAAGACCGCATACATGATAAAACCCGTCCCCGTCACGTTTTTTAATATGGACAGATGGTGGAAAGAAGGCATCTCAAGGCTTATTATGATCAAGGAAGCCTGCAACATAGGATCCTATTATTGTGCACGCTTTAAATACGGAGAGTCAAAGCAGTAGATCTCTTCGCCCCGCACATTCCGCGGTGTATTATATATGGATGAACGTACTGCCTGCATAGCCCTTTCAAGGATCGAGGGCCTCAATAACTTCCAAAAGCGCGAGATAGCCTTTGCATCCGGGGAGATAGGCCCCCTCTTTGAAGGAAAAAGAAATCATTGCATTAAAGGCTTAACGGCGCCCATACTCTCTTTCCGGGATTGGAAGGGGATAGGGGACGATCTGAAAGCGCTCGAAAAAATGGGGGCCGACGTCCTTACCATCAAAGACGAAGAGTATCCGCAGCTATTAAGAGAGATCCCCGATGCCCCTGTAGTCCTCTACAGGAAAGGCCCTCTTCCCCTAGGGGCAAATACACTGGCCATTGTAGGATCAAGAAAGGCAAGCTTTGAAGGGATGAACCTTGCTGAAAAGATAGCGGAAACGCTCTCCGCCGCCGGCATTACCATCGTAAGCGGGCTTGCGCGCGGCATTGATGCAGCGGCCCACAAAGGGGCCTTAAAGGGGGAAGGCAAAACGATCGGCGTTCTCGGCTGCGGCATTGACATATGCTATCCTGCAGAGAACAAAAGGCTTTTTGAAAGGATGGGCGATGAGGCCGCGGTTCTCACAGAGTACATGCCCGGCGAGAAACCGCTTCATTTCCATTTTCCCGAACGGAACCGGATCATTGCGGGTCTCGCAAGGGGCGTCCTTGTTATTGAGGCCTCGCAGAGAAGCGGCTCTTTGATCACGGCGCGCCTTGGCCTTGAATACGGCAGAGAGGTGATGGCAGTACCGGGAAGCGTCTTCAACGAGGAGTACCGTGGTGCCAACATGCTCATCAAAGAAGGGGCAAGGCTCGTTGACGGCATAGGGGATATTGTAACGACCTGTTTCCCCGGGATAGCTCTTGTCCGAAAAGAAAATGTTGAACTTGACGCCAATGAGAAGTATATATATGGTCTTGTTGGCTTCCAAAAGGTCCACATCGACGAGGTTATTGAAAAAAGCGCAATGGAAGCGAAACAGGTGATGGCCGTATTGACGCAGCTTGAGATGAAAGAAACCATCAGGCAGCTGCCCGGGGGATTCTATATAAAAACAGCTCATAGCTGATAGCCAACTCGATTATCGATGATCGACGCTGTCGACTGTTTCGGCCATGAGATATCAGCTACGCTGGGAGAGGTTGAATGGATAAATCATTATTGGTTGTTGAGTCACCGACAAAGGTGAAGACGCTGTCGAAGTTTCTCGGAAAAGACTATGTCATCAAGGCGACCGTCGGTCATATCAAAGACCTGCCGAAAAGCAAACTCGGCGTCGATACTGAAAAGGATTTTGAGCCGCAGTTCCAGGTCCTGAAAGGAAAATCTAAGATCGTAAGCGAGATCAAAAAGCTGGGCAAGGAGGCCGGAAGAATCTATATCGGCTCTGATCCCGACAGAGAGGGCGAGGCCATCGCATTCCACGTGGCAGAGATTGTCGGCAAGGACAAAGAGATCGAAAGGGTCCTTTTTCATGAGATCACAAAAAAGGGCGTCATCGACGCTATGCAAAACCCCACCAGGCTTGACCAGGCAAAATATAATGCCCAGAAGGCAAGACGCATCCTTGACAGGCTCGTCGGTTATAAAATAAGCCCGCTCCTGTGGGAAAAGGTAAGCTACGGGCTCTCCGCAGGAAGGGTGCAGTCTGTCGCATTGAGGCTCGTCTGTGACAGGGAAGAAGAGATTGATGCCTTTGTTCAAGAGGAATACTGGGTCATCGATGTGGAGCTTGAATTGCCGTCGGGTAAGCGTTTTATCGCTACCCTCGAAAAAAAGAACGGCGAGAAGATAAGGATACCCTCTGAAGAAGAGGCAAAAAATATCAGCGATATACTCAAAGGCAAAGAATTCATTATAGATAACATCGAAGAAAAGGAAAAAAAGGTTTTTCCGCAGCCCGCCTTTATTACAAGCAGGGTGCAGCAGGAGGCGTCGCGGAAGCTGCGCTTCTCACCGAAGAAGACCATGATGCTGGCACAGAAACTTTATGAAGGGATCGATGTGGGCGAGGAAGGTCCGACAGGCCTCATCACATATATGAGGACAGATTCCGTGCGGATCTCCAATGAAGCAGTATTTGCCGCAAGGCATTACATAGAAGGGAGCTTCGGGAAGGCGTACCTGCCGGCAAAACCGCATTTCTTTAAAAACAAGAAGACCGCGCAGGATGCCCATGAAGCAATACGCCCCACCCTTGTCAACCTCACCCCTGACAGGGTGAAGCCCTACCTCGAGAAAGACCTCTTTCTGCTCTATGACCTCATATGGAAAAGGTTTGTTGCCTCGCAAATGGAACAAAAAAGGGTGAAGACAAAGACCATCGATATCATGGCTGCTGATTTTACCTTCGTTGCCCGCGGCTCCGAGGTGCTCTTTGACGGATTTACGAGGATCTACGAAGAGGAAGGCGACGATAATGGCGAGGACAAGAAAAGGCTTCCTGAGATGACGGCAGGCCAGAGGGTCTCGCTTGTGGACATACTGCCGGAACAGCGATTCACAAGCCCGCCGTCGCGGTATACCGAGGCCTCTCTTATCCGGGCCCTCGAAACGAAAGGGATCGGGCGCCCATCGACATATGCGACGATCGTCACGACCGTTCAGGACAGGAACTATGTAAAAAAGGACAAGATGAAGCTCGTTCCCACCCCTCTCGGTAAAACAATCAACAAGCTCCTGAGGGAGTTCTTCCCCCTTGCCCTCGATATCGGATTTACCGCAACGATGGAAGAGATACTCGACCTCATAGAAGACGGGAAAAAAGACTGGGTCAAGCAGCTTCACAGGTTCAATACCGCCTTTGAGAAAGAGCTCAACTCCGCTAAAGAGGGGATGGTAAGCCTGAAAAAAGAGGAGCGCGAGACCGATATCATCTGCGACAAATGCGGAAAAAAGATGCTTCTCCGGTGGAGCAAGAACGGGGAATATCTCGTTTGCAGCGGGAAGCCTGAATGCAAGAACAAGAAGAATGTCAGGACAGAAGAGGATGGAACAATAGCGGTTGCAGAGGAAGAAGTAAAAGGAACGTGCAGCGAATGCGGCGGGAATCTTATCGAGAAAAAGGGGAGATTCGGAAGGTTTCTGGCATGCAGCAACTATCCGGCCTGCAAACACACCGAGCCCTATTCCCTCGGGTTCGACTGTCCCGAAGAAGGCTGCGGAGGGAAACTTGTAGAGAGGACCTCAAAAAAGAAGAAAAAACGGTTTACGGCCTGTTCGCGCTACCCTGACTGTACCTTCGCGACCAACAGGGACCCGGTCGAGGGGCCATGTCCCTCCTGCGGTGCCCCCACGCTCTTTACCTATAGAAACAGGCCCCTTTGCCTCCGTAAGGGCTGCGGATGGAAGTCAAAATAATCGGCGGCGGCTTAGCCGGCGCTGAAGCTGCCTACCAGATAGCGTACAGGGGCGGGAATGTGGTCCTCTACGAGATGAGGCCGTCGGTCTTTACGCCTGCCCATAAAACATCCTATCTTTCTGAGCTCGTCTGCAGCAATTCCTTGAAGTCAAAAGAGCTTACCAATGCCCACGGGCTTCTGAAAGAGGAGATGAGAAGGCTTGGCTCTATCGTGATGCGCGCTGCCGATGAGACATCGATACCGGGCGGCAAGGCCCTTGTTGTAGACAGGGAGGCTTTTGCCGGGAGGATAACCAGGGAGATCGAGTCGAACCCCCGCATAACTGTCCTGAGAAAAGAGATGCGGGACATCCCCGAGGGAGTTGTGATCATTGCAACGGGGCCGCTCACGAGCAGCGGCTTCACAGAGAGCTTAAAGAGAAGGACCGGCGTTCATAACCTCTATTTTTTTGACGCTATCTCTCCTATTATCGACGGCGACTCCATCGACACAGACAAGGCGTTTTTTGGTTCAAGATACCTGAAAGACGCCGGCGATTACCTGAACTGCCCTCTCACAGAGGAAGAGTATGATGTATTCTATGAAGCGCTGATACATGCCGGCAGGGTGAACCTCAAAGATTTTGAGGGCGTTCCTTACTTCGAGGGCTGTTTGCCCATCGAAGTCATGGCAGAGAGGGGGAAGAAGACCCTCCTTTACGGGCCGATGAAGCCTGTGGGGCTCAGCGACCAACGGGGCGGGAATAGCCCCTATGCAGTGATCCAGCTCAGGCGGGAGAATGAAGAAGGTTCGATGTATAATATGGTTGGTTTCCAGACAAAGCTCAAATATCAGGAACAGGAGAGGGTCTTTCGCCTCATCCCGGCGCTCCGGAACGCAGTATTTTTACGATATGGGAGCATCCACAGGAACACTTATATTAACGCTCCGGAACTGCTGAACGAGAAGCTTCAACTCAAAGATAATGAACAGGTATTTTGCGCAGGGCAGATCACAGGGGTGGAAGGCTATGTGGAATCTGCTGCCACAGGTCTTGTCGCGGGGCTGTCCGCGCATGCGACGCTGACCGGCCGGCCTTTTGCCCCTCCCCCCGAGGACACCTGCACCGGTTCGCTTTTGCGATACCTGGCCACAAAAACAGACAATTTCCAACCAATGAACATCAACTTTGGCCTCCTCAAGGGATATAATAAGAGGCAGAAGGAAAAGGCGATAGCGCGGGCGCTGGAGTCGATAGAGAAATGGAGAGAGGAGGTTTCATGGATTCAACGATCGGAAGATTGAAGAAGAAGGCGATCAGCAGGCGGGGCATCAACTCAGCCGATGCAAAAAGGCTCTATGAGATCGGCGCTGTCAAGCCCTTTCTTCTCATGGCTCACGCAAACGAGATCCGGGAGCACTTTAAAGGAAAGACGATCAACCTCTGCAGTATCGTCAACGCAAAATCCGGCGTATGCCCTGAAAATTGCAGGTTCTGTGCGCAATCGGCACATTACCGCACCGATGCGCCGGTATACCCTCTTATGACCGCAAAGGAGATTGTCGAACAGGCCCGTATCGCCGGGGAAGCAGGCGCCCATCTCTTCAGCATCGTGACAAGCGGTACGCGCATATCTGACAATAAGGAATGGCAGGTGATCTACCGGGCTATCGAAGGCATCAAAGGCCTGGGGATCCGGCCCTGTGCCTCGCTTGGGATGCTTGACACAGGGATGGCAAAGGGCCTTGCCAAGGCCGGCCTGTTCAGATACCATCATAACCTTGAGACAGCCCGGAGCTATTTTGACAACATCTGCACAACTCATGACTATGAGGAAGATATCAATACCTTGCGCATAGCAAAGGATGCGGGCCTCTCTGTCTGCTCGGGTGGCATTATAGGCCTTGGAGAGAATATGATGCACCGCATTGAGCTTGCGATAACGCTTAAGGAGGCCGGTGTGGATTCTGTACCCATAAATATCCTCAACCCCATAGGCGGAACCCCGCTTCAGAACGCCCCGCCCCTTACCCCCATAGAGATCCTCCTGACTGTAGCGATCTTCAGGTTCGTCCTCCCTGACAAGGATATAAGGATCTGTGGAGGAAAAGAGAAAAACCTGCGGCAGCTTTTGCCTCTCAGCATCATCGCGGGCTGCAATTCGCTGATGACCGGCAATTATCTCACGACCCTGGGCAGGGACGCTGTACAGGACATTGAGATGATCCGCGATCTGGGATTGGAAGTGGCAGAGTGATAAGGGCGAGAAACGCTAATTTCGAACCCCCTCACCCTGACCCTCTCCCGCGAGGGGAGAGGGAACGTTGTTGCTATGATCTTCTCCCGCGAGGGAGCAGCAAGCTGCGGGGAATCATCCGGATTCAAAATGTATTGAAGGGTTTTTTGTTTAGAACATTTGATATTTGAATTTTGATATTGTTTAGGATTTCGTGCTTGTTTTTATTAGCCTACTGCCGTTCCAAGTTTGAAGATCGGGAGGTACATGGCAACTACAAGGCCTCCGAGGATTACCCCGAGGAAGGCCATGATCATCGGCTCCATAAGCGCCGTCATGTTCGTAACAAGGTTGTCCACGTCATCCTCGTAGAAGTCAGCGATCTTGTTCAGCATATTGTCCAGGGCGCCTGTCGATTCACCGACCTGAACCATCTGAACGACCATAGGCGGGAAGATGCCGGCCTGTTCCAACGGCTCCGACATGCTTCTTCCTTCGCTGATCCGCTCCTTGGCAACCACCAGCGCCTCTTCCACGATCTTGTTACCGGCAACCTTCGCAACGATATCGAGGCTTTCAAGGATAGCGACGCCGCTGGAGAGGAGCGTTGCCAGGGTCCGTGTGACCCTCGCGACGGACGCCTTTATCGTCAGAACACCGAAAATGGGTAATTTCAGCGTCAGCCTGTCAATGGTTTTCCTGCCGCCCTGTGACTGGTAATACTTTTTGAAGGCGTAAAAGATGCCTACCACACCAATAATAATATAGACTATCCCGCCTTTTACCGCCCTGCTTAAGTTAACAACAACCTGTGTCGGCATCGGGAGTGTCGCGCCCATGTCTTTGAACATTGTCTCAAAAACAGGGATAACAAAGATCAAAAGGACAAAGACAACGCCGATAGCAACGACGACGATGCTTATCGGGTATATCATGGCAGATTTAACCTTGGATTTGAGTTTTTCCGATTTTTCCATGTATACAGAGAGCCTCTGGAGGACGCCGTCCAGCAGGCCGCCTTCTTCACCTGCCACGACCAGATTGACGAAGAGCTGGTCAAAGCATTGGGGGTAATCCTTGAGGGCGTCGGCGAACCGCGAACCGCCCTCTATCTTTTCCTTGATCTCCCGTACGATCCCCCTCAGATTGACATCTTCGATCTGCGCCCCTAATATCTCCAGGGATTGCACAAGGGGCAGGCCGGACGTGATCATCGTGGAAAGCTGGCGCGTGAAGATCACGATCTGGAGCATGGGCACCTTTGCCTTAGGGTTATATTTTTCCTTTTTCTCCTCTTTTTTCTCGGTGAACTTGGTGACGATAATGCCGTCTTTTCTGAGGGTAGAGCGGAGGGCATCTTCGGACGAGGCCTTTGTTGACCCTTTCCTTGTTGTGCCGGAGACTGTTTTACCTTCCCATTCGTATAGCGGCATAAGTCAATAATACATGAAAAATAAATTTATGCAAAGAAAAATTATTTTTTACTCCCTTATCACAGTGTAGAACGTCGTGTTGTCCCTCCTGATGAGCATAACCACGCCTTCCTTTATATTGACCCGCTTCATTGCCTCCCTGAAGTCGGCAAGATTCCGTATCGGCTTCCTCCCGATCTCCTTGATGATATCACCTGACCTGATGTCCCCGTCCTGGGCAGGGCTGCCCGGCAATACGTCTGTTACGATAACGCCTTTTTTGTCTTTCAGGTTCAGGTGCTTTGCGATTTCCGGGGTAATGTCCTGGACCACGAGGCCGAAGTCCTTTTCAACTTCAGGCTTTCTTGAAGCCCTCAGGCCTTCTTCCTGGAGCTCTGCGATCGCTATTTCGACCTCGATCTGCTTTCCTTCGCGTATCAAACCGACTTTGACCTTTTTGCCTACCTCTGTCGCGCCTACAAGCCGGGGAAGCTGGTCGTTGTCTTTCACCTTTTTCCCGTTGTAAGAAACGATCACGTCTCCCCTTTTGATCCCTGCCTTTTCTGCGGGGCTTCCCTCCATAACGTCTGCCACCAGCGCCCCTTCGGATTCGGTGAGGCCGAAATTCTTCGCTATCTCAGGCGTTACCTTCTGTATAACGACGCCCATCCATCCTCTCGCCACCTTGCCTTTTGTCTTCAACTGCGGCAGCATATCTTTGGCAACATTTATCGGGATCGCGAACCCGATGCCCTGTCCGCCGGAAACGATTGCCGTATTAATGCCTACAACCTCTCCTTTCAGGTTTAGAAGTGGCCCGCCGCTGTTGCCTGGGTTGATCGAGGCGTCTGTCTGGATAAAATCGTCGTACGGCCCGGCGCCTATCACCCTTCCCTTGGCGCTGACTATTCCGGCAGTAACGGTATGTTCCAGGCCGAAAGGATTCCCTATTGCGACCACCCAGTCTCCCACTGCAAGCTTGTCGGAATCACCGAATGTTGCCGCCGGCAACGATTGTTTCGCGCTGATCTTGATAAGCGCTATATCCGTCTTCTGGTCCCTTCCAATAACGGTAGCATCGTATTCCTTTTCGTCGGAAAGTTTTACCTTGATGGTCTGGGCCTTCTCGATAACGTGATTATTGGTGAGGATGTATCCTTCCCGGTCGATGATCAGGCCCGAACCGAGGCTCCTCTGCTTAAACTCCCGCCTGGGCGAATTCCCGAAAAATTTGTCAAAGAAGTCTTCGCCGAAAAAATCCTTAAAGGGGTTAACCTGGCCCGGCCCCATGAACCTGTCCTGCATGGTCTGGCCTTTTATTACGGTTGTGGTGCTTATATTGACTATCGATGGCTTTACCTGGTTTACGAGATCGCTGAAGCTCGGCAGGCCCTTGTCAAATGCCACCGTCCTGATGTTCGGCCTGCTTGCGTCAAAGACTGCCCTCTCTGGGGTAACCTGCCCCTTGACAAACACAAAGACAGGAACGGCCGCGATGAGAAGAAGGACGATCAATAACCAATTTTTCTTTTTCATCAATTTCCTCCGGTTTATATGGGCAATTTGATTGAGAACAAACTGCCGTTGAAAGGCTGGCTCTGCACCTCTATGCTCCCATTATGAGCCTCGGCGATCCACTTGCTGATGGAGAGGCCAAGGCCGCTTCCGCTTTCGCGCTTTCTCGACCTGTCTGCCCTGTAAAACCTGTCGAATATGTATTTTATATCTTCCTGGGAGATGCCGACCCCGTTATCCCTGACATCTATCGCGACATACCCGTTGTTCGCATAGGAAGATACTGCCACCAGGCCGCCTTTCTGGGTGTATTTTATTCCGTTTTCCAGGATATTCCATAGCATTCTCCGCAGCTTCAGCTCGTCGCCTTTCACTTTTACATCCTCCAGCTCGTTTACGACGAGCTGGATCCCTTTGTTCTCTGCGAAGATCCTCATGTTCACACAAACGTCCGCAACGAGATCTCTCAACGAGATCTCTTCAAGGTTCAATGTGATGTCATGGACCTCTGCCTTCGACAGAAGCAGGAGGTCGTCGATGATCTTCGACATCCTGTCGATCTCTTCGAGATTGCTTTCGAGAAGCTTCTTGTAGTCATCGGTATCCCTCTCTTTCCGCAACGCAACCTCTGTTTCACCCTTCAGGATCGTAAGGGGCGTCTTGAGCTCATGGGACACATCGATGCTGAACTGGTTGATCCTCTGAAAGGCATCCTTGAGCCTGCTGATCATCGCGTTGAACGTCTCTGCCAGTTTGCCGAGCTCATCCTTTCTTCCCCTGATATCGATCCGTTCATCCAGGTTGCTCGAAGATATCTTCACTGCTGCCTTTCTGATCTGATCAACAGGCTTGAGTGTCTTTTTTGCCATAAAATACCCTATGGCGATGGTCACGCCGATCGATGTGGGAATGCTGATTATCATAATGATAAAGAGCTTTCTCATCGTCTCATCGAAATCTTCCAGCGACGTGCCGATCTGGACAATGCTTGAAACCTTTTGTTTCTCTACAATAGGGATTGTCACCAGCCTTAAGCGCGGACGCGCCGTCTCGATCGTTTCATAGACGACTTCGCCCTTGAGGGCCCGCTCCAAGGTGCTGAAGCTTGTGGGCACCGTCTCGGTCTCTATATCATTCATCTTTGCGCCGATCCTGCCTGAGGAGTCGATGATCTGGATAAACTTGCCTTTCGGCTTTCTGCCGAGCACATTCTCGAGATAACGCTCGAAATTGCCGAAGACCGTCTGGTTGTGGCCTTCCGTCATGGAAGAGGAAAGGACATCTCCAATGGATTTGATCTTCGCGTCGATGCTCCTCTCGAGGCTGTTCCTGAAATAGATATAGACCCCGCTTGAAAACACGACAAGGATCAGGGCGAGGATGCCTCCGTACCATATTGTCAGTTTCCATTTGATGGGGAGATTAATTCTTTTCATTTTCTTCTTTGAAGGTGTAACCGATGCCGCGCACCGTATGAATATATTTCTTTTGAGAGATGGATTCTATCTTTTTGCGCAAGAAGTTGACGTAAACGTCTACAATGTTCGAGGAGTCGTCCTGATTTTGCCACACATATTCCGCTATCTCTTTCCTCGTCAGGGGTTTCTCGCTGTTTTTTAAAAGATACTCCATGATCAGGAATTCCTTTTCCGTCAGCTCAGCCTCTTTTGACGCTATATTCAGCCGTCTCGTGTAAGGGTTCAATGTAATGTCTCTGTATTCAAGGAGGAGCTGCTCCGTCTTCCGGCTTCTCCGCAAAAGCGCCCTTATGCGCGCCAGGAGCTCATCAAAGGAAAAAGGTTTTGTCAGATAGTCGTCGCTGCCTGTGTCAAGCCCCTTCACGACATCCTCTTTCGAGCTTTTTGCCGTGATGATGAGGACCGGCAAGTCTATTCCTGATGTCCGCATCCTCTTCAGGAGCTCAAGCCCGTCTATCTCGGGGATCATAAGATCAAGAAGGACGATGTCATAGGCCGATGCACTGACAAGATCGAGGCCCTTTTTGCCGTCCTGTGCTACATCAACGCTGTAGCCCTCTTCCTCCAGCCCCTTGCTGATAAAGTGGGCAACCTTTGATTCGTCTTCAACGAGGAGAACTTTCATATCTGTTCAATATTATAAAACATTATCACAGAAAAATCCTTCTTTTTAAGAAAATTGGTTTTTTTACGGCCAACAGCAAACAGCTTTCAGCGATCAGCTCATAGCAAGCTCGGTACTCGATGATCGATAATCGATGCTGATAGCTGCTTGCTGATAGCATTGAGGTTTTAGCAGCAGCCTGAAAAGGTTTGACAAAAAGTACGGCTTACTATATGTATATTGCGTTCTTTTTAAGTATATTGCGTCATTTCTTAAGGAGGTGTCTCATACAGATGAGTCTATTCGAGGCCTATATTATTATGTTTATCGCAAGTTTCTGCACTCTCGTTATCGAGATGGTCGCGGGCAGGATACTCGCCCCATTCGTCGGCGTCTCCATCTACACCTGGACGAGCATCATCGGTGTCATCCTCGCCGGCATCAGCATCGGGGCGTACATCGGCGGCAAGCTCGTCGACCGCTTCCCCACAAGGAAAACCCTCGGCTGGCTCCTCCTCATATCGGGCATTACGGCGCTGTCCATCATCCCCCTTACAAATCTTATTGCATCGTACCGCTTTCCCGTATCCCTCATGCTCCGCATCTTTATCGTAACGTCGATCATATTCTTCATCCCCGGCTGTGTCCTCGGCACCATCTCGCCGGTCGTGGTAAGACTCACGCTGAAGAACCTTGAGAACGCGGGGAACGTTATAGGGAAGATCTATGCCATGTCTACCCTGGGGGCCATCATCGGTACCTTCGCCACGGGCTTCTTCCTTATCTCCTGGATGGGCACGCGGACGATAATCCTGTCAATGGGCGTTGTGCTCCTCCTTGTCGCCCTCTTTTCCGGCTCTCTTTTCAGGTCAAGGAAGGCGATGGCGATCTTTATTGTAATAGCTTTTCCAGCCATAGCGCTCGTCCACAATTACCTCTACAGGATCCCCATGTCGGATGCGACCTATCTTTACAAAGAGAGTGATTATTACACGATCAAATTGAACAAAACGGTAAGCGTCGACCAAAAGACGGGGCTTCGGGCAATGGTCCTCGACAACCTCATCCATTCCTATGTCGCCCTCGAAAACCCAATGCATATCGAATACGAGTACGAGAGAATATACGCCGACGTCCTTAAGTGGAAGTTCAAAAAAGACATGGGCTTCAAGAGCCTCACCATCGGCGGGGGGGGATATACCTTTCCGAGATACATGGAGATCTATTACCCGAAGGCCCACATCGATGTCGTTGAGATAGACCCGGAGGTTACAAGGATCGTCTACGATCACCTCAGGCTGCCGAAGGACACAAAGATCAGTTCGTATAATACCGACGGGCGCTGGTTCGTGATGAACTGCAAAGACAAATACGATGTTATCTTTACCGATGCCTATAACGACCTCTCGATCCCTTACCACCTTACGACAAAGGAATTCGTGCAGCAACTGAAAGATATCATGACGCCCGACGCGATCCTTATGTCCAACATCATAGACAATTTCCAGAAAGGCGCCTTCCTGCCCTCCTACATGAAGACGCTGCGGGAGGTCTACGGCGACAGGAACGTGCACCTTATCTCCGTAAGCCCCGATTTTCAGAATACCCGCATCAGCACCTTCATCGTCATAGCGAGCAACGGCGATCTCGACATGAAGGCCTTCAGGAGGTTCGTGGACGAGGAGATCACGGTCCACGCCACATCAGCGGTGGTGCCGGACAACCTCGTGGATGAGATCATAAACAAACGGTATTCGATCATCATAAGGGACGACTACGCCCCTGTCGACAACCTGATCGCCCCGGTCTTCGAAGAAAGGTTCGGCTACAACAGAAAGGAGGGTTGACGGCCATATATTAAGGTATTGATTTAATCGTTCGATTCTTTTACACTATATGCACAGTGCGGGAATAACTCAGTTGGTAGAGTGCAAGCTTCCCAAGCTTGATGCCGCGGGTTCGAGCCCCGTTTCCCGCTCCAAAGATCTCCTGAAAGAATTCAGATTATACCCTGCCTATTTTTTTGATGTCCATGAACTTTCTGCTATCCACGGATCAACGCTCTCCAAAGCAATACATTCCCCCCCTCTCCCTGACCCTCTCCCGCAAGGGGAGAGGGGATAGTGTTGGCGTCAGCGAGACCGGCAGGCACGGCCCCCTTTTTTCCGCGAGGGGAAGGGTATAAGGAGACGCACCCCGTAACCTATGCCAACCCTACCATCTCCGGCGGGAGGGACAGTGTTACCCCTTAAGCACGCTATGGGGAATCATCCGGATTGAAGGTCTTAACCGGCGAATACAAATTTTTTTCTTGCAAAATACATGCGATATTAGGAAAATAGAAAAAAAGGGTGGGGTGTGGTAGCAATCATAGCGAAAGCGTTTCGTTGTTTATCTGCAAATTCTGTCTCCTGCAGCACAAACAGGGTCCTCTCTTGAGCATCCCTTTCATTAGGAAGGACATACCCTTCTAATGCCCCCGCCCAAACAGAAAGGCATGGACCGTCGCGTTCTCATTATCTGCTGTCTTCTCATCTTTGCTGCCCTTGCAGCAGGCACCGCAGCCACGGCCCAGACCCGTCCCGACGCTGGCATCCTCCTCCAGGAGCAAAGACAGCCTGGCGCTGCCCTGCCCGACCGCCTCCCCGCCGACCGCGAGAAGGAGGCCGTGGCCCCTCCCATGATTGATACGGGCATAAAGGTGCTCGTAAAGGGCTTCCGCTTCACCGGCAACGAGGGTATCGCAACGGAGGCAGAGCTTGAGGAGCTCGTCAAAGACAGCACAGGGAAGGAGCTCGGCTTTGCCGACCTCCAGGCGATAGCCTCCCTGGTCACCGCCTACCTCCGGGAGAAGAGAGGCTATCTCCTCGCCAGGGCATACCTTCCCAAGCAGGACATCACCGAGGGCATCGTCACCATCGCCGTCATCTCGGGCCGCATCGACGGGAAGGTGAGGATCAACATGGAGGAGCCGGCGAGAATACGATCCTCCCTGCTCACGGGCATCGCCGACCGCGCCGTCCCTCCCGGCGGCCCTGCACGGATGGAGCAGATAGAGAGGGCCGTGCTCCTCATGAACGACCTCCCCGGCATCGCTGCCCGTGCGTCCCTTGAACCGGGAGCAACTCCGGGCACCACGAGGATCGTGATCAATGCCGATGAGGGACCCGTCTTCCACGGACTCCTCTCCGGGGATACCTTCGGAGACCGCTACACCGGCATCTACCGGGGTACCGGCCATGTCTCGGCCTACGACCCCTTCGGCCTCGGGGACCAGATGACACTCTCCTACACCTATGCCGAGCACTTAAACCAGTGGAGGGCCGCATACAACCTCCCCATCGGGGCAACGGGCCTTACCTTGAACGCCCTCTATACGGGCCTCACCTATGAGCTGGGCAAGGACCTCGCCGACCTCAAGGCAAAGGGCTGGGCAGAGACCCTCTCCGCCGGGATAAGCTACCCCCTCATCCGCACCAGGAACAAGAGCATCTGGGCAGGCGCGGGGGCCGAATACATGATGCTCAACGACGAGGCGAACGGGGAGAAGACGAGGGACAGGAGCCTTTCTACCGGCACCCTCTCTGTCTCGGGGAACTTCTTCGATACCTTCGGGGGCGGGGGGCTCACCAGCGCCTCCGTCATCCTCACCGGGGGGAACGTGGACCTCTCGGGGCTTACCGCCAACAAGGAGAATGATGATGCGGGGCCGAGGACGCAAGGGGCCTTCCTCCGTGCGACCTACTCCCTCGCCCGCCTTCAGCGCGTAGCCCGGAAGGTCGCCCTCTTCGGCTCGTTGCGGGGGCAGTTCGCATCCTACAACCTCGACTCCTCCCAGAAGTTCATCCTGGGGGGCCCCACCGGCATCCGCGCCTATCCCGTGGGAGAAGCGCCGGGCGATGAGGGCCACACCCTCACCCTTGAGGCCCGCTACGATATGCCCTTTATGCCCTCCTGGGCGGCGACCCAGCTCATAGGCTTTGTTGACGCAGGGTGGGTGAAGCTCCACCGAAGCCCCTGGCCGGGTTCCGTCACGAGCGCAAGCGGGAAGAACGAGTACCTCCTCTCCGGGGCGGGCGTGGGCATCAATATGGGCAAGCCCGGCCTCTACAGCGTGAGGGCATCCTATGCCCACAAGGTAGGCCCCAACGAGGGCAGGAGCACATCCGGCAACGACGCCGACAACTTAAGCGACGACGGGCGCTTCTGGCTCCAGCTTGTGATCTGGTTATAAAAGGGGAATGACCATGGATAAAAAATACCTGACACTACATACAAACCCGGATACGTTACCGGATCGTCCAATGCAAACACTTCTCTCCCTCTTCATACTCCTTTCCCTCATCCTCTTCCCTGCCGCATCCGCATACCCCCTCGACCCCGCCGCCCTCCCCACGGGCGGGCAGATCACATCGGGCGCAGGCACCATCTCCCAGTCGGGCGCCGCCATGACCGTGAACCAGGCAACGGACAGGATGATCGCCAACTGGAATACCTTCAACATCGGCCGGGACGCCTCGGTCACCTTCAGACAGCCCGGGGCATCCAGCGTGGCCCTTAATAGGATCCTCGACCAGAACCCCTCCCTGATCTACGGGAGGTTAAGCGCCAACGGGCAGGTCTTCCTCCTGAACCCCTCAGGGGTGTACTTCGGCCCTGCCTCGCAGGTGGACGTTGGGGGCCTTGTCGCCTCGTCCCTTACCCTCACCAACGAGAACTTCCTTGCCGGGAGGTACCTCTTTGAGCATACGGGCAGCGCAGGTTCTATCCTCAACCAGGGAAACATCCGTGCAGCAGGCGGAGGCTATATCGCCTTCCTCTCCCCCCATATTGCCAACGAGGGGACGATAACGGCAACCAACGGCGCCGTAGCCCTTGCATCAGGCGATAGGGTCAATCTCGACTTCACCGGCGACAGCCTTGTGAGCTTCACCGTGGAGAAGGGCGCCATCGACGCCCTCATCGAGAACAGGGGGTTCATCCGCGCGGACGGGGGCGCTGTCCTCCTCACCGCCAAGGCGGCAGACGCCCTTACCAACGCCGTGGTGAATAACGAAGGGATCATCGAGGCGCATACCCTTGCAAGCAGGTCGGGCCGCATCCTCCTTCTCTCCGACGGGGAGGCGATCGCAGACGGCACCCTCGATGCCTCTGCCCCCGACGGGGGGGACGGCGGCTTTATCGAGACATCGGGGAAGAAGGTGACGATAAAGGATGCCCTCTCCGTTACCACCTCTGCCCCTTACGGCAAAACCGGCACCTGGCTCATCGACCCCGAGAACGATTACAAGATCGCCCCTTCCGGCGGCGATATTACCGGCAGCCAGCTATCCAGTAATCTCGGAAGCAATAATGTGACAATCCTTAGCAGTTCCGGAGGAACAGCCGGCAACGGCGACATCTTCGTGAATGACAACATAACCTGGTCTGTCCACAAGCTCGCCCTCAACGCCTACCGGAACATCAAGATCAATAGTGCCCTCTTCGGCTCGGGGACTGCCCAACTGTTCCTCCTCTACGGCCAGGGGGCCATTGCGGCAGGCAACACCGCGACCTATACCGTAAACGCCCCGGTCAACCTCCCCGCAGGGAACAACTTCTCCACCACCCTCGGTTTAGACGGTGTGCATAAGGTCTATACCGTCATCACCTCCCTGGGCAGCGCCGGCAGCACCACCGCAATTGACCTCCAGGGCATGGCGGGCAATCTCGGAGGCTACTACGCCCTGGGCGCGAACATCGACGCCTCTGTCACCTCCGGCTGGAATACCGGGGCAGGCTTTGTGCCCATCGGAAACGATACTACAAAATTCACCGGCGCCTTCGACGGCCTGGGCCATACCATATCAGATCTCTTCATCAAACGGCCGTCAACCGATTACGTCGGGTTGTTCGGCTATACCGGCTCCGGGGCCATGGTGAGCAACATTGGACTCGTGGATGTTTCGATAAAAGGCAACGGTAATGTCGGCGGGCTGGCGGGGTATAACGACGGCACGATCACCGGTTCCTACGCAACGGGCAGCGTGACGGGCAGCGTCGATGTTGGCGGGCTGGCGGGGTGCAACGCCGTCGACGGCACGGTCACCAATTCCTACGCAACGGGCAGCGTGACGGGC
>DIFC01000080.1:25420-74123 GCA_002418945.1 Deltaproteobacteria bacterium UBA5758 | reverse complement strand
ACCTTCAAGAACGAGTACCCCGAGTTCAAGGTGAACTTCGAGGTGGTCCACATCTCCCAGTATGTCTTCCAGCTCATAGACGAGGGGCGGCTCACGCTCTCGAAGGAGTACGCGAAGAAGGTCACCTACCATGACCCGTGCTACCTGGGAAGGCATAACGGCGTGTATGACGAGCCCCGCGGGTCCTTGAAGAAGACCCCCGGCCTGGAGCTGGTGGAGCTCCCCGAGGCGCGGGTAGACAGCCTCTGCTGCGGCATGGGAGGAGGCAGGGTCTGGGCTGAGACGGAAAAGCATGAGAGGTTCTCAAACATCAGGATCGAGCAGGCCATCGAGCTTGGCGCCCAGGTGCTGGCCACCGCCTGCCCCTATTGCATCACCGCCCTTGAGGACAGCAGGCTGGTCACGAACCATGCCGATGATATAGAAGTGAAGGACATCACAGAGATCATACAGGAAGTGATGTAGGAGATAGGTAGCGGGATATGCAGGAAACGACCGGCATGACGGCTGACAAAGGAGTCGCGGCAGAGATAGTATGTGACCGTTTTTCGGACGAAGGAGGGTGGGTCAGGACACCGGCCCATGTACCTACCGAGATGGTGCTTACGATCTACGTCAACAGCCGGGCGCTGGTCAACATCCTTTGTACGCCGGCGAAGATCAACTACCTTGTCATCGGATATCTCTATGCAGAGGGGATCATCTCAGGTACAGGCGATGTGGCGATGATGAGGGTCTGCGAGGATGATTCGCTTGCTGACGTAACGCTTGTTAACGCCGGGTATGAACCCCCTGCAGTGAAAACGCTCGCATCCGGCTGCAGCGGCGGCGGAGTCTTTCAGACCCAGGGACAGAAGATCGATTCGGAACTTGTTGTTTCGCCGACGGAAGTTCTGGCGTTGATGAAGGAGCTTCAGGAACAGATGGAGCTGTATCGGCTTAGCGGTGGCGTACATACTTCAGCGCTGTCCGATGCAAAGAAAATGCTTATAGTGGCTGAAGACATCGGGAGACACAATACCCTGAACAAGATCCAGGGGGAATGCCTGCTGAGAGGGATATCATCGAGAGACAGATTACTGTTGATCACCGGGCGTATTTCGTCGGAGATGTTGCTCAAGGCGGCAAAGATGGAGGTCCCGATCGTTGTTTCACGTCACGCGCCGACGGAAAGGGCGATCTCGCTCGCAAGTGATATGGGCATTGCCCTGGTTGGCCAGGTGCGTAGCAATCGCTTGGCGGTGTTTACCCACCCGGAGCGGCTTGGTTGTTCAAGAAATTAAGTACGGCCACAAAAAATCTTATGAGGTGATAGAAAGTGGATAATGTAATATCTCTCAAAGAAAACATTCAACAGCTTTGCAAGAATCGTGGAGAGGGGGATTTCGGAGACGTCATGGTTGTCGGCGGAGGCATAAGCGGCATCCAGGCATCCCTCGACCTCGCCACTGCCGGGTTCAAGGTCTATCTGGTCGAGAAGGCGCCGAGCATAGGCGGCCACATGGCCCAGCTCGACAAGACCTTTCCGACCAACGACTGCTCGATGTGAATACTCGCGCCAAAACTGGTCGAGGTCGGCCGGCATCCGAACATAGAGGTCCTCACCTACACAGAGGTCAGCACCGTGGAAGGCGAGGCAGGAAACTTCAAGGTCACGATAACGAAAAAGCCCCGGTATATCCTGGAGGATAAATGCACCGGCTGCACCACCTGCGTGGAATACTGCCCGGTCGTCTACCCCGATCAGTATAACCAGGAGATATCGAAGAACAAGGCGGTCCACGTATACTTCGCCCAGGCGATCCCCCTTATCACCTATATCGACGAGAGCTGTCTCTACCTGAAGGAGAAGAAGTGCCGCATCTGCGAGGCGGTCTGCAAGAACAACGCCATAGACTTCACCCAGGAGCCGGAGAAGAAGGAGATAAAGGTAGGGGCCATCATCCTTGCCCCGGGCTTCGAGCCCTTTGATCCGAAGGTGAGAGAGGAGTACCGCTACGGGGAGTTCCAGAACGTGGTGACGAGCATGGACTTCGAGCGTCTTCTGTGCTCCACGGGCCCCTATGCGGGGGAGATCCTCCGCGCCTCGGACCTGAAGCACCCCCACAACATAGCCTGGATCCAGTGCGTCGGCTCCCGGCAGGTCATCGAGGGCGGCAACAGCTACTGCTCCGCCGTATGCTGCACCTATACCCAGAAGCAGGTGATCCTGACCAAGGACCACGACGCAGAGGCAAAGTGCACCATATTCCACAACGACGTCCGCTCCTACGGGAAGGACTTCGAACGCTACTACCAGAGGACGGAGGCCCTCCCCGGCATCCGCTTCTTCAGAAGCTACACCTCCATCGTGAAAGAGGACCCCGTCACGAAGAACGTGACCGTACGGTATTCCACCCCCGGCGAGGGGGTCAAGGAGGAAGAGTTCGACATGGTGGTCCTGTCGATCGGGATGAACCCCCCCAAGGACGTCGAGGAGATAGCGAAGACGTACGGCATCGTGCTCAACCACCACAATTTCTGCGATCTCGACCCCGTCAACCCCATGGTCACCAACAGGCCGGGGGTCTTTGTGAGCGGCGCCCTCCAGGGCCCCATCGACATCCCCGAGTCGGTCTTCAGCGCGAGCGGTGCAAGCTCCCAGATCGGCGAGCTCCTCCAGAACCGGCGGGGGAACCTCGCGAGGGAGAGGATATACCCTCCGGAAAAGGACGTCTCCCAGGAGGAGCCGAAGATCGGTGTCTTCGTCTGCCACTGCGGCGCCAATATCGGCAGGATCGTGGATGTCCCCGGAACGGTGGAGTACTGCAAGACCTTGCCCAATGTCGTCTACTCCCAGGAGCAGCTCTTCTCCTGCGCCACGAACTCCGCCAAGGAGATAACAGACATGATAAAGGAGAAGGGGCTCAACCGGGTGGTCGTCGCCGCCTGCTCCCCGAGGACCCTCGAGCCGCTCTTCCGGGACACCCTCAGGGAGGCGGGGATCAACCAGTACTACTACGAGATGGCGAACATCAGGGAGCACAACTCCTGGGTCCACGCAAAGGAGAAGGAAGAGGCCACCGAGAAGGCCCACGACATCATCAGGATGTCGGTTGCCCGCGCGTGCCACCTGAAGCCCCTCCAGGAATTTGACCTCCCCGTCGACAAGCGGGCGCTCGTGGTAGGGGGAGGCATCGCCGGCATGACGTCCGCCCTCTCCATCGCCAACCAGGGGCACGAGGTCTCCCTCATCGAGAAGGACAGAGACCTCGGCGGGATCGCACGGAGGATCCACACCACCCTCGAGGGGCTCGATGTCCAGGCCTACCTCCGCGACCTCACGCAGAAGATTTATAAGCACCCCCTGATCCACGTCTATACCGATGCAACGATCACGGAGGCCAAGGGATACGTGGGGAACTTCGTCACCACGGTCAAGTCCGACCGGGGCACCACGGAGATAAAGCACGGCGCGGCGGTCCTCGCCATCGGCGCCGACCTCTACACGCCCACCGAGTACCTCTACGGGCAGGACGACAGGGTGATGACCCACTTAGAGCTGGAAGAGCGGATCGTAACCGGCGACGAGAAGGTCGCCTCCGCGCAGGCAATCGTCATGATCCAGTGCGTGGGCTGCAGGAACGAGGACAGGAACTACTGCAGCAGGATATGCTGCAGCGAGTCGATAAAGAACGCGCTCCTCCTCAAGGAGAAGAACCCCGCCGCGGATGTCTACATCCTCTTCCGGGATATACGGACCTACGGGTTCAAGGAGGACTCCTACCGCGAAGCGGCGGGCAAGGACGTGAGGTTCATCCGCTACGAGCCGGAGGATCCGCCGGTGGTGGAGCCCGGCAAGGCAGAGGACGGCAGGTCTGTCCTCAAGGTGACCGCCACGGATTACATCCTCGGCAAGAAGCTTGAGCTCGACGCCGACATCATCGCCTTAGCCGCCGCTGTGGTTCCCTCCGCGGCGACAAAGGAGATCGCCAACCTCTTCAAGGTGACGCTGAGCTTAGACGGCTTCTTCAAGGAGGCCCACGTGAAGCTGCGGCCTGTCGAGTTCGCGACGGACGGCGTTTACCTCTGCGGGCTGGCCCACTACCCGAAGTTCATGCAGGAGACGATCAACCAGGCCTACGGGGCCGCAGGCCGGGTATTAACGCTCCTCTCCAACGATATCGTCGTGGCCTCAGGCTCTGTCTGCGAGATCGACGAGAAGAGGTGCATGGGGTGCGGGGCATGCGTCGAGGTCTGTTCCTACGGGGCGCTTGACCTCTACGACACGAAGCAGGGGAAGAAGGCGACGATCAACCCCGTCCTCTGCAAGGGCGACGGCCTCTGCAACGCGAAGTGCCCCACAGGGGCCATCTCGCTGCGGCACTATACCGATGAAGAGCTCATCGCCGAGGTCGATGCAATGGTCCGCGAAGAGGATATCATCGGCCAGATCGATGCGGCAGCGGGAAAATAACGATGGGACTATGAAGAAAGGAGGTGGAAACGCATGAGCTCAGGATCGAAGTTCAAACCGAAAGTATTAGGCTTCGCATGCAACTGGTGAGCGTACGGAGCTGCTGACCTGGCTGGAGTTTCCAGACTGCAATATACCAGTGAAATGAGGATCATCCGCGTCATGTGTTCCGGGAGGGTCGATCCGGAATTTATCATCAGGGCCTTTTCAAAGGGCATAGACGGCGTCTTCATCGGCGCCTGCCATCTCGGAGAGTGCAACTACGTCACCCACGGGAACTTCCATACGCTCAACATGGTACTCCTCTACCGGAGGATACTTGAGCATATCGGGCTGAACCCGGAGAGGCTGAGGATCAGGTTCATGTCCGGCGCAGAGGCGAACGTCTTCGTCGAGAGCGTCAACGATTTTGTAAAGAAGGTAAAGGAGCTGGGGCCCCTCGGCAAAGCCGAAGGGATGGATCAGGATACGCTCCACGCAAAGCTCGCAGAGGTCGCACGGCTGGTCCCCTACTTCAAGATCGCGAAGCGGGAGAAGCTGGCAACGCGCCTCGAGGGCCATGAGGACTATGGGAAGTACGAAGAGGTCTTCACGAAAGAAGAGGTCGATCAGTTATTTAAAGAGGTAGTCTCCTACTACATCGACCCAGAGAAGTGCCAGGCCTGCATGACCTGCGCGAGGAGGTGCCCCGTGGAGGCGATCATAAGCGCCAAGGGCCAGGTGCACATCGTCGACCAGGAGAAATGCATAAAGTGCGGGACGTGCTTTGAGGTATGTCCCCCGAAGTTCCGCGCCGTGACGAAGATCGTCGGCGAGGCGGTACCGCCGCCCCTTCCTGAAGGCCAGAGGGCCGTTGTGAGGAAGGGCAAGGAAAAGGAGGTCGCCTGAGGCGACAAAGCTAAAACGTGGATCAGAGGCCCCGCTATTTTGCGGGGCCTTTTTCTTTGCTTTTGCAGAAGGCCGTGGTAGAATGCTCCCGTTATGTCGAGCAAGGTTATAGATTTTCATGCGCACATCGGTACCGTTGACAACTGGACCCCTTGGGTGACAGAGTTCTTCAAAGAGTACAATCCAGCCTACGTCGAAAGATTCGGAAAGAACATTACACCGGAAGAGGTGATCTCTTTTTTCCGATCCCAGGGAGTTGACCGGACAGTTATGCTTGCAGAATATAACCCGGCAACATCCGGCGTTGTGACCAATGAGTTCACGGCTGAGTTCTGTAAGGGCCACAGGGAGCTTATCCCTTTCGGGGCCGTATGCCTCTATGACGAGACCCCCTATGGTGTGCAGGCAGAGAACGCAGTGAAGAACCTCGGCATGAAGGGTTTTAAGCTTCTTCCCTCCTATGCGCACTTTTATCCAAACGATGAGAAGCTTTTCCCCTTTTATGAAGTGGCTCAGTCTGCAAAGGCCCCCATTATGTTCCATACCGGCATATCAGCCTTCAAAGGATCACGGATAAAATATGCCGATCCGCTGCTGCTCGACGATGTGGCGGATGCATTCCCTGATCTGAAGATCATCATGGAACACGGCGGCAGGTCCTTCTGGTATGATCGTGCGAGCTGGCTCATCACGAGGCACAGGAATATGTACATTGGAATCGCCGGCATACCTATCAAGAAGCTCCTCAGGTATTTTCCCAACTTCGAAAGGTATCAGGACAGATTTATATTCGGGAGCGACTGGCCCGGCATAGCCGACATCAGGGGACAGATTGACAGGGTGCGCAGACTGGAGATAGCCGATCCGGTGAAAGAGAGGATACTCTGGAGGAACGCGGAGGCGGTCCTGGGGATAGGGTGATCGATTCACGTTTCACTTTTCACGGAAAGTTTGGGTAACTACTTGACCCCGGGATATTAACAGGATACAATTTTCGTTGTGATTATCGCCGGGATCCTGACAAAGTACCGAGAACAGATCATAGATGAATGGATCGACCGTCTTCTGGGGGTAAGCCCGCGTTACAGCAGGCGGTCACGGGATGAGCTTTACATTACCGTCGCCGCAGCCTATGATGCAAGTTGTGCCGTCCTTATTGATAATGATTTTTCAAAAATAGACTGCCATATCCACTGGATCTCGCAGATCCGTCTCAGAGGAGGGTTTTCGCTCTCCGAGGTGCAGCACGCATATGAGCTCTACAGGACCACTCTTTTCCCTGTCTTTGTGAAGGAGCTGAAGGGGGATGATCTTCTTCATACGATCGAGAAGCTGAACGGATGCCTCTTTTATACCATAACGAAGTTCAGCGACTTCTTTCAATCTCTCCATGAAAAACAGATAAGGAATCATGCGGAGAGCCTTGAGCAGGAGGTGGCGGAAAGGACAAAAGAGCTCGCCGAATCGGAGTCCAAGTACCGCGTCCTCGTCGAAGAGATAAACGACGGATATTTTGTGAACCAGAACGGAAAAATTGTCTTCGCCAACCAGGCCTTCTGCGACCTGCACGGGTACACTCTCCAGGAGATCATCGGAAAGCCCTACACGGATCTCCTGGCGCCGACGTACCTGCATGCGGTAAAAAGGCTCTATGAGCAGCGAGTAACCGGAGAGGATGCGAGGGACCTTTATATGTATTACCGGCGCCATAAAAACGGCGGCCATTTTCCTACGGAGAATAAGGTAAAACGCATACTATACCAGGGCAAAGAAGCGGTAGCGGGGATCTGCCGCGATATTACGGAACGAATGGAGACCGAACGGAGGGTCAGGGAATCGGAGCGTCTCGCCCACATCGGGAAGCTTACCACGTCCCTGGCGCATGAGATCAGGAACCCCCTGTCATCGGTAAAGATGAACAGCCAGATAATCCTTAAAAACACAGAATTCAACGGTAACGACAAAAGACGCATGGAAATCATCTTCGACGAAACATCAAGGCTCGAAAGGATCCTCGACGAGATGCTCAATTTTGCAAAACCCATAAGGATAAATCTCGACCCCATTTCCATCCACGGCATTATCGATTCATGCTTTGAGATCGTGGATGTGAAGATGAAGGAGAAGGGCATACGCGTGAAAAAGAGATACGGAAGAGACATGCCCGATATCCTGCTGGACCATGACAGGATAGAGCAGGCTGTCATCAATGTTATCCTTAATTCAGTTGAGGCGCTGCAGGCCGGAGGCGAGATCACCATCATCACCAAACATGACGCAAAGGACAAGAAGGGGATCATACAGATAGAGATCCTCGATAATGGCCCCGGAATAAGCCCCGATGACCTGCCTTACGTCTTCGACCCCTTTTTCAGCAACAAGAAAAAGGGGACAGGGCTCGGTCTTTCCAACGTGAAGAAGATCATGGAGGCGCATGGTGGAACAGCTCGCACAGAGGCAAGAAAGCCCAGGGGGACACGCGTAGTCCTCACAATGCCCGCCAGGAATACCGTATGAAGAAAAAAAAGATACTTATCATCGATGATGAGCAATCCCTCCTTGAATCCCTGGAGATGTTCCTTAGCGAGAAGGGGTATGATGTGTGCTGCACGCTTTCGGCAGCGGAAGGGGTAAAGAAGAACGAATCGTTCGCTCCCGATATCGTGATCCTTGATATACGCCTGCCGGACAAAAACGGCCTTGATGTCCTGCAGGAGCTGAGGCAAAGACACAACGAAAAAAATATCATCATCATTACCGCGTTCCATGACATGGAGACGACGATCACGGCCATGAAGCTCGGCGCCTGCGAATATATTCCGAAACCCATCGATATCGAAGAGCTGGAAAAGGCCATAGACCGGGCATTAAAGGTAGGGAGCCTCAAGCGCGGCGCCGATGCCATCTCGCTTGACCCTTCGTCAATGTACGAGAAGGGGAAGATAATCGGGAAAAGCAAGGCCATGAAAGAGATATTCAAATCCATAGGCCTGCTTTCGGAAAATACCGTTACGGTTCTGATCGAGGGGGAGACCGGGACAGGGAAGGAGCTTATCGCGCGGGCGATCCACTATCACAGCCCGCACAAAGACCAGCCCCTCCTCGCTATCAACTGCTCTGCCATTGTGGGAACGCTCCTTGAAAGCGAGCTTTTTGGACACGAGAAAGGCTCCTTTACCGGCGCCATAGCTTCGAAGAAAGGCAAATTCGAGCTTGCAGGCGACGGGACGATATTCCTCGATGAGGTCAGCGAGATACCCTTTGAGCTGCAGGCAAAATTGCTGCGGTTTCTGCAGGAGAAGGAATTTGAACATGTGGGCGGCGAAAAGAACCTCAAATCGAACGCAAGGGTGATCGCGGCGACGAACAGGGACCTGAAAGAGATGGTCAAGAACGGAGGCTTCAGGGAAGACCTTTATTACAGGCTCAGTGTAGCGACGATCAATGTTCCCCCTTTAAGGGAGCGGAAATCCGACATCCCGCTTCTCATTGAATATATAATACGAAAGATAAACGCCGAGCTGCACAGGAGCATTAAAAAGGTTGAGGAAAAGGCCATACACAGGCTCATGAGTTACGACTGGCCGGGCAATGTCAGGGAGCTTGAGAATATCCTTACCCGCGCAGCGATCACCACACAGGGCGAGGTTGTCCTTGATGAATTTATCTCGCCGTTGCTTGGCTGGGAAGAAATGGCAGCAGAGGAAAAGAACGCCGCGCGCATCATGAGCCTCCAGGAGATCGAAAAGACACACATCCTGAGGGTGCTCAGCCACGCACACTGGCATCTCGGCAATTCCTGCAAGCTTCTCGGGATATCCCGTCCCACACTTCGGCAGAAGCTCAAAGAATACGGCATCTCCATACAGCCCGATTCACCATAAGGAATACCCCTTATCCTTCGCTGGCATCTTAATTGCACTAAATTTTTCTATAATTATGAAGACTCTGCGGCAGATAAGGAATGAGCATGTACTTCAGGTTCTTAACCAGACGAACTGGGACTTGAAGAAGGCCAGTGAAATGTTAAAGGTATCAGAAGGTTTCTTGAAAAAAGAGATCAGGAAGATAATCCCTCAAAAGCCCCGAAGCACACGGTAAAAACCAACAAGTAGCAATTGCGGCTCCCGGTTTTTCTCCCATGGCGGACCGTATGGTGAAAAAAAATTTCAAATTGTGAAAGAATAATTCAGCGACGCCGTGATGCCGGGCCGCCCTTCTTTGTTAACATGTTGAAATAATTTAATATGCGCCGCAGGCCGCTTCTTCGGCACGATTATTGCTAGTTCTGCAGATACACCAATGGCGCGATACTGAATAATAGGGGTACTAATCAAAAAACGAGGGGGTTATTATGAGAAGGCTGGTCTTTTTTATCGCAATTTTCATGTTTATCGTTTTTTCGGCTCCTCTGCCATCCGTTGCTGCTGAGAAGCCGATCGTCATCGGGGCTCCCCTTGCCACCGCCTTCCTCTATGGATGGGATGCGGAGAGGGGGATAAAGCTCGCCGTGGAAGAGATCAACAAAGCAGGCGGCGTGAACGTTGGAGGCAAGAAGAGGCCTTTTGCCGTTGAGGTCATCGACACGAGAGACCTTGAACCGGGCGTCCCTGTCAGCGAGGCATTGCTCGGGGTTGAAAAGCTTATTCTGGAGAAGAAAGCGGATTTTCTCATTGGAGGCCCTGTACGTTCCGAGGCTGCGCTCGCTGCCATGGATCTGCTCAATAAATATAAGAAGATAAGCATCCTGACGACAGGGGTTCTCACGCCTGCCTATCACAAAAAGATTACAGATAACTACGATAAATACAAATACTGCTTCAGGAACACAAGCCACGTGGGCGTCATGATGAACGAGTTCATCACCATGCTCGAAGACTTGAGGAAGACCCACGGGTTTGATAAGGCCGCGGTCATGGTGCAGGACGTGGCGCACGCGAGGGCGGGCGGCGAGGCAATGAAGAATGGTCTCACCGGCAAAGGGTGGAAGGTCTCTGATGTAAAGATATACCCTACAGGGACAACAGACTATTCCGTCGGACTGAACGACTCGGCAAAGTTCGGCGCCCAGATACTTTTTATCTGGATGGATATGCCTGAGAGCGCGGTGCTTCTGAAGCAGTGGAGCGATATGAAGCTGAAATCGCTTCCCGTCGGGTTCGTCTGCGCTGCGGAACAGCCTGGTTTCTGGAAGGCATCGGCAGGACGCGGGGAATACCTG
This sequence comes from Deltaproteobacteria bacterium UBA5758, assembly GCA_002418945.1. GTDB lineage: Bacteria > Desulfobacterota > Syntrophorhabdia > Syntrophorhabdales > Syntrophorhabdaceae > UBA5609. Next base: position 63,558 of record DIFC01000080.1, on the reverse strand, counting down.
ATCGTAAACCTTGTCAATGGCGGCAATGCGCCGGCGAAGATAACGCCATGGACGATGAAATTTTCCGATGCCTATAAGAAGAAATGGGGCCTGGAGCCTGAGGGCTACGGTACATCGTCGAGCTATATGGCCGTTTACCAGTTGAAGGACGGCATCGAAAAGGCCGGATCCACGGATACAGAGGCAGTTATCAAGGGCCTCGAGAACAGCGATATCATGGGCGTATACGGCAGGATGCGCTTTGACAAGAAGTCGCACCAGATCATCCCCTCGTTGGATCCGAAAGAGGGGGCCGTTACCGGCATCATTCAATGGCAGCAGGGAAACAGGGTGCAGGTATTCCCGCCCAAGGCCGCGGCAGGAAAGGTGCTGCTGCCGCCCTGGATGAAGTAAAAAGAAAAGGACAGGTATGCATATCATCATATACGGCATCATCAACAGCATTACCCTTTCCCTCATATCGCTGGGGTTCACTCTGGTATACAGCATCAGCAGGGTGCCGAACTTTGCCCACGGCGCCCTCTATATCCTGTCGGGATATCTCGTATGGTTATTTATCAACAAGTTCGCCGGCTTCCCCTACCCCTTTGCGATCATTGCCTCCATAGGCCTTACAGCCATCGTCGGGGCTTTGATCTACAGGTTCATTCTGATCCGTATTCGGGGTATGGAGATATCGGAGATCATCGCAACATATGCAATAGGGCTCGCTATCCTGGAGGGGTTGAGATGGGGAGGGCTGAGGGGTGGAACCTTCACCCTCCCGACTTTTGCAGCGGGCTCGGTCAATCTCTTTGATGTGAGCGTCGATTACCAGCGCCTTATCATAGTGGGCGTAGGAATACTTACCTTTGTCCTGCTCTATGCCTTCACGCGATACACGAAGGTCGGCCTTGCCCTGCGCGGCATTGCCCAGGACGAGAGGGCGGCGATGATGCTGGGGATCAATTCCGATATGACCGCTATTGTCTCTCTTGCCATCGGATCTGCGCTCGCGGGTTTTGCCGCAGTGCTGCTTTTGCCTCTCGGCAATATCGTTGTAGAGGCAGGGTACAATGTATTGATCTTTGCGATAGCGGTTTGCGTTATCGGGGGGCTGGGGAGCTGGGGAGGGACTATCGTCGCCTCCTTTGTGATAGGATTTGCGCAGATCCTCACAGAGGCATTTATCTCTACCCACTATCAGATGGTCGTTGCTCTCCTTGCGATCATCGTTACGCTGCTGGTCAAGCCGTCAGGGATATTCGGGAAGCAGAAAGAACTTGAGGAGCGGGTGTAGCCTATGGAACAGATGCGAAAAGAAAGGATCGACAGGGGGCTTAAGGTCCGTACGGAGGGTCTCTACGCGATCTCCTCCTACCGTGAGATATTATATCTCATGGGCCCCAGGCTTCTTCTTATCGTAGGTGTCCTGGCGCTCCCCTTTATCTTTGAACTTGCTCCTTACTGGAAGAGGGTCATCAATATCATGTTCGTATATGCCCTCCTTGCACTTTCTTTCGATTTTCTCGCAAATTATGTGGGGCTTGTCTGCCTCGGAGGCGCCTTTTTGACAGGCGTGGGCGGATATTTTTCAGCGATCTATAATGTGTACCTTTCGTTCCCTACATATCTGGCTATTCCATGCGCCACCATAACGGGTGCAGCATTCTGTACGTTGTGTCTCATACCCTGTCTGCCGCTCAGGGGTGTTTATTTTGCTATTGTGACCCTCATGTACCCCCTGCTTTTTACGCGGATCATCGAGGCGTTGAACATCCTCGGCGGCACGAACGGGATTACAGGAGTGGACGGCTTTACAAACCAGCATGTTGAGCATTACGTCATTATCCTGGTAGTGATCGGCTTCCTTTTCGGCATGAGGAGGTTCGTCAACCAGGACATCGGCCTTGTGCTGCGCGGCGTTAAGGACAACGACCAGTCGGTAAGGGCCTCGGGGATTGATGTTACGCGCATGAAGGTTCTCGCGGTCTTTATCGCGTCGCTGATCGGCTGCTTCGGAGGGGCTTATATGGCGCACCTCTACATGTGGGCCGGCATCTCCCTTTTTGCACTTGATTTTTCCATTATCCCCATTGCCTCTGTCGTTATCGGCGGCGGCGGTACGCTTGTAGGCGCAGTAATAGGGAGCTTCATCCTCGTGCCACTATCGGAGGTCCTGCGCGCCTTCGGGACATTCCGTATCGTTATTTATTGCATCATCCTCACCGGGTTCATTGTCTTCAAGAGCGAGGGGTTAATGATTTACATGCAGAGAAAGTATCATCAGTTTGAACGGTGGGTGAAGGTATGAGCGGAGAACCGATACTTTCAGTAAAGGGTGTTTCTAAAGCATTCGGCGGCCTGAAGGCGCTTATAGATGTCAGTTTTGATGTTCAGAGGGGCGAAGTATTCGGCATTATAGGTCCGAACGGCTCAGGTAAGACCACCATTATAAACTGCATCACGGGGTTTATAAGGACCCAGGCCGGCCAAGTATATTTTAAAGGCAAAGAGATAACGGGCTGGAAGCCGCACAAGATAGCCGACGCAGGGATCGCAAGGACATTCCAGATCATGAGGCCTTATTACTCGCTGCCGGCATACAAAAACCTCATCATCCCCCTCTGGTCGCCAAGGGCGAGAAAGACCGGGGGATGGCGTGGCGGAGGAAAGCACGGAGACAGGGATACCGTGGCAGTGGACATCCTCGAGGAGATCGGATTCGAAAGGGATTCGAGGGTCCCCTACAAGCTCTCTTCGACACTGCCCACAGGCTACCAGAAGAGGCTTGAGCTGGCACGATGCATGGCGCTGCGGCCTGAGATCATATTCTGCGATGAGGTCTTTTCCGGATTGAGCATGAGCGAGATCGCCGGCATGCTTCCCCTAATCGAGAAGATGAGGGATGAAGGCATCACGCTTATCATGGTGGAGCACAGGCTGCGGGAGCTTTTCAGGGTAGCAACGAGGGTCATGGCGCTGAATTTTGGCGAAAAGATCACTGAAGGCGAACCCTCGCTTGTCATTGAGGACAAGAGGGTGAGGGAGGCCTACCTTGGTGCAGAAGGGGTGTAAACACAATGTTTGAAGCCTTTGAACTAATGGTCTTTTACGAAAATATGATTGCCCTTAACAACGTAAGTATAGCCTGCGATGAAGGAAAGATCGTTGGTATCTTCGGTTCAAACAGCGCCGGGAAGAGCACTCTCATGTACGCCCTCTCGGGCATTGTCCTGGACATCAAGAAAAAGGAAGATATGCGCGGCGGAGAGCGGATCTCCGTGTTCGGAAGGATATTCTTCGACGGTACGGACGTAACGGCCGTTGAGCCGCACAACCGGGCACGGATGGGCATCGTACTCTGTCCGGAACGAAGAAGGATATTCGCAGAGAGCTCTGTCCTGGAGAACCTGAAGATAGGCGCATACCTCGCTACAAGCAAGGAGACGAAGGAAAATATAGATTATGTTCTGGATCTTTTCCCGCGTTTGAAAGACCATCTGAAGAGACAGGGCGGTTTCTTAAGCGGCGGCGAGCAGCAGATGCTTGCCATCGGGCGCGCGCTCATGGCGAACCCGAAGATCCTTCTCCTTGATGAGCCGCTTTTGGGCCTGAGCCCCGCGTATCAGGATATAGTGATCAACGGAACAAAGGCAATAAGGGACACAAAAGGCATTTCTATCATCGTTACAGAGCAGTACGCCCGGCCCGTTATGCCCATCATAGATTTTGCTTATATCCTTGAGAATGGTTCAAGCGTCCTTTCCGGCACGCAGGACGAGCTGATGGATAACCCGGACGTGAAAGCCGCATATTTTGGAGTGTAAGGGGAATATATATGGGATCCTTTGAAAATGAGTATACCTTCTCCCGTTTCTATGAGATGTGCAGCAGGTACTCGGACAAGACCGCTCTTGTTTATCTCGGGGACCGCTTTACGTACGGATACCTCGAGACGCTTGTCGATAAATTTGCAGCCGGCCTTTTAAATCTCGGCATACAAAAACAGGACAGGGTGATGCTCTACATCTCGAATAGTCCTCAATGGATCATCTCGAATTTTGCGATAAACAGGATCGGGGCAGTTACCGTGCCTGTATCGCCGATATACACGGCCTTCGAGATTGAATATATGATAAAGGATGCCGGCATCGATACGGTCATATGTCTTGACACAAACTATGTCTATGTAAAAGAGGTTATGGAGAGAACGAATCTGAAAAGGGTTATTGTGACGAACCTGATAGACCTCGTTTCTCCATGGAAGCGGTTCGTTGCACACATCTTCGATAAGGCCCCGGCGGGGAGCGTTGAGGCACACGCAAAGATCCACTTTTTTATAGATGTTTTGAAGAGCGGCGTGACCAAGCCTCCTGCCGTTGAGATTGATCCCGCGAAAGACCTTTCCTACATTATGTATACGGGCGGTACGACGGGCTTTCCGAAAGGCGTGCCCGGCAATCATATCGGCGAGGTATCTTATATTCGGGACATTATGGATGATGTGATCGGTGACTTCATTCATGAAGGCAGCGATGTGGTGCTCATGATAAACCCCCTTTTCCATATCATGGCAAAGGGCTTTATGATCGCCTTCGGCTTCAATTACGGAAATGCGGTGGTGCTCATGCCGATCCCTGAAGTGGATCCTGTACTTTCCGCCGTTGAGCGTTATAAGACGCGATGGATGCTGGGCGTCCCGGCCCTGTACCGGATGATACTTGAGAATGACCGGCTCGACCAGTATGACCTCAGTTCGCTGCGATATTGTTACTGCGGGGGCGATGTCTTGCCTGTAGAGGTTTTCAAGACCTGGAAGGAAAAATACGGAGTGCCGCTATATCAGGTATATGGGTCAACGGAGATAGGCCACGTAACCTACAGCCCATTGTCCAAGGAGCCTTCCGCAACAACGATCGGAAAGCCGCTTAAGACAAGAAAATCAATCGTTGTGGACAGGGAGACGCTGGAAAAGCTTCCGCCCGGAGAGCTGGGCGAGCTGTGCGTTACCTCACCGTACCCGATCAAGGAATACCTGAACAAGCCTGAAGAGACGAGCTATTCTTATGTCGATATTTACGGAGAGACCTATTACAGGATGGGCGACTTCGTGAAGATGAATGAAGAAGGCGAGCTCGAATTCGTTGAAAGGACCGCGGATATCATCAAATACAAGGCGTACAGGGTCTCCGCGTCGGAGGTTGAGGCGGTTCTTCAGGACCATCCTACGGTCATCGGCGCCTGCGTTGTTGGCATCCCTGATCCTAAGGTCGGCGAGAGGATCAAGGCCATCGTTGTCCTCAAGGAGGACGCCAAGGGCATCGGCAGCGCCGAACTTACCAGGTGGTGCCGTGACAGGCTTGCCCCGTATAAGATCCCTGGTTATATAGAGTTCAGGGATATGCTTCCCAAATCGAAAGTAGGCAAGCTGCTAAGGCGCGAGATCAGGGACGAAGAGAAGAGAAAGCTGGAAAAGGAAAAAAAGAAGAAGGCATCATAAACGGTTACCGGGACACCCGTTTGCGGGCGTCCCGGTAACCCTCCCCCAATATCAGCTATTGGTTTTTGCATTATTTGCCGGCCTGAAGGCATGGAGGCCGGCAAGCCCTATGGCATTTGCCGACAGCCTATATCGTGAAAGGTGAAAGGCCCTCGTAATTCGTGAATCGTAATTCGTAATTGGATAAACCCTGCATCTTGTGCTTTTTTACTTACGTTTCACGAACTACGAATTACGACTGTTCTCGCCTCACGACTTATGGGTTTGTTCACGTGTCGAGCAGAGAAGGTGATGCCCAGTTCTCTCCTCCCGGTATGAGGGTTTTTGCCAGATCCTTTATCGACAGGATCCCTACCAGTTTTTCGCCGTCGAAGACGAGGAGATGTCTTATGTCCTTGGCGACCATGAGCTTGACGCATTGTTCTGCGGTGTCATCGGGCCTGACCGAATGGAATTTTGAAGTCATGGCATCCTTCACGGCGGTTTCACTTGATTTTTTGCCAAGAAGAACCACCTTTCTTGCATAATCCCTTTCCGAAAGGATCCCTACCGGCCGGCCGCCGTCAATGACAACGAGGACGCCTATATCCTTTGCGCTCATGAGTTTCAGCGCTTCCAGCATCGTGGCATAGGGTGATATCGACCAGATGTCATGTCCTTTCGAGTGAAGTATTTCTTTGACGGTTTGCATGATCAACCTCCACTTTTAAAGTGTTTTTGTTCTATGCGCCTCTATATTCTTATATACCCGATAATTATTTTGTGCAACTAAAAGAAGATAATCAATGAATAGCCGTCAGCTGTCAGCGCACAGCCGTCAGCTGAAACAAAAGAGGCAGCTGAACAGGACTTACGGTGTTATTTCTCGCCGAACGGTTTCTTTAAGACCTTGACATACGATATACGAACTACGATATACGGTTTTTACAGTACGGCAGGCTGAGCCCATTTCTGAAGAGGATGCGCGTGGAGGTGTCTGCCGGTGTTGAAGGCCTTCCGTGGTCGATATGCCCGGGCATGATGCCCTTTTTAAAATCCTCAAAATCAGGATCCCATGGAAAAACCACAAAGGGCTGTCCGGGAAGATCAACGTAGACAGGCTGGACGGGCCTTGTTGTTTCTTTGTTTTTTAGTGAACGGAGAACACCGTTGATAGAAGCGAAGCGGGAAAGGCGTTCGAGGGATGCAATGGTGGGCGACATGAGTATAATGGCGCCCCTGAGGTTTTGTTCCAGGGCATCCCCCGGGGAGATCCACCGTCCCTCTATTGTTTCTTTTCCGTCAGCGCGCGCCTTCTGGAATTCAGGCATGGCTGCTATGAAAAAATGTGTATAAAACCTGAGGGGCTGACCTTCAGGCGTGATCCAGTGAGCAAAGTGGGTCAACTGATCAAGGGTATAGATAAGGTCCTCTTTCTCTGCAAGTTTGGCAAGGGTGACCCCGCCCTTCCTGAGGAGGTCTCTGTAGTTGTCAAAACGTTGTTGAATGTCCGCATCTTCAATAGCAGCAGGCTTACCGCTCCCGTGTACTGCGAAGAGGACCCCCGCTTCTTCAAAAAGCTCCCTGACGCCCGTGATCCGGAAAAGCAGGTTATCCTTATCTGAAAGCGCTCCTCTGGTTCTCCCCTGTGTATCCCCAGGCGATATACCCCTGCAGCGGGCGAGGATTTTCTGATCGCTGTCCTGTTTATCCATGATGCCGCCGGGAAAGACATAGGTGCCTGCCATAAACTTTTGCCGTTGTGATCGCTTTAAGAGGAACACCTTCAGTCCCTGGGGTTTTTCTTCTTTGAGTAATATGACCGCTGCCGATCTTTTCGGAACGTTGTTTTTCATTTCCTGTCCCATCTTACCTCTTCAAAGGTTCTCCTTTGCCCAGGCGATCCGTTTTTCCGGTGTCGTAAATATTTTTGCAGGCGCCGCATCAACACTTTCAAGTCTTTTCAATAAGCCGTCCTTATTCGCCATCTGAATGGCAAGGCCCGGACGGGCGTTCAGTTCAAGAAGCACCGGACCCCGGTCGCGGTCGATGACAATGTCGACACCCACATAGCACAAATCTGTCATATCGGTGGCGACCGCGGCGATGGAAAGCATTGTGTCCCAGTGAGGCACCTGTAGACCGCTTACCGGGTTGCCCGTGTCGGGATGGTGCGTGACGATCTGTGATTTATGGACGGCGGTGATCGTATGTCCTGTCCCAAGTTTGATCCCTGCGCCGATCGCGCCGCGGTGAAGATTTGCCTTTCCATCGGAATCCTTTGTCGGGAGTCGTACCATCGCCATCACAGGCACACCCCGGTAGACGATGATCCTCACATCGGGAACCCCCTGATAGGTAACGGCGGAAAAGACCTGGTCGGGATGAATAAGGGATTCTATGATTGCATGGTCTTCCTGCCCTTGCAATGAAAATATACCTGAAAGGATGTCCGATATGTGGTAGCTCAGGTATTCAAGAGCAACCGCCTTCCCGCTTTGCGTAAGAAACACCTTTTCTGTACGTTCCGTGATAAGGATGATACCGCTCCCCCCGGAACCGCTTGCAGGCTTGACAACAAATTCCTTTATGCCCTCCAGAATCGTCTTGAGATTTTTTATACTGCCGTGGTTCTTGATGACGTGAAAAAGCACAGGGGTCGGTATCCCGTATTGTTTTGCAAGCCCCTTGGTGAGCACTTTGTTGTCCACAAGGGGATAACGGGATCGCGGATTGCAGCGCATAATATATTCGGCATTACGATTGTTGATGCCGAGAACGCCCGCATCTCTCAGCTGTTGAAATAATTTCCCTATCATGAGGGGCTGCGAAATTCCCGAAAACGGGAAAGCTCTGAAAGTCTGTAGCCGGTGTATCTGCCGACGAGGGTCTGCAGGGCGCCTATGGCAAGGAGAAGTTCAGGATATATGAAGAATGTGAGCTGGAGCGTCTCCGAACTGATGATGAGGTACGTGATGAAGGCAACGGCAGCGCTCCCCGCAGAGGTCTGTAATGCAGTACGGATTCCGTGTTCTTCTACAACAACAAAAAACCGTTCTATTGTCATCACGAGAATAACGAAGGGAAGGAGACCTACCGCCATAACCTGGCGCATTCCGAACTTGTTGCCGAAGAGGGCAAGGAGAGTAAAACAGACGATGACCAGCGTAAGCAGCACTGACATGCGGGGCACGAGAAGAAGGCGGAGCCGGTCAAGAAGGCGGCGCGCCGCATATCCGATGAGTATGACCCCGGCGAATATCGCAAGTCCGTATATGAGCCCTGTATTGCGGAACGACAGCGCCATCAGGACGGGCATGAATATCCCGAATGTGGGGAAACCGATTATATTACGGAGTATGGAGATGAGGAGAGCGCCGATGGGGACGAGGAGAAGGATGCGGAAGGTCTGTTGAAACTCGGCGGGGAGGCGAAAAAGAGACCAGCGGTCGAGGAACCGCTCCGAGCGTGCAATATGCTCGTAATTATGCCGCCACTGGCCGATGATTATGCGGCCAATGTCCCAGCGTACCTCGCTGATCCTTCCCCCTTCAACCTGGACAGTCGGCGTACCGTCCAGGGTAAGGGCTAAGAGCGTTTCCTGATCCTTCAGTATTTCCTTTCCATCAGTGCTGATGCCAACCCATCTTTGCCCGTTCCAGGCATCTACCCATGTCAGCGGTCTTGATGCAATCCCTTCGGCAAGCCGTATCCCTTCAACTGTCCTTACGGGGATGGACGCTGCCCTGCAGAGAGCAAGCATAAGCATCGACCGCCCGTATTTTGCCTCCATGTATTTTAAAAACTTGCCTGCATCCCCTTCAGGAAAAGGCTCTTCCGGGATATTATTCATGAGGTTGAGGACTAACCCTATCCTGTCGGGAATAGGGAGGTATCTGAACTTCTCCGTTGCCTTTTCTGTACTTGCCCGCTCATCCGGGCTGATCGACGGGGGATATTCGCTTAAAGGAGGCGGCTTCAGCTTTACGATCCCCGGTGAACGCGTAACAATCGTTGCCCTGTAAGAGACTATCTCGCCATTTTCTGCGTGGCCGGTCCATATCCCGTATCGCCCCGACTCTGTTCTTGTGAGGTTGAAGCTCAGGGAGCCGGAACCGAAATACTCCTCAGTTATAATAAGCCCGGGCCGTTCCGACGGCAAAGCGACGGAGAGCGTCGTATTGCTGCCGGTGCTTTTTATGTGCCCGTCAAACTTGAAATGGAATGCCTCTCCCGTCGATGCCGGCAGGGGAGGATAGCCCAGCCCGACGATGCGGTAGAGAAGCAGCACGGAAGTAAGGATGAAAAGGCACAACGCGACCATGACCGCGGGACGCTTCATCGCGGCAGCGCCTCCTGGCATTCGGGGACCGTGCATTTTGTCTGCGCGCAGTTGATAATGAAGTTCTTCATAAGGACGTTCCGCCCCAGGAGCATGGGGTATTGGACGCGTGAGCGGTCGTTCAGATTTACCTTTGCGCGGATACGTTTTGAGCCTATACAGAGGTCGATCTCCACGACGACCCTCGTCTCGCGTGATTCGGCAGACCTGATAGTCTTTCGCCGTACGATGGGCAGGCTCAATTCGATCCCGCTGTATTTCGGAGCTAATGTAAATGTTACGGTATTACCCTTTATTTTTATATCCCTTGCATCGAGGGATGATGATGAGGCGCCCGTATCGACACGTGCAGGGATGACGATGCCCCAGGGTAGAAGCATCACATCCTCAACTGTTCCTATGTGGAGCTTCTCCGATGCATGAGACCCTTCTGCCATGAACATTATGAACAAAAGGCTGAATAATACAAGCGTTAAGGATGCCGGGACATGTCCGGCCCGATGTTTTTCTTTGTTTTTTAAAGACATTGGCCACTCCCGATGGTGCACATCAGGGATTATATCACATGATGCCTTCGTTTCATTCAGAAAACTGCTCTTTGGCTTATTTATATAGTGCGCCATATGTGGTATAATACAATCCAGGGAGAACGATCAATGGGTTTTGTAAGAGAGCCGGCGGTAAGCGGCATGTTTTATCCTGATGATCCGGAAACGCTCAGAAAAGACATTGAAAAGTACCTCAATAATGCGGACATTCCCCCTGTTTCCGGTGAGATTGTCGGCATTATTGCGCCTCACGCAGGGTACATGTATTCCGGGCAGGTAGCGGCATACGGGTTCAAGGCGATCACGAACAAGAAGGCTGATACGGTCATAGTGCTTGCGCCAAGCCACAGGATCCATTTTGAAGGAATTGCCGTCATGGAAAAAGGCAGCTACAAGACGCCCCTTGGCCTGGTAAGGATTGATGAGGAATCCGTCGCCGATCTTGTAAGGTCGTCGGCTGCAATAAAGCCTTTTGCTGAAGCCCATAAAGGCGAACATTCCCTGGAGGTGCAGCTCCCTTTTCTACAATCCACCCTGAAGGATTTTGCCATTGTTCCTATGATAATGGGCACGCAGACCATTGACCTGTGTGTTGCGTTATCAGATTGTATTGAAGATCTGATCCGTAATGGCCGCAGGCAATTTCTCGTCGTTGGAAGCACCGACCTCTCACATTATCACCCTTATACTACTGCGGTAAAGCTTGACAGCGTTATTGTAAGCCATCTCGAGGATTTTGATGTTCCAGGAATGGTCAAAGACCTTAATGCGGATAAGGGCGAGGCATGCGGCGCCGGGCCGATGCTGACAACGATGATGGTATCGGACAAGCTTGGCGCCCGGCACAGCCGGGTAATGAAATACGCCAATTCAGGCGATGTCTCCGGCGACAGAAGCGCCGTCGTCGGTTATGTATCGGCAGTATTTTATAAGTCTTGACAGGTGTTGCAGGTGGATCTTTCCGAAAGAGACAAGGAACAGCTTAAACAGTTAGCGCGTGACACAATAGAGGGCGTTCTTTTCGGTAAAGACAAGAGCCCTTCGGAACTACCGGAAACACTGAAGGAGAAAAGAGGTGCCTTTGTAACGGTGAAAAAAAAGGGTGAGTTGAGGGGCTGCATAGGGTATATCAAGGGTTTCCTTCCTCTCCATGAAACGATCAGAGAGATGGCCATCCAGGCAGCATTCCATGACCCCCGCTTTAATCCCGTCGACAAAAATGAATGGAAGGATATCGATATTGAAATATCCGTTCTTACGCCGATGAAAAAGGTCAATGACGTAAAAGAGATACAGGCAGGCATCCACGGGCTGTATATCGAGAAAGGAGCGCACACAGGTCTTCTGCTCCCGCAGGTTGCTACAGAATACGGCCTGGACAGAACCGCCTTTCTCGAACATACTTGTTATAAGGCAGGGCTTCCTAAAGATGCGTGGAAGTCAAAAGATACTCAGATCTATATCTTTTCAGCGGAAGTCTTTTAAAAGGCAGGGAAGCTGTCAGCCGTCGGCATTATGTAAGCCCTGACGGAACATTCGGAAGGAGTTTGATGGATGATCGACAAAAAGATGTCAATCGGAGAGATCGTAAAAAGATATCCGGAGACCATCCCGGTCTTTGAAAAATACGGATTGGGCTGTGTTGGATGCCAGGCTGCTCTTTTCGAGAATGTCCAGCAAGGCGCCGAGGTCCATGGCATCGATGTCGACACGCTTCTGAGCAGCCTCAACCAGGCTCTTGAAAAAGATCAACGATAGCCATTCAGCCGGTATTATGGAGCCAATCTATACAGTTGTCCTTGCCGCGGGGGCATCAAGCAGGCTTGGATACAATAAGCTTCTCCTTGAAATAGATGGTGAGACGGTCATCAGAAGGGCTATAAGGCCTTTTTTGCGGCCTTCCATAGAGAAGGTCATCGTTGTTGCGGGTAATGCCGCCGACGTACTGGCGCGGGAGCTTGCAGGGCTGCCTCTGGAGGTCGTCCACAACAGGGACTACTCAAAAGGGATGTCAACCTCCGTTCAGGCTTCGCTACCCTTTCTTGAAAAGGCGCGGGGTGTTTTTTTCCAGCTTGGCGATAAGCCTTTTGTCGCCAACAGGACCGTAGACGCGATGATAAAGACGTTTTTTGCGGAAAGGGCCGCTATTGTGCTTCCCTTATTCAAGGGTGAAAAGGGGCACCCGGTACTTATCGATATTCAGCGATATCTCGATGAGATAGCGCTTCTCGAGGGCGACAAAGGCTTGAGGGAAATTATAGAAAAGCATTCTGAAGATGTGCTATACATAGAGGGTGAAGAAGGGAGTATCTTTGATATTGATTCAGAAGAAGAGATCAATCTTTTAAGAGAAAGGGGTCACAAAGTTGAAAAAGGTGAATGTTGAAGAAGCGCTCGGCACTGTCCTTGCTCATGACATTACCGAGATCATCCCCGGCAAGAAAAAAGACGTCGCGTTCAGGAGGGGAAAGGTCATTGAGAAGGAAGACATAGAGAAGCTCCTTGACCTCGGCAAGAGGAACCTTTATGTTTTTGAGGGAGAAATCAAAGGGGTTCACGAGAACGAGGCGGGCATGAGGATCGCGCAGGCCATTATGGATGAGCACATGGAGCCGCTGCCCCCAAAGGAAGGCAAGGTGCAGATCATAAGCAAGGTGCACGGGCTTTTTTATGTCAATGACAGGCACCTATACGAGATGAACAGGATCAGGGATGTCCTCTTAAGCACGGTCCCGAACAGGCACCCTGTCAAGCCAGGCGATCTCGTTGCGGCGACAAGGATCATTCCCCTTTATATCAAAGAACGGGAACTGAAAAAGGTAGAAAGGACGGGAGAGCAGGGCGTTATAAGGATAAGCCCCTTCAGAAACTTCAAGGTAGGCCTTGTAATAACAGGCAGCGAGGTCTACAGCGGGAGGATACCCGACGGCTCTCACGTTGTGGAGAAGAAGCTGAAAGGCTACGGATTGACGGTTGTTGATAAAAAGATTGTGCCTGACGAGATCGAAGTGATCAGGGATGCCATTCTGGGACAGCTTGATATGGGGACCGATATGGTTATGACCACTGCAGGCCTCTCTGTCGATCCTGACGATGTGACGAAAGAGGGCATAGAGGCAACCGGCGCGGAGGTCTTGTTTTACGGAACGCCCGTCTTCCCCGGGGCGATGTTTCTCGTCGCGCGCCTGAAAGGAAAATATATCCTGGGCGCCCCGGCGTGCATCTATTATAACAGGTATACCGTTATGGACATCATACTGACTCGGATCATGGCCGGCGAAAAGATGCACAAAAAGGATATGGTCAAGCTCTCTTACGGAGGATTATGCCTGCAATGCGGTGTTTGCCACTATCCGACCTGTTTTTTCGGGAAAGGGCCATGACTTATATTTGAAATTTTGAATTTGAAATGCATGGAGGACATAATTGAATAATATGCGCGATCTGACAGTCTTGATAAAAGGCGCCGGCGAGATGGCTACAGGCATTGCACAGAGGCTCTTTATGGCAAATATTACAAAGATAGTGATGACAGAGATACCGAAGCCTATCACAGTAAGAAGAACGGTTGCGTTTTCCGAATGCGTATACGAAGGGAAGGCAAAAGTAGAGGGTGTAACGGCAGAGCTGATTGACAGCGTCAAAGACGTGGAACATGCATGGAGGAAAAAAAGGATCGCAATCCTCATAGATCCAAAATGGAAGGCGGTGTCCGCCCTGAAGCCCGATGTGATCGTTGACGCCATTATGGCAAAGAAGAACCTGGGAACGAAAAGGGATGAAGCGCCCCTCGTTATCGGTGTAGGGCCGGGCTTCAATGCTCCTGGAGACGTACATGTGGTCGTTGAAAGCAACAGGGGGCAGGACCTTGGCAGGGTTATACGCAGGGGATCGGCGGAGTCACATACCGGGGTTCCCGGGCCGGTCATGGGATACACTAAAGAGCGCGTGCTGCGGTCGCCCCATGCCGGAACAGTAAGGCACCTGAATAAAAAGATCGGTGATCGAGTCAGGAAGGGAGATGCCGTGGCCTACGTGAATAAGACCCCCGTGGAGGCTCCTTTCGACGGCATCCTCAGGGGGCTTATCCGCGAGATAAGGGTGCCGGCGCATGAGAAGATAGGCGATATAGATCCGCGCGGGAAGAAAGAATGGTGCTATACCATTACCGAAAAGGCGAGGGCGATAGGCGGCGGCGTCCTGGAAGTAATAATGCACGCGTACAACAGAAGCCGATGAAAAGCCGCGAGGCGTGAGGCGAGAACTACCGTGATTCGTACTTTAACCTTTCACAGGGTTCATCCTATTACGTGTTACGATTCATGAGTTACGGGTTTACAGGAGTTTGATGATGGATATTTATGAAATTATAGAACAGTGCCTCAAAGAGGGGAGAAGGGGCATACTCGCAACGGTCATCTACCGGGCCGGTTCTGCCCCGAGGGATGTGGGCGCAAAGATGCTGGTAGCAGAGGGTGGACAATGTTTCGGCACCATCGGCGGCGGCAGGCTGGAGGCCGACGCCTGCGTGGAAGCAATAAGCATAATAAACAGGAACGAAACGAAAATACTCAATGTAAGGATGGACTCCAACGCAATAGCCGATGACGGGATGCTTTGCGGGGGGAACGTCGATATCCTCCTTGAGCCGGTGCTGCAGAAATATGCCGGGTTGTATAAAAAGATCGGGGAGATGCTGCAAAGCGATTCGCGGGGCATTGTTGTTACAAAATTCGAAGGCGGCGCACTGTCAAAGACATTGATCAAGGAGGACCTCACCATAACTGGAGACGTTCTTCCGCAGAAAGAAATAGAAGAACTGAGTCATTGTTTAAAGGAAAAAAGGCCTTGCATAGCAGATGGAATGGTTGTTGAGCCTCTCCAGTCGCTATCGGTGCTCTACGTCTTCGGCGCCGGGCATGTATCACAGTTTCTCGCCAGGATAGCAGCGATCGTTGATTTCCATGTTGTTATCATCGATGACAGGGAAGAATTTGCGAATAATGAACGCTTTCCCGATGCGGCAAGGATCATCGTCGATGATTTTCATAAGGTCTTCGATCGTCTCAGCTTTACCGGCAAGGAGTATGCCGTGATCGTCACGAGAGGACACCATTATGATGCCCATGTTCTGGAAGAGGTTTTGAAAAGAAAAACGAAATACACAGGCATGATAGGGAGCAGGAGAAAAGTCAAAATAGTACTGGATCACATGAGGAAAGCCGGATTCGCTGAGGAGGCAGTAGCGGGCGTCCACGCACCGATAGGCTTGAGCATCCACGCGGAGACGCCTCAGGAGATAGCGGTGAGCATTGTCGCTGAGCTTATTGCAGTGAGGGGAGCAAAGTAACTTTTATGGAAGATATTTTCATTGACGAGCGTGAAGATTCCATAAAGAAGGGAGACGAAGGCGCTCTCCCCGCACAATTTGACCCTCTCAAAAAATATCTTGCCGAATTGTCGAGATACCGCGTGCTCTCCAGAGAAGAGGAGTTCGAGGTCGCAAAGAAGGTCTATGAGAATAAGGACAGGGATGCTGCGCAGCAGCTTATCATATCGAACCTGAGACTGGTCGTCAAGATATCCCTTGAATATTACAACACCTACCTCAATATCCTGGACCTTATCCAGGAAGGGAACGTCGGACTGCTTCATGCGGTCAAGAAATATAACCCATATAAAGGAACAAAATTTTCAACCTACGCCTCTTTCTGGATAAGGGCGTATATCCTGAAACATATTATGGACTCATGGAGTCTAGTGAAGATCGGGACAACGCAGAGCCAGAGGAAGCTGTTCTACAGGTTGAACAAAGAGAAGCAGAAACTCGAAGCGCTAGGCGTTTTTCCCGCGCCACAGCTCCTTGCAAGCACCCTTGACGTGAAAGAAGAGGAGATCGAGGATATGCAAAAAAGGTTGGCGCATGCAGACGTCTCCCTCGGTTCCCCCTTGCACGAAGAGAGCGACGACACGATCATGGACTTGATAAAAACCGATGAAAACGTGGAAGAGATCGTCGCCGATAAGGAAAAGAACGAGATCATCACCGGAAAAGTCGCTGAATTTAAGAAAACCCTGAACGAGAAGGAACTTTTTATCTTTGAGAACAGGATGCTCTCGGAAGAGCCCTTGACGCTGCAGGAGATAGGAACCAAATTTCGTATCTCCAGGGAGCGGGCACGGCAGATCGAGAACAGGGTCCTGAAGAAGTTCAAGGACAGGTTCAAGGGCGAATTCAAGAAGCTCGATTTCTAAATCAGCTCACAGCAGTCAGCTTACAGCAGAACACGGTAGACATTTTATTTTGCTGTTTTCTGATAGCTGATAGTTGTGCGCTGAAAGCTGTGTGTTATCAGAACGAAAAGAGCTGCCCCAGCATGAGGGTCAGGGTCGTATAGTACGAAGTGGCAAGGAGCACACCCATGACTATGAGAAGGCCCCCCATGATCTTCGTGGAATATCTCATTACAAAACCATACCGCTTCAGAAAATAAAGGAGCTTGTCAAAGAGGAGCGCAGAGAGGATAAAAGGGACGGCAAGGCCGAGTGAATAGAGGCTGAGGAGGTAAATGCCATCCGATATCCTTTTTGTGGTTGAAGCTACAATAAGGATGGATGAGAGGGCGGGGCCGACGCATGGCGTCCAGCCGAGGGAAAATGTTGCCCCGATGACGAATGACCCAAACATACCGATAGGTTTTTTTTCCAGCCGTACCAATTTTTCCTGATTGAGAAAGGGAATCCTCAGGATATTCAGGGAGAAGAGGCCCATGGCGATGAGAAAAACGCCCCCGGCCTTTATGATATACTCTTGGTAGTCAGCCAGGAAATTGCCGAGGATCGAAGACGAAATGCCCAGCGAGACAAACACAAAAGAAAAACCTGCTATGAATGCGACAGAATGGATCAAAACAACTTTTCTGTATTTTTTTGTCTTCAATTCATTATAATTATCAAAGGTGATGCCGCTTATGAATACCAGGTAAGATGGTACGAGCGGCAGAACGCAGGGGCTGAAAAAAGAGAGGAAGCCGGCTGCTAATGCCAGAAGCCCGCTGATATCAAAAAAAGAGATAACAAACATGAACGCTATCATAAGTAGTTTTTTGTGAGGTTGTCAAATGAAATGTGCTTCCATCGATATCGGGACGAACACTGCTTTGCTCCTGATCGTTGATGCAGGGGAGGCTATGCGGGATATTGCCGACATTGCCACGACGGTCAGGCTGGGCGAAGGGCTGAAAAAGACAGGCTGCATATCGCGGGAAGCAATGGACAGGTGTCTGAAAGTGCTGCAGGAATATTGCGACACAGCGGAAGCGCACGGGGTGGAATTCATCTCCTGTGTCGGCACAAGCGCGTTAAGAGAGGCAGGAAACGGCGAGGATTTTATCGGCCTTGTCGGGGATCGTCTCGGCATCCCGATCCGCATAATAAGCGGACGCGATGAGGCGTACTACACATACCTGTCGGTAAAGAACGACAGGATTGTTGACAGAGAAAGGTTCCTGATCGTTGACATAGGCGGAGGCAGTACGGAGATCATTGCGGGCGGCGGACAAGACCTCAGGAGTTTTGTATCGCTGCCGGTCGGTTCTGTAAAGCTGACGGAGATGTTTATCAGGAATGACCCGCCCGCTGAGGATGAGATCGAGGCCGCTGCAGTTTATATAAGGCCATTTTTGGATGAGCGGTTTCTCGGGTATGCCGATGCGCTTGTAGGGACGGGCGGAACGGTGACAACGCTCGCGAGTATAGTCCGTGAATGCGCATATTTCGACAAAGAGAAGATTCACGGCTTCAGCATCCCTATCGGGACGGTATGCAATGTCGTCGAAATGCTGCGAAATATGAACGTTGCAGAAAGGAAAGCGGTAAAAGGCATGGAGAAGGGGAGGGAAGACATCATTGTGCAGGGGATAGTTCTCCTGCGGGAGATGATGTCCTTTTACGGGCTCAGCGAATGTGTCGTCAGCACTAAGGGCGTGAGGTACGGCGTCATCTACGAGTACTTGGCTGCCGCCGGCTTTCCCGTATCATTCATAAATTGATCGTAGCATTGTATGACAGCGGATATTCTCGCCGTCAGTGCATATCCTGATAAACCCGTTCCTGTCGGTCCGCAGCACAGGGATCGATAGCTGCCTGTACCTTCCCAGCGCATCTTCGCTCGGCAGCCCTTTTATGCCGCCGCCGACGCTCATTACCGCAAGATCGGGTCTGACCGCGTGGAGAAAATGAGCACTGCTGGAGTATCTGCTGCCGTGGTGTGGCACCTTGAGGACGTCGGCCTTTGTGGCGAGTCCGGACAGCACCATCCTGTGCTCTATCTCTGATCCGATGTCGCCGGTGAGAAGAAAGCTCCTTTTGCCGTAAACGATTCTCAGAACAAGCGAAGCGTTGTTGGGATCTTCAATGGTGGTATCGCGATCAGGACTAAGGACATCGATGCGAACGCCCCTCAATATAAGATGATCGCCTGCCTCCCATCGCTCGAAGGGTATGCCCTTTTTCCTCAGGATACTGATGATATCGAGGAATCTCTCTTCATTGACAAAATACTTGCCGGTGACAAAGTGTTTTACGTCAAAGTTCTTAACAATATAGAAAAGTCCACCGATATGATCGCCATGGGGGTGGGTGTTGATGACGTAGTCGATGGTCCTGATCTTTTTTGCGAGGAGAACAGGGGTGAGGATTGATTTGCCTGTATCATATTCACCCTTATAGGAGCCTCCCCCGTCCACGAGCATCCTCATGCCTTTCGGCGCCTCGATCAGAATGCTTTCCCCCAGTCCGACGTCAATAACGTTGAGGCAGAGGTCTTTGTTAAGAAAGCGCTGGTGGCAGAGGAACGCAGAGTATATTGCTGTGAGCGGCAGGAGAAGACAGATCAGCGAGACCTTCACATGCCTTTTTCCGATGAACAGGAGAGAAAGAGTAAACGCGAAATAAAGGACCGTTTCAAAAAGATTGGGGCGGATCACCGGGTAGATATAGCCAAAATCGAGATGCTCCAGGATCCCTACTGCCAGGCCTAATATCTCGCCCGAAAGCCTCAAGAGGTATTCGCCATAGGGCAAGATGATCCCGGCAAGGCTGAGCGGCATTGCAAGCATGCACATGAGCGGGACCGAGATGATGTTATGGATGAAGGACAGCGGATTGATTCCGTGAAAATGGTAGATCACGATAGGGAGCGTCCCTGCCATTGCTGCGAGGGTAATCAGCATTGAAGACAATGTCCATCTGGCCATCCTGTTTTTCACCGCGATCAGCGGATAGATCTTTTCTGTAAAGAGTATGATGAAGATGACGCTCACAAATGTGAGCTGAAAAGAGGGCATAAAGATAGAATGGGGGTAGATAAGCAGGATGATGAGGGCGCTGAGGGCTATGGTGTTCAGTATGCTTCTGCCTCGCTCAAAGTAAAGGGACAGCATATAGACCGTTATCATGATAGCCGCCCGTATTGTCGGTATGCTTGAACCTGCCGTGGCCATGAACATGAATGCAAAAGGGATGGTAAGCAGGGCGGCAAATCTCCTGTCGTCGCCCCTGTATCTCAGCACGGGCGACAGCCTGAACAATATCATTGCAAGAAAGAAGAAAAAGGCTGTAATGATGCCGATATGTGAACCTGATATGGCAAGTATATGAGATGTTCCCGTCCTGAGAAAGAGGGCGCGCGTGGACTCGTCTATGCCCGTTGCGTCCCCGATGGTGAGCGCCTTGATGATATCCCTGTGCTTTGAGCGGGAGTCTTCGATCTTTTGCCGCAGCCTGTTTCTCCAGGCCTCTACATAGTTCTTTCCCTTCGCCACGGAGATAATTGCGCCTCTTATCTCGCAGGACGTTCCCTCTAGTCTTTTTATCCACTTCCAGGATATGACGTAAGGGTTGTTGTATGTGAGGGCAAGCTCTCTCAGGCGTCCGAAGATCTTTATCCTGTCGTTGATCCCGATATTTTCCGTGGTCCTGTAAACTGCCCGTATCCCTGCCGGCCCGGAAGGGCTGAAGATCCTAACGATCTTGACGTTAGGCGACGCCTCAATGACCAGGCCTTCGTATATTGTCTCTTCGCCGCTTATATCGGCGGGTTGAAGGTACTCGCTTACGATGCCGATCCTCAGGGCACCGATGAGCATAAAGGAGATAAGGATAAACGGCAGCGCTGCCCGGTGTCTTTTCTTTAAAAGGATACCGGCGAGGCATACGAAGACCGGCAATAAGATGATAATCAACTTCAGAGGGAAGGCGTTCAGTGCCTCTGTATAAATACCGACGATGAACGCTGCAACAGAGATTATGAACAAGCTTCCAGAAGTCCCTTCAGGTATGCGCGGACATTGATGCCAAGGTCAGGGATATAGTAACCGCCTTCAAGGATCGTAAAAAAACGGGGGTTTGAGGAGGCGAGCATATATGCAGCCCTCCTGTAGTCTTCGGTAAGAAGGAGGCTGCCCCAGTCGTTGATGTAAGTATCGAACCCCGCAGAACAGCACAGCAGGTCGTAGGAGGATGCATTTTTCAGGGCCGCTTCTAAGTCGTTGAAAAAATCCTCCCTTGAGGCGGCGTCGATGTTGACAAAGGAGATGCGGCTGTCTTCCTGCACGATATCGTACGTCCCGTTGCCGTAGTGGAGGTCTATGTCGACGATGAGGGCATTGCCGATACGGCCCTCCGAGATAAGCCTCTTGGTCGCTATTGCCATGTTGTTGAAGAAGCAGAAGCCGCCGTTGAAGTCCTGGCCGGCATGATGCCCGGGAGGTCTGATGAGGGCGAATGACGGGCATTGCAGCGCCAGCTCGGCAGCCTTTATGGCTCCTCCGGCGGATCTGCAGGCCACGCTGTAAGTAATGGGATCCCTTTGCACTGATCTTATAAGCCGTTCGCTGTGACAGAGCGCGAGATCGGAGGCATCGCACGGATCGGGCTCGGTGAAATCAGCGATATCTCTGATATGGGAATAGATCTTGTCAATCCGGTCGGGACATTCGCAATCCACCGTTGGATAGTCGGTAAGGAAATCCTTGCTGTAGGCAACGGGGATCTTATCCATATCTTCTTAAAACATAAAGCATAGGGCAAGTCAATGGATATAATAGAGCGTGGTGAACTTCGTTGAGCGGCGGGGCAAAATATTGTATAGTTAGTGACGTCATGAAACGGATCGTTATCGGCACAGCAGGTCATATAGACCATGGGAAGACGACACTTATAAAGGCCCTTACCGGGATCGACTGCGATCGCCTCAAAGAAGAAAAGGAGCGCGGCATCACGACCGAGCTTGGTTTTGCCCACTACAGATTCGGCGAAGACCTTCTTGTGGGTATTGTGGATGTGCCCGGCCACGAAAAATTTGTGCGCCATATGGTAGCAGGGGCGTGGGGCATCGACATGGTTCTCCTTGTGGTCGCCGCCGATGAAGGCGTTATGCCGCAGACAAGGGAGCACCTTGATATCTGTGAGCTTCTTGGATTGACAAGAGGCATTGTAGCGATCACCAAGACAGACCTTGTCGACGATGATATGGTAGAGCTTGTAAAGGAGGACATCAAAGACTTCCTTGCCGGGAGATCCCTCGAAGGTGCGCCGCTCATAACCGTTTCATCCACAACAGGAGAAAACATACCGTTTTTACGGGGTCTGATTGAAGGTGCTGCCAGGGAGATCAATGAGAGATCGAGGGAAGGGATATTCCGGTTGCCCGTTGACAGGGTTTTTACCTTGAAAGGATTCGGCACGATCGTTACAGGGACATGCATCTCCGGGCTTTTGAGGGTGGGTGATGAGATCGAGATATATCCTGCCGGGAAGATGGCACGGGTGAGAAATATTCAGGCGTACCATGAGGATGTGGGCGAGGCGATTGCAGGCCAGAGGGTCGCTTTGAATATCCAGGGAATAGAGAAGAACGATATCGAAAGGGGCGTTGTTATCGGGAGGCCCGACACCCTGTTCCTTTCGCAGAGGATAGACGCTACGTTGAAGTATCTTGATTTACCGCTCAAGCCTGTAAAGAACAACAGTGTTCTAAGGTTCCACATAGCAACGATGCAGGAGGAGGCGCGGCTGGTGCTGCTTGACAGCGACACTATAGAGCCGGGAGAGGAACGATTCGTACAATTTGTATTTTCGCGGCCGATCGTTATGCTGCCCGGAGACGGGTACATCCTGAGAGGCCCTTATGCGATTCAGACCATCGGGGGAGGGAAAATCCTTGATGTTTTGCCCGGGAGGCACAAGAGGCAGTCGGAGGGCTTGAGCAGCATCTATGCCCTGCTCGCACACGGAAGCGACACCGAGAAGACCGAATACCATCTCTTAAAGGCAGGGCATGGGGGTTTAAAAAAGGGGATGCTCGGCATACTGCTTGGCAAGGAAGAAAAGACGGTAGATGACGTGATAAAGAGCCTGCAGGAAAGAAAAAAGGCGTTGACCATAGGCAAGATCATTGTCCATTCCATGAAATTTACTGAGTATAAGAAGATGCTGGTCAAATTTATCAATGATTATTATATAAAGAATCCCCTGAAGGTCGGCATGTCAAGGGAAGAGCTGAGGACGAGGCTTCCGCAGGTAGAACAGCAGATATTCCTTGCAGCCCTGGAAGAATGCATACGGGAAGGGGCTGTCATAACAGAAAAGGACAAGGTGATAGCGAAAGGGGCAAGAAAGGCTCAAGGTGAAGAGGTAGAGCGCTTCAAGGAGACGGTATTAAAGAGGCTGTATCAATATGGCTTCACGCCGCCGGGCCTCAAAGAATTTTCAGGAGAGGTCAAAAAAGGCGAGCAACATCTCAAAGATATCCTTGAAGGCCTTGTTTTTGACGGCAAGGTGATCAAGATAAAAGGTGATATGTACTTTCACAGGGACGTTATTGAAGATCTAAAAAAGATAGTTGTCGATTTTCTGGGAAGAACGAAGGAGATGTCCCCCTCTGATCTCAAATCCAGGCTTGACCTTTCAAGAAAATATATGATCCCTCTCCTTGAATACCTCGATGAGATAAAGCTGACGATCAGGGTAGGGGATAAAAGAGTGCTGCGGTCATGAGCCTTTATTTGGTCAGCACTGCCACGACCGTGTCGGAGATCCAGCCTTCCCGGTTCCCGTAGAGGAGTATCTTATACCATTTTGTTCCCGTACCGTCGGTTCTTTCATCGATGATGTTAAGAGATTCCCCGCGGAAGATGATGCCGATCCGCTGGGATTGAAGGTAGGGTGCGTTCCTGACATTGACCGCATCCTTGTTGACGACGGCATAACGTTCAGGGTGGGATTCCTTTTTCGGCTCCGTGACCTCTGTCTTTGTTGTCTTCACCTCTTGAGTCGAAGCCGGCTTGTCTGTAGCTTCTGATGGAGGAACGCTTTCCTGGGCTTGGGGTTTGCTTTCCTGGCGCTGTACAGGAGGATCCCTTTTAATGATTACAATTGTATCGGGCTTTGAAGGTGCGGGCGTAAGGAGATGGTAAGCGAATCCGCCGAAAAACAGCGAGAAGATCACGATGAGCGTGATCAAAAAAGGTTTTGAGTAGGTTATGCCCCGTCCCTCCCCATCCTGGTCGTCCCGGAAATCGTGGGAAACATACTCGACATGCCTTTTGCCGGTTTCCACCTTTTTCGGAGATTGCACGGAGGCGTTTACGTAAGGCTCCCTGTCGCCTTCTTTTTTCTCGTTGTCCACATAAGGAAGGGAATCTCCCCGCCCGGTCATGGCATTGATAGCTTTCGAGACCTCTTTGAAGGTTACCTTGCGGGTTCGATCTGTATACCCTGCCAGCAGGGCGAGGTCGGCAAGGGCGATGATGGTCCTTGGCAGCCCTTTTGAATATTTGTGGATGATCTCCAGGGCATCATCGGTAAAAATCTCCCGCGCCACGTCGAGCCCCGCCTTGTTCAGCCTGTACCGTACAAGCTCCCTGGTTTCCTCGAACCTGAGCGGCGTAAAGTAGTACCTCACGGGGAGCCTTTGCCAGAATTCCGGCATGTTTTTGATGGTTTCCCAGAGGGCCTTTTGTCCTGAAAGGATAAATGTATGGAGATACTCGTTGTTATGGGTGAGGTTGATGAGCATTCTCAATTCTTGCAGCACGTCTTCTGCCCCGCACAGCATCTGTCCTTCATCGATGACGATAATGCTCTTGCCGCCCTGTTCTTTTACCTCTATCAGCGCATCTTTCAGGACCAGAAGATTTTTCAGCTTATCTCCATCCTGCTGCAGATTGGATACGATGTGCATACGGTTGTCCAGAAAATCGATCGTGAGGTTGCTCGGCGTCTTTTCATTTGATTGAACCTCTTTGATGCATCCGGTTATATAGGCAATTATCTGGGAAGGGGTCAGGGTTGGGTGGTCGATATATGCGAATTTAAAGGCTTCACCGTGTTGCGTCCTCATGTCGTCGATGAGACGGAAGATAGTCGTTGTCTTGCCCAGTCCGGCCTCCTCGGACACAATGAGAACACCTCCCTTGTTCGTATTAATGGCGTATTTCAGCCTTTCGAGACATTCGAAATACTGGCCCGTTACGCACATCATCCTTCCGTCGGGCGCAAGGATGAAAGGGTGCTGTTCCAATCCCCAGTATTTTATGTATTCTTCCATCATGGTTTACAGTACTTATCAGGAGTATACCCGATTTTTAAAGCGTCTGCACGATTTCTGAATATTATTTTATCTTTTGCAGGAATCTTTTCCACATATTTGCAGGATGGCCTGTGGAGGGTATAGGTTCGTTTGTTTCCGACATAATAAGGTTCAGTATCCTTCTTTGTTTCCTGCCAGAGGCCCCTGCTTTCCTCTGCGGCCTTTTTTTCAAGATTAGCAAGCATCTCCTGGTGTTTTGTGTTCGGCGGCATGGCAGACGCCTTTGCGTATCCGAGCCTCACAAGCTCTGCGTTGACGAAGAGGTCTTTGACAAAGACATAAGCGAGGAGCCGCCCTTGCTGGTCTTTTCTGTCCTGGTCGAACTCAAGGCGAACCTTTTTCATAAAAACGAGTTTTTTATTGTACCTTGTTGCTTCTCTTGCATAGAATTCCGCACCGCCTCCCTTCGTGTTAAGCTTCGGCGTCTCGACCCCGAGATATTTGACGGTTTCTCCTGTATCGAGCTGGACAGTATCGCCACTTAGGACCTTTCTGACCACATAATCTTTGCTGTCTGCGATGCCTGGAAGGATAAAGATAAGCGCCAATGCAAAAAAAAGAGGGATATTTTTCATGCTTAAAAGATTTTACAATATTTTTTGAATATGTTAAAGAGATATTATAAAGTCAATTCTCCGCAATAGAGTGAGGGTATCTATGTGGAAAAGGGTTTTTGTTTTTGTGATAATAACGGTTGTTACAATGCTCGCTTGCCCTTCGTATTGTTCGTGCAGTGATAATGCCATTGCAGTCGGCTATGGATTCGGAATGTTTAATCTGGATCCTAAATTCGGCAAACTGCGCGGAGACAACGGGAGTTACTATTTTTATCAGCTTGCATACAGCCGGGAAAAGGCACTGGTCAAAAACCTGCACCTTCTCATGGAGCCCTTTGCCGCCTATGTCAGCGACCCGGACAGCGGACTTGATGCAGGCATGACCGCGTCCCTCAAATACTATTTCGGCAAAGAGAAAATGAAAAGTTTTTTTGCCACTGCGGGGGCTGGAGCCGCCTATACGACCATCAAATTTGAGGAACAGGAAACACACTTTTTGTTCATATTGCAGTGCGGCATCGGTTACCGGTGGAACAAATATTTTATTGAGGCCAGGTTCCGCCATTACTCGAACGGAGGCACAGAAAGGCCGAACAGGTCAATCAATGCAAATATCGTTAACATAGGGATGCATTTCTAAGGGCAGGATCATAAAAAAAGGAGCGGGGTTGCCGCTCCTTTTTTTATTGAATAGTTTTTATTCCTTTTACTTCTTCACCGGCTCGAATGCGAAGAAGACCCTCTCAAACATGACAGTGCCCAGCTTACCCTTGTCGATAGGCATTGCCGGGACCGGAAATACCGCAAGCTGGACCTCGTCTCCCCGTTTCAGCACCCCTGCCGGGCAGTTGACGATCCTGCTCAATACCCTTCTTGCAGGGGCAACGCCAAGGTCGATCACCGCATGGATGAGCGGGGACTCGAAGCCAAGGGGAACGCCTCTGACCTCTTCGGAAAAGACGATGATCTTGCCCTTGTTCGGGAGATCGGTGTATTCGAGGTTCTCGGAGTAGCATTCCGGGCATATTACCCTGGGAGGCCATGAGACAAGGCCGCAGTCCTTGCATTTTGTCGTTGTCAGTTTTCCCTGTTTAAGGTTCTCATAGAACTGCCAGTTCCTGTTAAACTCTTTTGATTCTAAGGGCCACATATCCATCGTTGACGGATACAGATTTTCAAGTATCGGGATTCCCAAAACAGCCATGTTTTCCTCCTTATTTTACCGGTTCTCTTCCGTATATTAAGACCGTATGCTCAGCGTTCGCGCCGCTCAGATTGTGCGTGAGCCCCATATCGGCACCCTTTACCTGGTGACGCGCTCTTCCCTGGAGCTGTTTCAGCATCTCTATGCCCTGCCTTATGCCTGTTGCTCCGAAGGGATGCCCGCATGCCAGCAAGCCGCCGTCGGTATTGACGGGAACCTTCCCGCCGAGCTCTATCTGTTTGGAGCCGCAGAACTCTCCGCCTTCGCCCTTCTTGCAGAACCCGAACTCCTCCACCTCGATGACCTCGGAAATGGTGAAGCAGTCATGCGTCTGGGCGACCTTGATGTCGCTGGGCGCAACCTTTGCAGCTGCATATGCCTTCTGTCCTGCCAGCCTTGTATGTTTCCAGTCTGCGAGGTGCTCGCCGGGGAAGTTTGCTGATACGCTGTTGAGGCACACCTGGGCAGTGCCCCTAATGTACACGAGGGGTCTGTCGGAAAATTTCTTTGCGATCTCATCGGTTGTGATGATACACGCCGCCGCGCCGTCGGTGATGGGGCAGCAGTCATAGAGCGTAAGAGGAGGTACAACCGAAGGAGCGTTCATTGCCTCTTCCAGTGTAAGGGGTTTCTGCATCTGCGCAACGGTGTTTGTCGCAGCGTAGTTGTAGTTTGCCACTGAGACAGCGGCCAGCTGTTCCTTTGTTGTGCCATAGTGCATCATGTGCTCCTGCGCCGTCAATGAAAAGAATGGAGGCGGAAGCCCCATGCCGTTTGTGCCGTCCCAGTCATGGTCAACGGATGCGAGCTCGCTGTAGAAAACCTCCCATTTCTGCGGCGTATACAGCTTCTCGCCGCCTGTAACCATTACGATGTCGGACACACCGGATTCCACCAGGCCTTTCGCGAGGATGATGCCTGTGCTCCCGCCTGCGCACAGAACGTCAACCCTGGTACAGATCGAAGTAGGTTTCACGCCGACCCTTTCGGCGATCACCGGTGCGGTATTTACCTGGAACGAGCACCTTCCGGCATAGGACGAGGCAACGATAATCCCGTCCACGTCTTTTGGTTTTAATGTTGGGATATCATCGAAGCACGCCTTGGCAGCTTCCTGGAAAAGGTCCACCAGATGGGCTTCCCGAACTCCCCATTTGCATTGGCCGCCGGCCAATATCACTGCATGTCTTGCCATACAATCCTCCTTGAAATTAAATTCAGCTATCGGCAGTCAGCTATCAGCTGCCAGCTTTACCGTATTGTCGATAGGCTTACGGAAGCTGATCGCCCGTCACTGAACGCCAAACACTTTTCTTACTTGCCCTTGTAGTTGGGCTTTCTCTTCTCAACAAAGGCGTTTATCCCCTCTCTCCCGTCTTCCGAAGTGAACGCTATAGAGAAGGAGTCCATCTCCATCGTCAGACCGGATGCGAGGTTCATGTTGAGCCCGTTGTCTATGCAGCTCTTAATGAGGGCGAAGGCCGCCTTTGGTTTCGATGCCAGCTTCTTTGCCATTGCCATTGCTTCTTCCATCAGCTTGTCTTTCGGCACCACCTTGTTCACGAGGCCGATCCGGTATGCCTCTGCGGCGTTTATGTTGTCGCCCGTATAGATCATCTCCTTTGCCTTTGCCACTCCTATAAGCCTCGGCAGGCGCTGTGTTGCTCCTGATCCGGGCATGATGCCGAGGCCGATCTCCGGCAGGCCGATGACGGCATCCTCAGAGGCGATCCTGAGGTCGCAGCAGAGGGCCACCTCGCACCCGCCGCCGAGCGCGAGCCCGAAAACCGCCGCAATCGTCGGCTTTGCGATGCCTGTCAGTTTATCGAATGCCTTCCGTGGGGCTGTCCAGAGAAAATCGAGCGTCTCCACGGCAGATTTACCCATAACATCCTTGATATCGAGGCCTGCTGCAAATGCCTTGTCTCCGTTCCCTGTGATGATGATCGCGCCGATCGCGTCGTCGTTCTCGAATTCACAGACAGCGTCATAAAGCTCATGGTAGAGCTTGACGCTTAACGGGTTCACGGGCGGTCTGTTGAGCTTGATGATCCCGACCGGTGCTTCCCGTTCTATAATGAGCGTTTCATAACCCATACATGCCTCCAATGGACATTGCTATTTATTATAATCGTACCAGCCGGCGCCTACTTTCCTGCCGTAACGACCGGACCTCATCATATCTTTCAGGACGCGGGGAGACACCCACTTCAGCTCTTTGTTGAGTTCTTTGTAGAAGTACTCGGTTACATGGTACATGATATCGATGCCGGTAAGGTCCATAAGTTCAAAGGGGCCCATGGGGTAATTGAGGCCAAGCCTTGCTGCTTTATCGATATCTTCTTTTGATGCCACGCCTTCCTGGTAGAGTATTATGGCTTCAACCAGATGAGGTATCATAAGCCTGTTGACCACAAAACCCGGAATATCGATCTTTACTTCGATGGGCTCTTTTCCGAACTTCTTTGTAAGCTCCGTCGTGACCGCAACGGTTTCGTTGCTTGTATGGTAGCCTCTTATAACCTCAACGAGCTTCATCAGAGGGACAGGGTTGAAAAAGTGCATACCTACGACCTTGTCAGGTCTTTTTGTGACAGACGCGATCTCCGTAAGCGACATAGAGGATGTATTCGATGCAAGGATCACGTCTTTCCTCGTGATCTCATCCAGCTCTGCGAAGACCTTTTTCTTTATGTCCATTACCTCAAGGACTACCTCAACGACGAAATCGACATCTTTCATATCTTCCATCTTTGTCGTGCCCTTGATCCTCCCCATGACCGCCGCCTTGTCTTCGGCCTTCATCTTGCCTTTTTCAACGGACTTTGAGAGAAATTTGTCGATACCCTTTATGCCGCCTTCAACAAACCTGTCTTCGATATCTCTCATGACAATGTCGAAACCGGCCTGTGCAGCTACCTGGGCAATCCCGCTACCCATTACGCCGGCGCCCAAAATCCCGATCTTTTTTATCTCCATACCATCCTCCTGATTTATTGAAAATTAAAAAATTCACATGCCGTAACTATAACTTATTTGTTAAATACATATCAACCCTTTTTTGGTGATTTTACTGATAAAATGTACAATCAACCCGGTAAAGATTTGTTTCTAATAGCGGACTCACGTTAACCTTCCATAGCCTCTTTTGCCGGCTTTACATAGAGTTCCCTCAATTTCGGCTTTTCGATCTTGCCTGCAGGGTTCCGGGGAACATCGGCGTATATGATCTTTTCCGGCCATTTATACTTTGCGAGCCCCTTCTCCTTGCAGAATTCGATGACCTCTTTCTCTTCCATCGACTCTCCCTGCTTTAACTGGATGATCGCCATGGCGATCTCGACGAGCCTCGGATGGGGATACCCGATGACGGCAACATCCTGGATCTTGGGGTTCTTGCGCAGGGCGTCCTCTATCTCTGCCGGGAATATGTTCTCTCCGCCCCTGATGATGAGGTCCTTCGATCTGTCCGCGAAGAAGAGATATCCATCTTCATCGGTAAATGCAAGGTCTCCCGTGTGGAGCCATCCGTCGGTTATGGTTTTGGCCGTCATCTCCGGATTATATGCGTATTCTTTCATGAGGCGAGGGCCCTTGAGAAGCAGCTCACCGACCTGGCCCGGCGGCAATGTTTGTCCCTTTTCATCAACGACTTTTACCTCCATGAAGGGTCCGGGGCGTCCGATCGCGCCTATCTTTCTCAGGATGTCTTCATCGTAGAGGGCGACGGTGCACCCGCCCCCGCCTTCTGTGATCCCGTAAGTATTGAACATCTTCAGTCCCTTGAATATCCTCTTGCTGTCCTCCAGAAGCACGGTGGGTACCGGCTGAGCGCCCATTGCTATGTATCGCAGGTTGGAGAAATCGTATTTGCTGATGTCCATTGTCCCGGCTTTGATCATATTGATTATGTCCGACCAGATCGGCACGCTTATCCACCCCCCTGTAGCCTTTTCCTCTGCGATCGACCGGATCAGCCCATGCGGCGACAGATCCTGGGCTATGAGTACCTTTCCCGCCGCTATGTAGCAGGGGAAGGAATAGAAGAGGGAACCGCTGTGGTAAAAAGGATGGGGGGCTATATATACGCTTTCGTATCCTTCGCCGAAGGTCAAGCCATTGCCGATTCCTACATAGAAGAGGCTCCTATGGGTATGACAGACAGGTTTTGGCGCTCCCGTTGTGCCTGAGGTGAACATAAGCTCCGCCATTTCATCGTCAGACGTCTCAACGAGCACCTCAGAAGGGTCGCCCTTTGCGATGATCTCTGCGTAGGGTGTCATATTTGACGGGATGTTGTTTCCGATGCAGACGTATTTCCTGACATAGCCGAGCTCTTTGATGATCGGCTCCACCCTCGGCACAAAGGCGTCGTCGAGGATGAAGACCTTCGATTTTACTACATCGGCGGCGTATTTGATGTCGTTGGTTGCGAAACGATAGTTTAGGGGTGTTATGGTGGCTCCGGTCTTCAATATTGCCATATAAGTCACATACCATTCGACGCTGTTCATCATAAGATGGAGGACGATATCTCCTTTTTGTATCCCGCACTCCCTGATCATATAGTTTGCGAGCTTATTCGCCTGGCCGTTCATCTCTTCCCAGGAAATGGTTTTCCGTATCCCTTTCGAAGGATTGCTTTCAATAAGGAATTCCCTCACAGGATATTTACTTGCGTTGAGACCGCAAAACATTGAAAAGTTCATTATAACCTCCTTGGTTTTGGCCCGGATTGTCCATCAGGTAGAGCATCGGCGCCGGGCGTTCCCCGATCTATCGTTGCAGCCTTTGTCCTTCATAGAACCTTTCGGCAAGGTGTGTTATGCGGGCCTTCAGGTTGATCAGATATGATTTTTCCGTTTGTTTGGGGCCTGGATTCGTATCATATTGTTCGGCCTTGACCTTTCTTGCCGTCTCTTCAACAGACCCGCTCTCGGAACACAACAGTTCTATGACATGAGCCTTGAAGTGTTCGGCTTCCTCAAACGACCTGGCCAGAAAGTCGCTGACCTCCTGCCTTCCGACGTAGACGAAATGGTGACCCTGACAGAGGACCTCGGCGGGAAATTCCGTCAAACGTTTCAAGGAAGCGACGTACATATCGTAATCAACAAGGAATTCCGGGACGATAGCGCCTATCCTGTCCCGACAGCCCGAGGCCTCAGTGGCGATAAGGATCTTTCTTTCAGGAATATAGTAAGAGAGGTGATCGCGGGTATGTCCCGGCGTTGCGATGACCCGGACGGTCAGGTCTTCATCGATCTCTACCGTCTGGCCGTCTTTAAGCACCATATCGATATCGAAGGGCTCAAATGCATCATTCAGCATCTCTGCCATACTGATTCCATAATATTTCGTGACAAAGGCATTTACGTCCCTGCTGAGGGTTTTTATAAGATTTTGCGCATTGGGTCTTTTGATGATCGAAGCCGCTTTTTCCGAAGCCGCAACTTTGATGCCCGGGAAAGAGTTCCTGATGTAGCTTGTCGCGCCGCAATGGTCCCAATGGACATGGGTTAAAAAAAGCACCTCCGGTTGTTTTTCTTTTGTGATTGATTTGATGTCCTCGACGTAGCGCCTCCCCATGCACGCAAATCCTGCCTCGAAAAGCACAGGTTTTCTACCGTCAATGAGGTAAACGGGCGACCAGGGCAGCCCGGTGACGTAAAGATCGTTCGCGACAAATCCTGTCTTATCAAAAATCATGTTTTCACGAAGAACAGCGCCTAAGTATTGTTTATAACAATAATATGAACACGATGCTAACTTTTTTTAAGAACTTATTTTCTATATTTCCCTCTCATTTCATCAAAAGATTGGGAAGAAAAGTGGCCATGCCGGGAAAGAAGAATAACAGGATAGTAACCGTAACGAGGCTCGCAAGGAACGGGACGACCCCTCTGTAGATCACTCCCAACGGGGTTTTCGTGATATTCTTCACCACAAAGACATTGGAGGCAACGGGTGGAATGACGCAGCCGATCATTACCGTAAGACCCACGAGCATGGCAAACCAGAGCGGTTCGAAGCCGAGCTTCAAGGCTACCGGGTAGAGGATCGGGGTGGCGAGGATCATAAACGCAAGATCGTCTATGAAGGAGCCCCCTATCTGGTAGATAAAGCTGATAAGGATTATGATTATATAACGGTTCACGGGCAGGCTTGCGACCCAATCGGCCGCGTATATGGGGATCTTTGTTACTGCCAGAAAATGGCCGAGGATCGTGGAGCCCGCAATAAGCGTGAGGACCATGCATGCAGTGCGGAGGGCCTCAAGAAGTGATTTTACATATCCCTTGACATCGATGTCCTTTTTTGCAACCGATAGAATGATCACGGCCATGGTGCCTACGCTCCCTGCCTCGGTGGGCGTGAAGAAGCCGTTCATGAGGCCTATGACGAGAACAACGAAGACCGCCACGACGAGGAGCACCTCGGGAAGCGATTTTAGTCTTGCGCCCCAGCTTGATCGCTCTCCTTTCGGTCCGATCGACGGATTGATCTTGCACCACCCATAAATAACGACGATAAAAAAGAAGGCCGCGAGCAAACCCGGTATGATCCCCGCCATGAATAATTTGGCTATGGACTGTTCGGTGATGATCCCGAAGACGATGAGCGTAACGCTCGGCGGAAGGAGTATGCCGAGGGTTCCCACGCTCGCGACGACCCCCGTCGAAAGCTGCTTGGCGTAGCCGTACCGGTCCATCTCGGGAACGGCCACGCTCGAGAACGTGGCGGCCGTGGCGGGAGAGGAGCCGCATATGGCCTTGAAGGACGTGGCGCCTGCGACGGTGGCCATTGCCAGCCCTCCGGGGATATGGCCGATGAACTTGTAGGCGGAATCATAGAGCCTTTTTGCGATGCCTGCGTTGTAGGCGATCTGGCCCATGAGGACAAATAAGGGGATGACGGTAAAGCCGTAGGTGGTAAAGACGTCAAAGAGGTCGACGGCTACGAGGTTGAACGCGGGACCGATGCCTTTCAGTATCCCAAACCCTATGAACCCGACGATCGCCATTGCGAATCCCAGCTCAATCCCCGTAAGAAAGAGCATGAGCAGCACAAAGAGTGCTACGATGCCTATTATCACCTCATTCATATTTCCCTCCCGTTATCTTCACAATGTCGGCAATCATGACAAGGCATTCAAGGATGCAGGCGATGGCGATCCCGAAGACGACGGGATAGAAGGGGAGTTGGAGGGTAGGGGAGACCTCGTTCGTTGAATAGAGGTACCACCCGTGCTTGAAGAGGTTCACGCTGGCTATGATAAAAAATGCGATCACCATAAGCCGGGTAAAGATGTTGACCACATTGCGCCTTCCTTCGGGAAATCTCTGAACGAGAAAGTCCACATATACATGCGCCCTCATGAATGATGTCATGGGAATGGCAAACCCGATAATGATCCCCCCGGTAAAGGCCACCAGCTCATAGGTGCCTACGATGGGGTGCTTGAAGAGCCGCAGGATCACATCGAGGGTGGTGAGGAGCATGATAAACGTAAGGCCGATTGCTGCGATCGCATTCATGAAGCGGCTGATGCCTTTTATGCCCTTGAGATATCCTTCCATCGAACTCCCTCCTGATTGATGAAAGAAGAGGGGGAAGGGTTGTGCGTGAAACATCTTCCCCCTCCCTTGTTTTTTCCTGACCTGCTTCCGTTATTTCTCGAGCTTCTTCAGCTCTGCGAGGCAGAAATCCAACGCCTCCTGTCCGGGCAGGCCCTGCTTCTTCATGTTCTCTACGTATTCATTCAGCAGAGGCTTGACCAGCACGGCCCACCGTGCATTCTCTTCCGGTGAAAGAGAGATGACCTTCTTGCCGATCTTCACCATCCAGTCCTTTGCCTGCTTATCGTAGAAATCCCATGCCTCACCGTTCTTGTCTGCCCACTCCTTATTTACCTCCCGGAAGATCTTCTGTATATCAGCGGGGAGGGAATTCCATTTCTGCTTGTTCATCACGACGAAGAAGCCGGTTGAATACCCGGCGCCGAAGCTCTGCGTTGAAGCGGCGACTACTTCACCCCATCTCCATCCCTGGGTGGATTCCTGCGGGCCCATAGAGCCGTCCACAACGCCCCTGCTGATGGCGTCGTACGTCTCTCCCATGGGCATTGCAACGGGGACGGCGCCGAGCTTGCCTGCCACTTTCGCGGCCAGGCCCGTGCAGCGGATCTTCTGCCCTTTTATATCTTCCAGCTTATTTATGGGCTTTTTTGAATGAACGATGCCGGGGCTGTGGGCCATGAAGTACATCACCTCTGTCTCGCTGTATTCCTTCGGTTTGAATTTTTCGTAAAAGAGGTTGATCAGCTTTGTGGCTGCAACGCCTGTCTTGTAGCCCAGCGGCAGGTCGATCACCTCTGACAGAGGAAATTTTCCCCTTGTGTAGGCCATGCAGGACATGCCCATGTCGGCGATCCCCGTCACTATGCCGCTGTAGGTTTTATCAGCGGCAACCAGAGTCCCGCCGGAATATACGGTGATCTTTACCTTGCCGTTCGTCCTCTTCTCGATCTCTTTTGCGTATGATTCGGAAAGCTTGTTGTTGAAGTGCTGGGCCGGCTGGAACTGCGCGTAGGTGAGCTCAATGGGCTTTGCCTGGCTGAATGCCGATGTCGCTAAGAATGAAACCCCGATGACCGATAAAAATAAGACCAAAAATATTCCTCTGAAACTTTTCATCTTAACCCTCCTTTATTATATTTGTAGAACACAATTCTTGGTAATTTTCTTAGACCACCTCCTTTACAATGCCCCCGCTTTATTTAAAATCGCTCCACTTCCCGTATCGCTCCCTCAGTATCCGGTGCAGGATCTTGCCCGTCGCAGTCCTCGGCATCTCATCGTCCTTGATGAAATCGATGGTCTTCGGGATCTTGTATCCTGCGATCTTGTCGC
The DNA here is from genome assembly GCA_002418945.1 of Deltaproteobacteria bacterium UBA5758. Classification (GTDB taxonomy): domain Bacteria; phylum Desulfobacterota; class Syntrophorhabdia; order Syntrophorhabdales; family Syntrophorhabdaceae; genus UBA5609. The sequence continues at coordinate 27,881 of DIFC01000080.1, read as the reverse complement.
GGCAGTGGTCTATGAGCTCTTTGTCGGTGATCTTTGCACCTTCATGAGGGATAACGACGGCTTTCACCGCCTCTCCCCATTTCTCGTGGGGTATCCCGATCACCGCCACGTCTTTCACTGCAGGATGGCTCCCGATGATATTCTCCACCTCTGAGGGGAAGACGTTCTCGCCGCCGGTTATTATCATGTTCGCCTTTCTGTCAACGAGATAATAGAAGCCGTCGGCATCCCTTCTCGCCATATCCCCTGCCGAGAACCACTCCCCATGAAAGGCCTTCTTTGTCCTCTCCGGGTCTTTCCAGTATTCCGTGAATATCTCGGGGGTGCGCGCATAGAGCTCGCCGACCTCGCCATCGGGAACTTCGTTGCCTTCCTCGTCGAGGAGCTTGATCCTGTCTGTTGCCGATACTTCCCTCCCGATGGAGCTGAGCTTTTCCATCTGGTTCTCCGGTTTGAGTATGGTTACTGACCCGGCCTCTGTCGACCCGTATATCTCATAGAGTTCTGCGCCCTTGAAGTAATCGATGATGGCGAGCTTTGTGTCGCGCCTTACGGGCGCCGAAGAGCAGAGAAGCTTTCTCATGGAAGAAACGTCGTATTTATCCTTGTTGGGGTGGGCAAGTATCATGATGTAGTGGGTCGGGACGAGGGAGACAAAGGTGATCCCCTCGTTCTGTATGATCTTCAGGATGTCCTCAGGGTCAAAGGAGACGAGGTTGCAGATATAGCAGCTTGCCCCGATATAGGTAAAGACAAAGGAATAGAATACCGAGTTTATATGGCACATGGGCATCACGAGAAGCCCTTTATCATCGTGCCTGAAGCCGACGTCGATGACATTGATGATGAATTCGGCAAGGGTGGCCTCGTGGTTCCTGATAACGCCTTTGGGCTTGCCCGTTGTCCCCGAGGTATACATGATCATCCAGGGGTCCGCACCGTCGACGACCACTGGCGGCTGCTCAGGAGACGCCCCGCCTATTATCTTTTCATAGGATTTCCAGCCGTCGGGGATCGCGTCTGTCCCGAACAGGATGTAGTTGTCCCTGGGGATATTCAGACTCTGCCTGATACGGTCGATCGTATCGGCGAATTCGTGGGCAACGATAAAGGCCTTCGACTCTGAATGGTTCACGATATATTCGATCTCCGGTCCGGCAAGCCGGAAATTTATCGGCACCGCCACCTGCCCGCCTTTCGAAGCGGCGGCGTATACCTCCATCCACTCTATACAATTATATGCGAGAATGGCGAATTTGTCTCCTTTTTCTACGCCAAGGGCCTCCAATGCGTTCGACAGCCTGTTCGACCTGTCGTTCCATTCCCTGAACGTAAGCTGGCGCACCTTGTCTTTTACTGCAACCTTGTTCGGGATATTGCGCGCCTGGACGGCCATGATCGTGCCGGCAGGCAACCATTTACTTTTCAGCATCTCACCCCTCCTTTGTAATCATCAGCAGCAAACAAAAACAGGCTAAAGCTTAAGCTAAGGTTAAGCAACCGAGGTTTTTCTCAACCTTAGCCTCAACCTGATTCTTCTTGCTTTGTGCTATGTTCATCTTTTAAATACCGGAGCCCTTTTTTCCAGAAAAGCCGCTACGCCTTCTTTTGCCGCCTCGGTGCAGGCGATCTCGCCGAAGCCGCGGTAGCCGATCTCGAGGGCGTCGGCGAAGCGCTCCGCCTGCGCTCCCTTTTCAACCGTCTTGATAATGATGGAGATTGACTCTTTGCTCAAGGCGAGCTTGCCCGCCATGGGGCTCTCCGGCATTGCCATCTTCGGGATATCTACCCTGCCGTCGGGGATCCTCTTGATCCCTCCGGAAAGGTTATCGACCTCCCTGATCGCCTCTTCGATCATCTCATAGTAGCTCCCTGCTACCCTGGCCACCATTCCTATCTCCAAAGCCTCTTTTACGTTGATCGGCCGTGCCAGGCAGAGCATCTCATGGAAGAGCGCCGCCCCTCTCGGCCACTTCCGGTACGGAACGATCGTCCCCCCTATGGCGGGCAGTATCCCGAGCATGATCTCGGGAAACTGGAACCTCGCGTTTGCCGTGGCCACCATGCTGTGGCAGCGGATCGCCAGCTCCAATCCTCCGCCGAGGGCCACGCCGTTGATCGCGGCGACGATCGGCTTGCCGAGCTGGTCCATGTAGGGCTGGACCTTTGCCCAGTCCCTGGCTGCCTGGGTGCCCTTTTCTATGTCTCCCAGCATGTCGGGAAAGGTGCCGATGTCGGCCCCGGCTGAGAATGCCGCCGTGCCGTATCCGGTCAGGACGAATCCTTTTGTGGCCGGATCGTTTTCGTACTCCTTCAACAGGGCCAGGATCTCATTGTTCAGCTCTTCGCGGATCGCGTTCATTGCCTGCGGCCGCCGTATGGTCATGATCTTCACACCGTCGATCTCGTCCAGGAGGATGTACCGCCTGAAGTTCTGGTAGTCCTGATAAGGCCTCTTCGG
>DIFC01000080.1:254-25340 GCA_002418945.1 Deltaproteobacteria bacterium UBA5758 | reverse complement strand
TTATTGAACCCGAGGGCAACCTGGCAGCCGAAGTTCAGGTCTTCAGGCGTTCCGATGCCGCGGTCGATGATGTCGAAAGACTGCGAAAAGAGGACCCCCAGCAGCCTGTCCCTTATCATGCCCTTTTTATCTTCGGGCGCATCAAGAGGGCTTCCCGGTTTCTTCGTCTCCCAGGGCTGTGCTGACTTCAGGGTAGGCGACGGCCGGTAGTGATCCCCGTCTTCCATCTGCAGCGTGTTCCCTTCAAAGACCGTGTCGCCGCCCTTCGTTACGTTCAATGTCCGGAACGGTCCTTCTGCGGCAAATTCTTCTGCTACATGGTCTATCATGGCGGCGGTCGCATTATCGAGGAGGCGGGCCGCCTCATTGCACCAGTTGTTCCATATCCTTCCCAACATCAGACAGACCGCATTGCCGGTTACCATTACCGTTTTTCCCGTCATGGCGAAGAACCATGAGAGATAATCCAATGTTTCCCGGCTTACCTTTTCCCAGCCCACCAGCTCTACCGGTATGCTTCGCCAGGCAGGGGCGAAGAAATGCGCCACCGTTGCCCGCGAGGGGTCTTTCATCTCCGCAAAAAGCCTGCCAGGCGGGAACAGGCCGGTATTCGATATAATGATGGCGGATGCGCTGACGGCCGGTTCGATCCTGGTGAAGGCCTCTTTTTTAAGAGATAGACTTTCCAGTGCTTCAATGATCATGTCGGCGTTCCTTACTTCATCGTAGCCGGTTGCGTAGACGACATTGCCGAGTATCTTTTGTCCCTGCTCTTCCCTGATCTTTTTCTTCTCAACGGAATTTTTTACGTAGTCGGTGAACTGCCTTTCCGCGATCTTGAGTGCTTGTTCGTCGCCATCCACAAAGATAAGCCTCATATCCGGAAGAGAGCTTTTAAGATAATACCCTATATCAACGCCGGTCGTCCCGGCGCCGACAACCGCTGCCTCCCGGGGGAGGGGCCTTGCAGGCTTTAATAATAATGGGTTGGCGGTGGAATTGTACGGTCTTCTTATTGCATCCATGTTCTATCTCCTGCGTGATGATCTTTTATATCGGTATCTTCAGCCATGATCCGGCTTGTCAGGGAGTGCGTTTTGATCGAATAATGAACCATGTTGTCCAGCGTTTCTATGCGTAAGTAGAATCAGAATGTTTTGATATCTGTCGACAGTATACAATGATGAGAAAATTTGTCAAGGAAAAATAGTAAAAAATTGAAAATTGTAAATAATCTTTTAAAAACATCGTATTATACAATGTCATCAGTGAAGGGACGCGTCTCTGATACGTCGAATATGATGAATAAGGTGAGGTTGTTTTTATGGAAAAACACCTTTTTTTGCTTGACATTTATTTTACTATTGTATACTGTCGACATATAGTATAACATATTACAGACGGCCGGTAATTATGGACAACACAAAAGATGATTTTCAGCCTGCGTTGCTTTTGCACGATCAGATATTTCAGCATCTGAGAGAACAGATCATCAAAGGGAAGCTCGAAGAAGGCAAAAGGCTGAATGAAGTAAATCTGCAAAAGATGTTCAGGACGAGCCGCACCCCTATCCGCGAAGCGTTCCGCCGCCTCGAGGCGGAAGGCTTTGTGGAATTCCTCCCCCGCAAGGGCGCCTTTGTCCGGTCGATTTCGCTGGAAGACCTCAGAGAGGCTACCGAGGTAAGGGCTTTGATCGAGGGGATGGCCATACGGCTGGCAATGCGCAACGTAACCCCTGAACACCTTGCCGTGTTGGCGCAGATCCTCGATGATATGGACGAGGCAATCAAGAGGCACAATATTGAACGGTATACAGCGCTTCACTTCCGCTTCCACAGGTACATTGTAGAAATGAGCAGGAACCAGACCCTCCTGCGCCTCTATGTAAGCATAACAGAGCCGTTTGTGACGAACAGGATCACCTCCATGTACTTCAAGAAGCTGCCGCGCTACAAGAAGGTTAGCCACCATAAGATATATGATCTCCTCGCGTCAGGCAAAGCGTCAAAGGCAGACCGCTTGATAGAGCAGCACGTCATGAACCTGCTCGACTCTATCGAGCCGCCCCGGAAGAAAACAGAGAAAGAGTAACAGGCGTATGTACAAATATCAAAGCAGTTACTATTTCACATGGCAGCCGCCCGGACGCTCCTTCATGAAGTTATAAGGGTGCCGAAGAGGATAATATATTTCTGAAAATTAGCTTGACATGGAAAATGTGCTTTGCTAATATTAGCTTGTTCTTTGTTTCACAATACCGCACGGAAAGGAGATAAAAGCTATGGATTTTAAGATTTCTGATGAACTTGAATCAATGCGCAAAATGGCGTACGACTTTGCAGTCAAGAATATCAAACCTACAATGGAAGAAGACGAGAAAGAGCATAAGTATCGTCCTGAGATCCTGAAGAAGATGGGCGATCAGGGCATGTTTGCGTGTCTTGCGCCTGAACAATACGGCGGACTGGGGCTTGAGGAAGGAAACATGGCAGCGACGCTTATGGCCATGGAAGTTGCCAGGGTCAGCCCGTCCTGGGGTCTTCCTTTCAATCTGCAGATGAACGGCCCGCAGAACGTGTTGCTGAAATTCGGCAGCGACGCGCTGAAAGAGCAGTTCCTCCCTGGATTGATCGCAGGGACAAGCGGCGGTTGTTTTGCGATCACAGAGCCAAACTCCGGTTCAGATGTCGCCAGCATGAAGACGACAGCGGTAGAGGTCGACGACGGCTTCATCCTCAACGGGACCAAGACATGGATATCCGGTGTTCCTTATTGCGGATGCGGTGTCGTATATGCCATGACAGACAAGGCTGCAAAACACAAAGGCATGTCGGCTTTCTTTATCGACTTCAATGCACCCGGCATTGTCCAGAGGGCCATTACCACGAAACTCGGCCTGTTCTGCGCACCGACGGGCGAGATATTTTTCGAAGAGGCAAAGATCCCTAAGAACGCCCTTCTTGGAAAACTCGGACAGGGTTTCGCGATCTGCATGACCATGCTCAACTTCACAAGATTGAGTTCTGCCGCGCGTGCAGTCGGCGTGGCACAGAGCTGTATCGAAGAGGCTTGCAAATACGCGAACGAGAGAGAGCAGTTTGGCCAGCCGATCGGGCAGTTCCAGATGGTACAGGAGCAGATCGGAAGGATGTCTGTGGAGCACGAGGCGGCAAAACTTTTGCTTCTGAAGGCAGCCTGGCAGAAGGATCAGGGGATGAACAACACCCTCGAGACCTCGATGGCAAAATACTACTGCGCAGAGTCGGCGAATTTCTGCGCCTCTGAGGCAGTGAAGATATTCGGTTCCTATGGCTTCTCTTCAGAGTATCCTGTTGAAAGGTTCCTGAGGGACGCGAAGTCCTACCAGATCGTTGAGGGGACGTCGAACGTTCAGAAGATGATCATTGCACAGTTTGCATTGGGTTACAGGAAATAAACAAGCAAATTCTAAGGAGGTTTTTATGGCTACAGAAGTTACCGTTCCAATGGTCGGCAAAATTGTAGGAGTCAGTGTGAAGGTCGGCGACAAGGTCGAAGAAGATGACCAGATCGCAACGCTTGAGGCAATGAAGATGGAAATGCCCATTGTTTCACCGGCTGCCGGCGTGATCAAAGAGATCAAAGTTGCCGTAGGACAGGAAGTAGAAGCGGACGCGGTTCTCGCTATCATTGAATAAAGAGGTGGTAAAGATATGTTAGTGGCCGGAATAGACATTGGTTCTATTACAACCGAAGCCCTTCTTTTCGACAAGGAAAAAGGTATCGTTGGGTATGATATTTTGCAGACAGGTGCAGATTCAAAAAAGACTGCAGAGATGGCGCTCGAAAAGGTCCTTGCATATCCCGGCAAAAACATCTCTGACGTATCGTATATAATTGCTACCGGTTGTGGAAGAAAGAGGGCATCATTTGCCAAACAGGCGATCACCGAGATTACCTGTATCGCCCGAGGCGTCAACCATCTTTTCCCTGAGGCACGGACGATCATCGACATCGGCGGCCAGGATACAAAAGTAATAAAGGTCGACGGAAAAGGCCGCGTGATAGAATTCGAAATGAACGATAAATGCGCAGCCGGTACAGGAAGGTTTATCGAGGTCATGGCAAAGGCCTTGAACGTTGAGCTTGACAGGATCGGGGACAGCTCGCTGAAGCATAAGAAGGAAGTTACGATCAGCAGCATTTGTACCGTGTTCGCAGAATCAGAGGTCATATCTCTTGTCAGCGAAGGCGAAGAGCTTGAAGACATCCTCTACGGCATACATAAGGCTATAGCAGACAGGACCATGGGTCTTATCAGCAGAATCGGCGGGGCCGAGAAAGAGGTTGTTATGACAGGCGGGGTTGCGAAGAACATCGGCGTCGTGAAGGCCCTTGAAGCCGCGCTGAATATGCCCTTAAAGATCCACGTCGAACCTCAGATCGTGGGTGCGCTTGGCGCTGCGATGATAGCGCTTGAGAAGACCGCGTAGCGGCAAAAAATGAGAACAAAAAAAGGCCGGCAGATAACTGCCGGCCTTTTTTTGTTGTTTTTATGTGGCCGATGATTTCAGGTCGCAGTCTGTACGGGTTCTGTTCCGCCTTTTCTCAACTTCTGCATAACGATCACAAGTGCGAGGCATACAAAGCCGGCAACATCGCCTATGCGTGAAGGGAATACAAACGCCAGTGCGCCGACAATGATGATCACCCTCTCCAGAACGTTCGACTTCTTTAAGAGCCACCCAGAGCAGCCAGAGGCAAGCATTCCGATCCCGATAAAGGCAGCGATGATCGTCCAGACCCCGGCGGCTATGCCTATCCCTTCCCAGTGAAGAAGGAGGGCCCGGCCTGCAGGGAGAACAGTGAAGACAAAGGGCATCAGAAAGGCCGTGATGGTATATTTCCATGCCATAAATGTTGTTTTATAGGGATCGCCGCCGGTGATCGCCGCGGCGGCAAAAGGCGACAGGGCAGTAGGCGGTGACACCTCGGAGAGAAGGGCATAATAGAAGATGAACATATGGGCGGCATATTCAGGGACGCCAAGCTGTGTAAGCGCCGGCGCCGCGATCACGGCTGCGATAATGTATGTTGCAGTGATCGGGACTGCCAGGCCGATGATCCACAGGAGGACACCGGTAAACAATGCCGTGACCAAAAGGTTTCCTCCCGCGTAGCTGATGATGATTGAAGACAACTTAAGGCCGAGTCCTGTGAGGCTTACAATGCCCACGATGATGCCTGCGGAGGCACAGATGGCCGCGACATTAAGGACGGTGATGGAGCCCTGTTTGAGTGCCTCAATGAGCTTGGGTATGGTGAACCATGTCTCCCTGCGAAGGAAGCAGGAGAAGAAGCAGGTCAGGATGGCGGCGAAGACGGCTACCTGCGGAGTGTAGCCTCTTACAAGGAACACGACTATGGCAATAAGGGGGAGAAAATGATACCAGTACATTTTCGTCAGTTCTTTCAGGGTGTGTTTCTTTTCTATCTCAACCGCCTTCAAGGCAAATTTTTTCGCGTCCAGCTCTACCATGAGGAGGAGCCCCCAGTAGTAAAGCGCAGCGGGTATGAGGGCAAGCAGTATAACGTCGACGTAACTGATCCTTAAAAATTCCGCGATGAGAAAGGCTGCCGCACCCATGACCGGCGGGGTCGTTATTGCACCCATACCTCCTGCAGCGAGGAAGCCTCCTGCGTTGTTCTTGTCGTATCCTGATTTTTGAAGCATCGGGTACGCGACTGAGCCGATAGCGACCGTATTCGCAACGCCAGAGCCGGAGGCCATTGCAAGGAGATAGGAGGTGAATATTACGGCGCGACCTGCGGCTGTCGGTTTTCTCCCCATGGCGGTAAATGCGAAGTCGACATAGAACTTCCCTGCGCCGGACACGGTGAGAAAGGCGCCGAATATGCAGAACATGATGATGATCGTTGAACATACATCAATAGGTACGCCGAAGATACCCTCAAGGGTCATGTACATATGGCCGACAATACGTTCCAGGTCGTATCCTCTGTGGGTCCACGGAGAAGGGAGAGAGGGCCCGATGTACGCGTATATGAGAAAGGCGATACACGTGACAGGCATGATCCAGCCTGAACTTCTCCGGGTAACTTCCAGTATGAGGACTATGAATATTATGCCGAAGATCATGTCCCATCGCTCAGGCGTTACGGCCCGATAGATGAAATCCTCAAAGTCAACAAGCATGTAGATGATGCATGCGAAAGAAAGGAGCGACAGAAAGATGTCGAACACGTTGACCTTCCCCTTAAACCTCTTTGCAAAAGGGTAATAAAGAAAGGAGATGGCAAGCAAGAACGCCACGTGTACACCCCTTACAATCTGGGTTGTCAGCGGGATGACCGCCTCGTATATCGCAAAGAGGGACATAACAACGGCGAGGACGGTGATGACAATGTTCCAGAACCCTGTTACCTTCCGGGTTACGCCTTCCTCCTCTTCAATTAGTTCTTCCAGTTTTTTCTTTTGCTCCTCGGTAAGCGTATCCATTGCCTTGTCTACCGAGGGAATATCTTTATCAGCCATAGTTACCTCCGCAAAGAATATATGAGATGCAGTAAGAGAGGTTGTTGCACCAGTCTTATATATATGCTTTTATGCTCATCGTGCAGGGCCGTAAAAGGTATAGTATCTCCGCGGACAGACAGCGTATGCTTGCCCACGCTGTCTGACGGGATCGAAAACTCTTTTATAGCGCCTTTCACGTTGTGTTCTTCTTTCGAAGCAATGCCGAAATATTCAAGAGCCGCGTCGCTTGTAGCAACGCTGAAGATTTCGAGGTATCCATTTTCCACTCTCAATCTTTCAGCAACAGGGACTCCGTACATTGAATGGGTGTATCGGAGCGTAATAACATCGCCGCGTGATACGAGGTATGAAAGTCCTTTATCTCCGATCTTCAGTATCTGAACCTTGATCAGTAATCCGGCAAACGTAGCAATGCTTATACATAGTAAAAGACACAGGAGGAATTTCATCCCCCTGTGTCCTGATCGTTCTTTCAAACGGGAACGTTAATCCCCTTTTCCTTAAAGTACTTTGCGGCGCCCTTATGGTAAGGAACCGCCTTGCTTGCACCGCCGTCTTTTAAATTGATGTGAAGGGCCTCTTTGTGAATGGCGGCAAGCTCCTTCAGGTGCTCGAACATGGTTTTGACCACATCGTATGCGAGTTTTTCATCCATGTCCTGGTGGCATAACAGCAGGTTGCCGACGGCGGCAACCGGTGTGTCGTATTCTATTCCGGTATATACCTTCTTGGGGATAATCGACGGATAATAGACAGGGCCGTATTTTTCGGTCATCTTCGGGATAAGGTCTTCATGCCCGATGATCACCATTTTCACTCCCGGCGACGCCGAAAGATCAAGGACAGAAGACGTCGGTACGCCGCCGTCCCAGAAATAGGCGTCGATCTTCCCGTCTTTCAGGGCGCCTGCGGACTCGCCCGCTCCGAGCCTGTCCTTCTTGATATCTTTATCCGGGTCTATTCCGCCCGCTTCGAGAACTCTCCGCGCTTTTACTTCGGTTCCGCTCCCCGGGGAGCCGGTAGAGACTCTTTTGCCCTTCAGGTCGGCTACGGCTTTGATGCCCTTGCCTTCCAGCGTTACGACATGCATGAGGTTTGGATACAAGACTGAAAGGGTCCTCAAAGGAAGCGGTTTGCCTTTGAAGTTACCCAGCCCTTTGAATGCATCGTAGCCGGTATCGGCCATGATGAGGCCCATATCGGACTTCTTTGCGGCGATGAGCTTGCAGTTATCGACAGATGCCGCGGTAACCTCTGCTGCCGCCTCAACGCCGGCGTATTTTGTGAGGATGCTTGCAAGGCCTCCGCCGATGACGAAATAGACACCGCCCATACCGCCCGTTGCGATCGATATCCTCTTCTTGCCCTGGGCAAAGACATTCCCCGCATTGCCCAGCAGGGCGATGCCGCCAAGCGCTGACGTAAGCTTCAGGAAATCCCTCCTCTTAATATCCTTGTTCCCCTCCAACAAACGATCAAATTTCATCCTACCCTCCTTAGAAATGAGTTGAAAAAATATGTGTGAATTTTTTCCCGAACATTTCCATCTTATGGCATTCAATAGTTATTGTCAACTTTTTTCTTAGCACTGTTTGTCGGCATCTGGGCTGTGTTACAGATGGAGAAAGATATCTCAGCTCCTACTTCCTGATTCGCTGCAATATTTTCTGCTAAAGGTGCAAAGGCTTGCAGGGCAAAACACATATACTTCATACAGGATGTGTTACAATTTAAAAATAATTAATACTTTTTGTATAAATTAAATATTTTTTAATTTTTTTGTTGACATTGCATTTTTTGTTTCCTAATATTAAAAAATAATTTATATATTTAACTATATTTTAAATTAATCCATCACGGTTTTACGAATAGATCTTGGAGGTGAAATAGCACAGAGATGGAAGAGCTGAAAATACTCGGCGGAAAAATAAAGGATTTACGGAGGAGCAGGCGGTTCAGGCTTTATGATCTGGCTGAGCGTGCCGGGTGTACGAGCGCTTACATCTCTCAGATAGAAAAGGGTACGGTAAGTCCTTCGATCTCTGTGTTGAAGAATATCGCAAACGCATTAGGCGTAAAACTGGTGGATCTTTTTGCTGTAGACGGGAGCGAAGATCACGTTGTAGTGAGGAGCGGCGAAGGCTGCGAGATTAAGTATCCGCGAGGCGACGCCTCAATTACCTTATTGGTAAGAAACCTTGACGGCAAGAACATGGAGCCTCTCCTTAAAGTTCTGGAGCCGAAGACGGGCAGCGATGGATTATATTCCCATAGCGGCAGTCAGGAATTCGGGTATGTGCTTTCCGGGGAATTCGATCTGATGATCGAGGAAAATGTATATACCCTGAGAAAAGGCGACAGTTTTTATTTCAACTCAAGCAGACCCCATGGTTTTGTGAATAACGGAGAAGAAGACGCATTGATCCTGTGGGTAATCAGCCCGCCCACCTATTAAATACAAATGGCTTTGATTTTAAGTTCAAATGCCCTTGAAAGGAGATAAATGAGATGAAAGTCGTAATAACTGGTGCTTCAGGTATACAAGGTATGTCAGCTATGATTTATATGTTGGAACAGGGCGATGTAGAGCATGTGCAGGCCAGTGATAATTTCTATTTGGATAGGTTGAAGCAAAGGGTGGATCGGCTCAATGACAAACGACTGGAAATTAGACAGCTTGATTGCTCAGATCAAAAGAAGGCCTATGAAGCATTCAAAGGTTATGACGTAGTTGTCAATTGTGCGCACACCCCGGGAGGCTATGTGGCAACTACAAAAGCAGCCCTTGAAGCAGGGGCCAACTATCTTGATCTGACCAGCTCAGGGCAGCAGCCTCAACAGAGCGAGCTTCATGATGAATTCAAGAAAAAAGGTATTACTGCGATCCTGAATATGGGAACTGCGCCGGGTTTGAGCAATATTATGGCTGTTTATTGTATGAACAGGCTGGATAAGACAGATTCGATAGACTACTATTGGGGCATTGCCGACGTGATTCCCCCCGAGGAGCATACCAGGCCGCTGTATTGGGGTTTTGGTTTTGATGGCATCATGAGTTTGATTGCCCGCCCGAGTCTCATTTATGAAGACGGACGGTTGCAGGAGATAGAACCGAGAGCCCGTCCGGTCGTCTACAGGTTTAAAGACCCTGTCGGTGATCTGGTGGTAGCGGGTTTGCCGCATCCTGAACCTCGGATGCTATCTCAATCTTTTCCTGATGCAGGATTTAAGCACATCATGTTCAGGGAAGGGTTTGATGCCGACTCCGCTATGAAATATCATTTTCTTCGAGATCTTGGTTTTAACAGCAACAGAATCGATCCTGTAGACGTTAAAGGAGTGAAAATAAAACCCTTTGATGTGCTACTTGCTTTACTTGATCAGCTGCCTCCCGAACGGAAAAGACCAGCCCATACCATAAGCGAAGGCGATTGTGTAGTTCAGGGATGGAAAGATGGTCAGAAAATGGAGATAAAAATAATGATCAGGACAGCCCCTGACAGCGAGATGCACCAGCGGTTTACCGGAAAAGGGGCTTATGGATCCTATAGGACTGGGATCTGTGCTGCCATGGCGGGTGTCATGCTGGGGCGAGGTCTTATTGAAAAAAAGGGAGTATACGAGCCTGAGTTGTGCATACCTGCGGAACTGTACATTATGGAACAGGCCAAGGTCGGCATGGAGGTTGAGGTTACCACTAAAGTGACCCTTTAAGAACAGGAATTTGCATCGCTTGATTTTTCTAGCACCGATGTGCAGTTATGCTTTTATCAAAAAAAGGAGGGCAAAATGAGATCACTTCACAAAGGCAAGTCTATTTTCATCGCTTTGTCTGCTGTAGCGTTGATATTTTCCCTGTCTTTGCCGGCATTCGCCTGGCAGTGGCCAAGCACCTTTACCATATCGACAACGGGTACGGCAACAGCCACTTATGCGCAAACTGTTTCCTGGGCATCGTTCCTGGAAGAGCAGACGAAGATGAAAGTGAGAGTTATTCCTGCGGATAATTATGTGGAACGTGCCAGGGCACATAAGGCAGGTCAGAGCATCCTCAGCGCGAATACGCCGACCGAAGTGTTTACGCAGGTTGAGGCAAGTGCCATGCATGCCACCAGAGAGGGAGGTCCATATGATGTACAGATTGTGTGGGCGAATGTGCGCGTACCTTTTGGTTTCATCGTTGCAAAGGACTCTGACATAAAGACGATCTATGACCTGAAGAAGAGGAAACCTAAAATAGCCTTGTTTACGCCGTCAACCGCTTCCGTGCTGCACGTCAAAGCCCTTCTCGCCATGATCCAGCTTGACGAAAAAGATGTCACCTTTGTGCCGGTCACCACCTGGGGAAATAGCACGAAGTCTGTACCGGAGGGGAAGGCGGACGTTGCCTTTACAAGCCCCACATCGGCAGTGACCCAGGAGGCAGAGGCAAGTGCCAAAGGTATCAGGTGGCTGGAACTTCCAAAAGATGATAAAGAGGGTCTCGAGCGATACGCAAAAGTCATGCGCGGTATCTCCTTTGCAACAAACAACAGAGGGGTTAAGTCTGCCCACGGCGTGCATATGGCTGCTAACGTTAACCAGTATTATGTCCGCGGCAATGAAGACCCGGAACTGATCTACCAGTTGGCTAAATGGTTTGACGAAAACTTTGAAAAGTATAAAGACAGGCATCCTGACAATGTGTACATGAGCCTCGACATTCAAAGGGAGAACTTTACTCTTGTCAGACAGAACAATTATCTTCCGGTACATGATGGGATGGTACGCTACCTGAAGGAGAAGGGGAAGTGGACCACCGCCGATACTGCATGGAACGATAAGAACAAAGAGTTGGTAGCGCGGTATGTCAAGGCCTATCATGCTGCCATTGCCGCTGCTGATGCAAAAAAGATTAAGGTCTTTCCAGACAATAAAGAATGGGTGGCATTATGGGAGTCGTACAAGAAAGAACTTCCGCTTTTTGGGCTGCCACAGAAGTAGCGTGGGGAAAGGAACGCTATGCAGAGCGGGGATCCCACAGAAGACCACAAAAAACCCCTCGTAGAAGAGATCAAACGGGCCGAGATGACCAGGTACCCTGGTTTGCCGCGGCCCTTAAAGGTCTGGTTTCTGATTTTATCTACCGCCGGATTGCTGCTGGCCATTTTCTTTATCTTCAACATTGCATACAAAGGAGAGGTGCTTTTTCCCGCTCAATACTATTATCTTCTTATCGCTTTTTATTCTTCCAGTATATTCCTCATTATACCGGCGCGCAAGAAGGATGATAGGGTTCCGTGGTATGATCTCATCGCCGCCTTTGTCACCTTCTGCATTGCCTTTTACCTTTTCCTCAACGCCAATGAGATTACCAATATAGGGTGGAGGACCCCTCCCTCGTCCCTCCAGCTTGTGTTGGGGATCATTTTATCGATCCTGATCCTTGAGACGGGCAGAAGGATTGCAGGCAATATCTATTTCATCGTGTGCCTCTTTTTCGCATCATACCCCATCTTTGCGCACCAGATGCCGGGCATACTCTTCGGTACCCCCCTTAACTTTGCCGATACCATAGGAACGCATATGTTCACTACCGAGGGTATGCTCGGCCTGCCTGCAAAGATCATGGGTGATATCGTTATAGGATTTTTGCTTTTCGCTGCGATGCTCATTGCCTCGGGTGCCGGCGATTTTTTTGTCAGGTTTGCCCTCTCCACCTTCGGCCGATTCAGGGGCGGGCCGGCAAAGGTGGCATGCCTGTCCAGCGCGCTGTTTGGTTCCGTCAGCGGAAGCGCGGTATCAAACGTGGTAGGTACGGGTTCGATTACCATACCGACAATGATAAAGACAGGGTTTGCTCCGCCCCGCGCCGCGGCCATCGAGGCCTGCGCTTCAACAGGTGGCGTGCTGATGCCTCCAGTCATGGGGGCCGTAGCATTTGTGATGGCAGGGTTTCTGAGCATTACCTATCGGGAGGTGTGCATCGCAGCTGCCATACCGGCGATCCTTTACTACCTCGGATTGCTGATGCAGGTTGACGCCTATGCAGCGCAAAGGAGATTAAAAGGGCTGTCTCCGGAGGACGTTCCGTCATTTATAAAAACAATGAAGAGCGGGTGGCCTTATCTTGCGATCCTTGCCTTTCTTGCGTGGGGACTTCTCTATATGGAGTGGGAGATGTATACGCCATGGTATGCCTGTGCGTTGATGTTTTTCCTTTCCTTTTGCAGCAAGGAGACGATGATGACGCCGAAAAGGGTGATCGGCGCCCTTACTACGGCAGGTCAGATAATCACCACTACGATGGGGGCCATGATGCCCGTATCCTTCATCATCGCCGGACTTACCGTCACGGGAAGCGCTGCTTCGTTCACCTCAGGGATTGTCAATCTCGGCGGAGGCAATGTGTTTTTCATTCTCCTATTAGGGGCCATCGCATCCTTTATACTCGGGATGGCCGGTATGTTCGTCTCTGCCTATATCTTCCTTGCGGTAACCCTTGCGCCCGCCGTTATCCAGATAGGAAACCTGAATACCATAGCGGTCCATCTCTTCATCCTCTATTGGGCCATGCTGTCATGCATTACTCCTCCCGTTGCCATAGCCGTGTTCGTTGCTGCGGCCATAGGAAAAACCGATCCTATGAAGACAGGCGTGCATGCGGTACGTCTTGCCATTGTCACCTACTTCATCCCTTTTTTCTTTGTCTATAATCCTGCGCTGGTGTTCCAGGCACATCCTCTTAAATCTCTTTATGCCTTTGTACTTGCCGTGCTTGGGATTGTATTTATCTCTGGAGGTATGGAAGGCTATCTCTGGATGTTTGGGAAGCTGAAACTTTGGGCCCGTTTCCTCTTGATAACAGGAGGTTTCCTCATTGTTTTCCCGGAGACTTATACCGACTTAATAGGGGCCATCCTTATCCTGTCTACCCTTATTGTGCTTAAGCTAACGAGGAAAACTGTAACGGTGCGTGGAATGTAGCAGATAAGATGAAAATTCTATATGAACAAAGTTAAACTGAAGATCAACGGGGTCTGGCATCAGTTTATCGTTGAGCCGGGTCGCGTTCTTCTCGATCTTCTAAGGGAAGATCTCCGGTTGACCGGGACAAAGCAATCCTGCGACAGGAAAGGACAGTGCGGCGCCTGTACCGTTATTGTCAACGGGAAGGCTGTGCGATCTTGTCTTCAGAAAGTGTCAAGGCTTGACGGTGCAGAGGTTATCACCGTGGAAGGCCTCGGCACCCCGGACAACCCTCATTTGATCCAGGAGGCCTATGTCCTTGCAGGCGCCATACAATGCGGGTTCTGTACACCGGGAATGATCATGGCGACAAAGGCCCTGCTTGACCGGAATCCGGATCCCGATGACCGGGAGATAAAGAAGGCGCTTGAGCACAATCTTTGCCGCTGCACAGGATATATTAAAATTATTGACGCGGTAAAACTGTCTGCCCGGTTTCTCCGCGGAGAAACGACACCTGATGCGATCCGGCCCGATCCGAATGGGCCGAAGATCGGGGTCTCTCATCCCCGTCCTTCTGCGATGATCAAGGCCTGCGGTCTGGCAGAATTTGCTGCCGATATCAAGCTCCAGAATGCCCTCGAAGTGGCGGTAACGCGAAGTACGGAGCATCATGCAAGGCTCCTTTCGCTGGATACCTCGGAAGCGGAAAAGATGCCGGGAGTAGTCGGCGTCATGACCGCAAAGGATATCAAAGGCTCCAACCGGATCAAGATCCTCGTTGCCGACCAGCCTATCCTGGCTGAAGAAAAGGTCTATTGTCTTGGGGATGCGATCGCCATTGTGGCTGCCCGGACTAAAGAAGAGGCCCTTGCCGCTTCTGCCGCAGTAAAAATTGTATATGACCCCCTGCCGGTTCTCAAAACACCCGGGGAGGCGCTGGTCACCGGTGCGATCCAACTGCATGCCGACTGGCCGAACCTTTGTTATAGACAGCCCCAGATAAAGGGCGACGCCAAAAAGGCGCTGGCAGAATCCGCTGCCGTGGTAGAGGCGGATTTTTCTACGCAGATCAACCATCAGGCCCCCCTGGAACCTGAGGCTACCGTCGCCTATATGGAAGGCGAGGGTGAAGATGCACAACTGGTAGTTGTGGGGCGGGGCATAAACATCCATCAGTATCTTGCTAATCTCCAGGAGGCCCTTGGATATGAGAATATTCGCTATGAGGAGGCATTCTCAGGCGGGAACTTCGGACAAAAGCTTGCAATGACTTCTGAGGCCATCTCCGGAGCGGCGGCCCTTCATTTCAGACGCCCTGTTCGGTATATCCCCAGCCTTGCGGAATCAATGATTATGACCAGCAAGCGTCATGCCTTTACAATGAAGGTCAGGCTCGCCTGCGGAGCAGACGGGAAATTGGCCGCATTTACAATTGATTTTATCATCGATAACGGGGCATACCACATCATCGGCACGACCATTATCAAGCGTGTCCTGTGGATGCTATCCGGCTCATACAATATTCCGAACGTAGACGCCCTTGCGCGGTTGGTATACACCAATAATCCCGCAGGCGGGGCGGCCCGTGGGGCCGGACCTCCTCAGATTACTTTTGCTCTCGAATCGGCAATGGATATGTTGGCCGAAAAGATCGGGATGGATCCTCTGGAGTTTCGAAGGACCAATTCGCTTCTGCCCGGTCAGAGTGTATCTACCGGGATGGTATACGACCAGTGGCCATTCCCGGAACTCTGCGATGCGATCAGACCTACCTATGAGCGGGCTAAAAGAGAGGCAGCGGCTTTGAAAGATGGCCCTGTAAAGCGCGGGGTAGGCCTCGGCACGCACGCCTTCGGTATTGGTGGTCCCGCAGACGTCGGGAGGGTTGCCGTGGAGCTTGACCCCGATAACGGCTTGACGATCTTTGCAGCAGTTGCAGATCCCGGAGAGGGCAATGATTCAATGCTGACACAGATAGCTTCCCATCTCACCGGCATCCCAATGGAAAAGATACGTCTCGTAACACGCGATACGGACCGTACGGCAGGGATGGGTCCGGCAGCGGCGAGCAGAATGACGTATATGGCCGGCGGTTCCCTTGTGCTTGCTATAGAACAGTTGAAGCAGGCAATGAAGGAAGCTGGCGTCGATACCTATGAGGGTCTTAAAAATGTAGGCAAGCCTGTCCATTATCTGGGCTCAAAAATTGCAGAAGGCAAAGAAGCAATTCTTGATCCGGAGACAGGCCAGGGTCCATCTTTTGAATCGCGAGTTCATGCTATTCAGATGGCAGAGGTAGAGGTCAATACCGAAACCGGCGAGGTGCACGTCGTCAGAGTGACCACGGCAGTCGACCCCGGTACGGTGATCAACCCCCAGAACCTTGAAGGCCAGCTGCACGGAGGCATGGATCAGGGCGTCGGATTTGCGCTCAGGGAAGAATATATCCACGGAGAGACAAAGGACTGGTTTACATTCAAGTTCCCGACGACGAAAACAGCCTTTGACATGGATGTGATCATTCGTCAGACACCGCGCACAAAAGGACCTTTGGGGGCTACGGGTGTCGGCGAGATGACTATGGTATGTACAGCACCGGCGGTTATCAATGCAATATACGATGCGTGCGGAGTGAGGATCTATGATCTGCCTGCAACACCGGATAAGATCAAAGCGGCCTTAGCAACCCAGGAGAAGCCTTTGACCTGAAAAATCCAAGGTAACGTGACCGGCTTTTACTGTTCCGATGAATATTGTGGCGTGTTGCAGGTTCAATGAACAAGCCTTCAGCCTCTTAACGAAACATGGGAGATCTCTCACAAAGGTTTTGTACGATCGCCGGCAAAGAGATTCTCGTCGACAATGAAGGTTTTCTGTGGCACGTGGAGGACTGGACAGAGGAAATAGCCGATGCCCTGGCTTTGGAATGCGGCATTGAGAGATTGACCGATGCGCAATGGGCCGTTATTCGTTTTCTGCGTAACTACTTTTCTTATTATGGACGGGCGCCGATGAACCGTGATCTGAAAGCAGGACTTGGGATAAGTCTCCTGAATCTCGAGGCCCTTTTCCCCGGAGGGATTCGACATGGGGCCCGAAGGATAGCCGGCCTGCCCAACCCGAAATCGTGTACATGAAAACAGGTATATAAATGAACAAACTGATCTACCTGGATAACGCCGCAACAACTTTCCCCAAGCCGGCATCGGTTATGAAAAAGATGATAGAGATCTATAGCCGGATCGGCGTTTCCCCCGGTCGGGGAAGTTACGACCTTGCCGCTGAGGCTGACGAGCTGGTAGCCAAGACAAGAAGGAAGGTAGCTGATTTTTTTGGCTCACCCGATCCGGATCGGGTTATCTTTACCGGTAATGCTACCGATGCCTTGAATATAGCCTTGCAGGGGCTGCTCAGGCCTGGAGATCACGCTGTGTCTACCAGGCTTGAACACAATTCCGTCCTACGGCCGCTTTACCATTTACACATGAAGGGTATTATAGAATACGACCTCGTCCCTTTTGACGGCAAAGGTTTTGTCGATCCCGGAGATGTTATCGCGGCGATTCGGCCCAACACGAAGCTGGTCGTTGTCACTCATGCATCCAATGTCCTGGGGACTGTCCAGCCGGTCCGGGAAATAGCACGTCTGTCTGCAGGCTATGGAATACCGTTATTAGTCGATGCCGCCCAGAGCGCCGGTGTGGTTCCCATTGATATGCAATCCTGGCAGATCGCGGGACTGGCATTTACAGGCCACAAATCGATGCTCGCCCCGACAGGCATCGGCGGTCTTGTCCTTAACCGGGAGATAGAAGGCATAGAGCCTTCTCGTTTTGGCGGCACAGGCGTTGACTCAAGAAGCTTGGTTCATACAGAAGCCTTCCCATATAGACTGGAGGCCGGCACCCTTAATCTCATGAGTATCATCGGCCTTTCTGAAAGCATTGAATTCCTTGAGCAGATGGGAATAGAGTCGATCCACGCCAAAGAGATGGCACTATTAAATAAACTCCGTGACGGATTGTCCCTTCTTGACGGAATCGAACTCTACTGCACTGAAAATTTCCCCGATCATGTAGGTCTCCTGACGGCCAACATCCGGGGTATGGACCCGAATGATGCCGGAGCCATTCTGGACGGTGACTTCGGTATCGCGGTCAGGGTAGGGCTTCATTGTGCACCGCTCGTTCACGAAAGTCTCGGCACTTCTCCATACGGCAGCATCCGTTTCAGCATCGGGCCCTTCAACACCAGTGATGAAATAGATCACGTATTAAAAGCCATGGCTGAGATTGCGAGATATGGAAACAGATGAAGATGAATTATTCACCGTTAAAGGTAGAGTGTTAATAGAAAAGACTTGACAAGGCTGCTTGGTGCGGGGAATATATAATAAATTTCAGACCGGCATTTAAAGTCATTAAACAGATAAAGATTTAATCATATTTTCCCGGAGGAGAAATATAAAATGAATAATTACCCTGAGATAACCGATAAGGTGATGAGCGTCGAGGAGGCTGTGAAGAAGTTCATCAAGGATGGCAGCCAGATCGCCCTCGGGGGGTTCACCGTCGTGCGGAACCCTATGGCTGTTGCCTACGAGATCATCAGGCAGGGAATAAAGGACATACACCTTGTGTGCCACTCCCACGGGCAGGCACTCGATGTGATGATAGGCGCAGGATGCGTAAAGAGGCTGGAGATAGCATACGGCGGCAACGGCAGGTACGCGCCGACGTGCATCAGATTTAAAAAGGCGATCCAGAGAGGTGAGATCCAGTTTGAGGATTATTCGAACTACCAGATGACGCTCAGGTTCCTTGCCGGGGCCCTTGGCGTCCCCTTTATGCTGACAAAATCAGGTCTCGGTTCAGACCTTCTCAACCATGAAGGTTTTCCGAAGGAGATCAGAAAAGAGCCGAAGGTGGCAAATAAAAAATTTGCCGTCATGCAAAATCCCTTCAGCGAAGAAGATGACAAAGTGGTGCTCCTTCCGGCCCTTACACCGGACGTTGCGCTTATTCATACACAGTATGTAGGCGAAGACGGAACGGTTCGGATAAAAGGACTCACCTTCGCCGACATCGAGCAGGCAAAATCAGCCGATGTCGTGATCGTGACCTGCGAAGAGATTGTCCCCCGCTCGTTCATCAGGCTCGATCCCGACCAGAATACGCTCCCTCCGTTCTTTGTCGATGCTATTGTGAAAGTCCCGTACGGCGCCCACCCCACGGGATGCTACACCTTCTACGATTATGATCCGAAACATCTGAACCTTTATAAAAAGGTAGCCAACGACGACGGGCTTTTCAAAGAGTACCTCGATGAGTGGATATACGGTCTTTCGTCCTACGATGAATATCTAAACAAGGTCGGTTCAGAGAGCTTGATGAAGATAAAGGCGAACCCCGTTCTCGGATATGCAGTAGGCTTGGACAGAAAATAGGGAGGTTTCAGGATGACCAATTATACCGATAACGAAATGATGGCGATAAGCGCGGGAAGGTTTGTTAAAAACGGCGACATTGTATTCGCCGGCACAGGCCTGTCAATGCTTGCTGCCACGGCGGCAAAACGAATATATGCGCCAAAGGCGGTCATCTTTTTTGAGACAGGGGGCATCGACCCGTCCCTTGAAGAGATACCCATGGCTGTTTCAGACCTCAGGGTTATGTACGGAACGTGTTTGAATTCAGGGCTCATCGAGGCATTCTCAATAGTGGGCCACAGGAGGCTCCACACCATAGCGTTCCTCGGAGCCGCCCAGATCGATCGATACGGAAACCTCAACACAACGGTGATCGGCGACTACTGGAGGCCAAAGACAAGGTTCTCGGGCAGCGGCGGGGCCTGCGACGTCTCCGCGTTTGCGTCAGGGGTCATCACGTTCATGCAGCATGAGAAGCGACGGTTCGTCGAGAAGCTCGACTACCTGACCAGCGTAGGATGGTATAAGGGCGGAGAGTCCCGCAGGAACCTCGGACTCCAGAGGGGAGGGGCGCTTGCCGTTGTCACCAACCTCTGCGTCATGAGGTTTGACGACACCACAAAAGAGATGTACCTCGCAGAGTATTATCCCGGGATCTCTGTCGATAGAATTGTTGAGAATACGGGCTTCCCGATCGATTTGTCCCGCGCGCGGGAGGCGGCCCCGCCATCGGCAGAGGACTTAAGGATCCTGAGGGAAGAGGTAGACCCGCAGAGGCTGATCCTTTAACTACCTGTTCAAGCCTTTATATCAAAAAAGTATCCTCTCCGTTCACGTGCACTGCGCCTTTGGCCGGAACTAATGGCTTGCTCGCTGAAATGTGCAAACTCGCTGTCGCTATGAGCCATGAGCTATATTTACGGTTTGTATCCCGTGAGGCGGATGAAGTTCTTGAAGAGGAGAAGTTCCTTGTCTTCACGGGAGATGGAAAGGGCGAGGATCTTCGAGAGCTCGCTCCTCATTGAGCTGAAGGGAACGTCAGAGCCGAAAAGCACCCTCTCTGGACCGATCGTTCTTACAAATTCATAGATCATATCCTGCGACGCCAGGGCCGTATCAAAACAGATGGATCCCTTGTCTTTGAAGCTCTGCAGGAAATCTCCCGGATATCCGCCGAGCAGGCCGAGGTGGGGGATGATAAGGGGCAGCCCCTCGAACATATCGACAAAACGCTCCGTAAAGGCAAGCTCTTCTTCGAAGATGACGGGCTTTCCGGTCTTTCGTATCTTTTCAACGAGCACGGGGAGGTCCTTATCGTTGAGGACTTTGTAATCAGATGCGGAATCCTGCCATCCCCTCATCCAGTGCCATTTCCCTCCGTAGTAAGGAGCGGGGATCGGATCGAAGCCTGCATCGTCATAATTTTCACGTACATAATGGTAAGGAATGAAATCCGGGATCTTCTTTGATTCATCCAGGACCCGCACATTGATCTCATTGTTCTCAATAGCAGTTGAAGGGAAGGGCATGATGACAACATGGGTGATGCCCGTATCTTCCTGCTGCCTCTGCAGCTCCCTCGTAGTTACGCCGGTGCCGAGCGTGATCGACGGGCCCCAGTGCGTGTGGCTGTCGATAATGATATCGAAATCCATGATTGCAGATGAATACCATAAGTGATAAAGTTTGTAAAGAACAGATGGCTGAATTAAAAACTCCACTCCTCACTGTTGATATCATCATCCGCTACCAGGGCGGGATCGTGATGATCGAACGGAAGAACCCTCCTCCCGGCTGGGCGATCCCAGGGGGCTTCGTGGATATCGGCGAGTCCCTCGAAGATGCCGCTGTCCGCGAGGCAAAGGAAGAGACCTCCCTCGACGTGACGCTCATCGAACAGTTCCACGCCTATTCGAAGCCGGACAGGGACCCGCGCTTCCATACCGTTTCGGTAGTGTTCGTCGCCGACGGGATGGGTGCGCTTAAGGGGAGGGACGATGCGAGGAGGGCAGAGGTTTTTACGGAAAGGTCGCTGCCCGACCGGATCGCCTTCGACCACGCAGACATCCTCGCAGATTATTTCTTCTATCTGCGGACCGGCAAAAGACCGTGAATGGTGTTGGTGGGGAAAACACGATTCCAGGTAAATGTCAGATAATCTTGAGTGGTGTGAGTTTGTTGTCCGGACTGTGCGGCAAATTTATACTTGATTTTATCATAATTAAGTTTTAATTTAAAATATAAACAACTAAAACAGCCTCTCAGGGAGGGACTATGCCGATAATAAAATCCATTTCAAGTCTGCGCAATAGGACAAGAGAAATTTCCTCTCTGTGTCATGAGCAGGACGAGCCTGTTTATCTCACTACAAACGGTGAGGGCGACCTCGTCGTTATGAGTATTAAACATTATGAAAAACTAAAGGCCAGGGTAGAGCTTTTTGAAAAGCTTGCCGTTGCCCAAGCTCAGGCTGCAGATGGGGAAAAGGGATTTACCCATGCCCAGGTTATGAGTAGGCTGCGCAAAAGAATGCATGGCAAATAAATATACAGTTCGTTATCTCCTTGTAGCCGTTGATGATCTCACATCAATTTTTGACTGGATTGCAGACGATAATCCGGCCGGTGCCGGTGCGTTCATCAAAAAACTCGACCGGCATATCCGTAAACTAAAAGAGTATCCACTTCTCGGCAGGATACCCAGAGACGAAAAACTTACAGAATTCGGATATCGTGTCCTTATTGTCGAATCTTACCTGGCATTCTATGTTATTCGCGGTAAAACCATTGAGATTCATCGCGTTATTCACGGCTCTCGTAATTTAGAAGAAATCATATAACCACTTTGTGAGACATAGTGATTTCTTTTAGCCGCCTGCAGTCGGCGCCCGACCGCAGGCGGCTGTTCGCTCATCTAAGGGGGAAAGGGACGCTACCCTTTCAGGACAAGATAGATGGTTCCTCCGTTCCGCTCGACAAGCAGCAAAAGGGATCCTTTATCTTTTGACTTTGCTATCTCAGCCTTCATATCCTCCACTGTTTTTATCGGTGTGCGGTTCACTTCAAGGATCACATCTCCTCTCTGGATGGAGGCTTCTTCGGCAGGGCTTCCCGGCCTGACGCCGACGACCAGCGCGCCGTGGTTTTTTTTGATGCCCAACTGGTGTGCTGTTGCGGCGTTCATATCCTTAAGCTTCAAGCCCCATTTGCCCTGGGATGTTTCTTCTGCAGGCAGTCCGGGGGTTTCCTCATTCTGGAGTCTTTCTATCTTTACCTGCAGTGACGTTTCTTTCCCGTTGCGCACCACGCGCACCGGCACCTCCTTCCCTGCCGGCGTTGAGGCAACGACCGACGGCAGCGCGCGACTATCCTTTATCTCTTTGCCGTTAAAAGACACGACCACATCCCCGCGCTTGACGCCTCCTTTTTCGGCCGGGCCGTCCTTAACCACATCGCTTACCAGCGCGCCCTTGGCCGTTCCAAGGCCGAGAGAGGCGGCAAGTTCCGGGGTTACGTCCTGGATCTGGACGCCGAGATAACCCCGCGTAACCTTCCCTTTTTCAACGAGCTGTGGAACAAGCATTTTCGCAGTGTTCACGGGGATCGCAAACCCAATGCCCTGTCCGTTCGGGATGATGGCCGTGTTTATGCCGACTACCTCCCCCTTCATATTGAAAAGGGGGCCGCCGGAATTCCCGGGATTGATGGGCGCGTCCGTCTGGATAAAATCATCGTAAGGTCCGGCGCCAATCACCCTGCCTTTTGCGCTTACGATCCCTGATGTGACTGTATTGCTGAGCCCGAAAGGATTTCCGATCGCAAGGACCCACTCGCCTACGCGCAGCGCATCGGAGTCGCCAAGGGTTGCCGACTTCAAGGGGGACGGGGCATCTACTTTCAGCACTGCAAGGTCTGTCTTCGGGTCGCGTCCGAGCACCTTTGCCTTGTACTCCCGCTTATCGCTCATTGTGACAACGATCTCCTTCGCCCCTTCCACAACGTGGTTGTTCGTAAGGATCGTGCCGTCGCTTCCTATTATCACGCCTGACCCTGCACCCTGGGCCTTATACGCTGGCGGGCGCTGCATATCACCGAAGTACCGTTTGAACATATCCCCGAAAGGTCCTTCCGGGACCCCCGGCCCTCCAGAAAATCCTGCCGACTGGATCTTGGTCACCTTGATATTGACAACTGCGGGGCCAAGGTCCTGCGCAAGGTCTGCAAACGATGCCGGAGCACCCTGTGCTGCCGGCGCCGCAATGGTAAGCGCCTGCGAATTCCCTGTGAGCCTGAATGATGATGCCATGAGGAGACCTGCGAGCAGGAACACGAAGGCTATCCCCACGAGGGCCGGGAACCCGAAATGCCTGTCTTTGAAATAGTGTTTGATCTGATTCATCATGTGTCATCCTCCTGTTCTGATTTTCCGGGAACATCCCTTCCGGGATCCCGGGTTTTTTGCTTCCCTGTAGATATAGTAATCGAGAAAGATTAAGATGAGATTAGAGCAGGATTAGAACTTTTTAATCTGCATCCAGCGACCAGTATCCGGTCACGCCTCACGAATTACGGCTGTTCTCGCCGAACGCCGAACGCTTTACGCCGAACGTTTTCTTGGAAACCGCGATATACGAAATACGATATACGGTCATTAGGCCGGCTGTGAGCGCAACGGAAGATAGACCCTGAACACGCTTCCTTCGCCGGGTATACTTTCGAGTTCGAGCTTCCCCCCGTGTGCTTCGGCTATGGACTTCGCAATCGAAAGACCGAGACCCGATCCTCCCTGTCCCGCGGAACGCGCCTCCTGCGACCGGAAGAACCTCTGGAAGACCTTTTCCTGTTCCTCAGGGGGGATTCCGGGGCCCGTATCTTTAACGCTCAGTACCGCTGCTTCGCCCGCTCGTTCAATTGAAACCTTCACCGTGCCCCCGGGAGGGGTGTATTTTATTCCGTTGTCGACAAGATTGAGAAAGAGGCGCCTCAGGTGCGCGTAGTCCCCCGTTGTTTCGAGCGGTTCAGTGCTGCCCATGGTCAGGCCTATCGATTTCTCCCGGGCAAGCGGAGCGGTTTGATGCAGTACCTCTTCAACAAGATGAACAAGGTCAACGGACTGCGAATCCATCCTGAGGACCCCGGCATCTGCCCTTGCAAGGAGGAGGAGTCCCTCGACGATGCGGGAGATCCTTTCTATCTCCTCCAGCGCGCTTTTTAATATTGCCGTGTATTCTTCCGGGCCTCTCTGTGAACGGAGGGCTACTTCAATCTCACCCCTGAGAATGGTCAGCGGCGTTTGCAGCTCATGGGAGGCGTCAGCCGTGAACTGGCGCATTTCCACAAAGGCATCATCCAGGCGGCCGAGCATATCGTTCAGCGTTTCCGCAAGCCTGTCAAGTTCATCTTTTGTGCCGGCAAGCTCCAGGCGCGCATTCAGTTGTCCCGCGCCTATCTGTCTCGCTGTTTCGGTCATGCTGTCAACCGGTTTCAAGGCCCTGCGTGCGAGCATCCACCCGCCCCCGCCGGCGAACACCAGCGCAACGGGAAGGAGTACGAGGACTATCAAAAGAAAGCGGTACATGGCGCTGTAAAAGCCTTTTCGCGACATGCCCACGCGCACCACATTGACAAGCCTTCCGGATTCGACCACGGGCCACGTGAGGATCCTGACGGGATATGCGCCGGCAACCGTCATTGTCTCAAAAGTGGCGATGCCCCTCAGGGCGTTCTCCTTTGCTTCTTTTGTAAGAGGGTATCCCTTCAGGCCCGAGAGGCCTTTTTCAAAATTTCCGAACGGGTCGAACCAGTCGAAATAGCGCTCAACCGGCGGAAAGCCGAAAAAACGGCGGAATACCTCATCCACATCAAAGGGCGAGTATTCCCTCGTCTTGTCTTTTGCGTTTTCGGCAAGGGCGATCGCAACGCTTTTGAGCGCCGAATCCGTCTCCTCATAGAGTGTATATGCCACCACAGAGTAGGTGATCCCTCCGAGAATAAGGAAGCTGACAGCCAAAATGCCGGTATACCATATTGTGAGCCTGAACCTTATAGAGCGTAAGCGCATGTCTACCCTGTTTTCAGAATATATCCCACGCCCCTTACGGTGTGGATCAGCTTTACACCGTGCCCGGCGTCGATCTTTTTCCGCAGGTAATTGACATAGACGTCGATGA
>DIFC01000080.1:0-207 GCA_002418945.1 Deltaproteobacteria bacterium UBA5758 | reverse complement strand
TCCGCATGAAATATTCAAGAAGCGAGAATTCCTTCAGCGTCAGGATGATCTCTTCACCTCTTCTTGCGGCAGTGCGCCTGACAGGGTCGAGTGTCAGGTCGGCGACCTGAATGACCGTTGCATCCGCGTCTCTTGTGCGCCGCAACAATGCCCGTACCCTGGCGATGAGTTCTTCAAACGCAAAGGGTTTTGTAAGATAATCATCCG
>DIFC01000030.1:31685-40907 GCA_002418945.1 Deltaproteobacteria bacterium UBA5758 | reverse complement strand
GCGCCGGTGCTGCGGGCGCTGCCGGAGCTGCCTTGGCGGGCGCTGCAGGCACAGGCGTCGGCGTCTTCTTCTTGCCGGTGAAAAAATGTATGTACCCTGCAAGGAGTATTCCAATAATGCCTACGATAACAACCGGCTTACTTACCTTCAAATATCTTCCCCTTTAACGCCTTGAACTCGATCGTATATTTGCCGGCCAGCGGAGGGTGCTGCTTCTCGTCATAGGAGATGCGCGCCCTTTGAACGCCCCTGAATGCGACCCTGTTTGAAAGATCCTCAAAGAACCTTCCCGTCTCGAGAAACCCGCCTTTCAGACCAAACTCAAAAACAGGGTTGGCGACATAGGACTTCACCCCCGTATCGATCGTAGAATGGACACTCACCACGTTGTCGATCATGACGCCACGGTTTCGGGCCGATCTCGATATCTCCCTGATAAAATCGGGCATCTTTTCGAGCAAGGGCGCCTGTGCCTTGAACTCATCGAGAGATTCCTTCCATCTGTCATCGGTTCTTGTCTGCCGGGATAACGTCAGGATCGATGCCTCCACCTGCTTTCTCTCCTGATTGACAGATTCGAGAGACTTTCCTCTGTTCCTTATCTGGGTCGAGAGCGGGAGGTATACGGCCAGCGCCCAGATTATGATCAGGACAACAGGAATGCCGCACCACACATAGATAGGCTTAAAGTTCATATCTCATACACCGTGATGTAATAATAAACTCCATGACCTGCTTGCCTTTCAGCGGCTTCATCTCCTTTTTGGAAAGCTCAACATCCTTTACGAAACCTGATCTTTTCAAATTAAGCATAAGGTCAAATAATGTCAATTCGAGCCCGTCCTGCTCTCCCATGATATAACCCTTTAGTACCAGCGGGTAGTCCGGTATTTTTGCCGCTGTCTGTGCCGGCGATCCCGGGGCAACCTTCGGGACAGGAACGCCCTGCCCTACGGGGATTGGGGGCGGGAGGACCTGAGCAGGCGCCTGGCCGCCGGCCGCGGGGGGCGAAGGGGCATCTTCGCCGAATTCGATTGACGTAAGATAGACGTCACGGGGCATCTTCGAGGAAAGGAATTTCAGGAGCGTCACAAAGGTGAGGTCCTTTTTCCGAATCTCGTTCTTGACCATCAAGATCTCGCTGTCGCTGATGCCGGCCTGGACCGGTGCGGTAAGTTGTTTTACCCCTTCCTTCAGCTTATCGAGGTTGCCCTTTTCAAGGTTGAACTTCAGATTGGCGTTGCTCAACATACCCCACATCATAAAGGACAGCAGGATAAGGATGACAACAACGCCGATCGACCCCATCATTACCAGATTTTTGTATGATCTCTCCCTGCCCTTCTGCAGCAGCCGCTCGGGCAAAAGGTTAGGAAGCCCGTCCCTCTTCACTGCCAGCGTATATGCCGGTATATACTCCGCTGCGATACCGGGTACGTCCTCAAGGGATGACACCTCTTCAACGAAGGATTCCTTCATCTTTTCAAGGAATCCCGGTATCTTCGATCCCCGCCCCGTGATAAACAGCTTCGAAACCGGCTTGTCAGGGTACCGCTGGTTGTAGACGCTCAAAGTCCGGAGGACCTCGCCTTCAAGGCGCTCAAAGGGGAGCCGCAATATCTCCGTAAGCTCCTCGTCAAAACCCTTTTCACGCTTGTATTGCTCTGCCTGATCGTAGGAAAGCCCCGGCCCGCTCATCAGCGCATCGGAAAAGCTCTCCGAGGCCGTGAGGATCTCCCGGGCAAACATGAGCCTTTTTGCGTTCGCTACATAGAGGCCCGTCCGCCGTCCGCCGACATCGACGATCGCCGTCGACGCGTCGCCTGTCTCACCTATGGCGTTGACATATGCAAAGGCGATATCGGCGATGATGCTGACATCGTTCAAGCCTACGCGCTCAAAGACGGAGATCAAACTGTTGATATAATGCTTCGGCGCCCCCACAAAGAGGACCTCGTCTTTGTTGACCCCCTTCTCGTCAATCGCGCCGAGCATTATGTGCTCGTATATCATGTCGTCAAGGGGGGTGGTCAGTATCTTGGTGGTAGACCAGTTAAGGACGTCTTTTTGTTCCTTTTTCGGAAGGATCGGGATGGTAAAGGCCTTCTTTGTGATCTCCTGTGAGCTTATGCCTATGACAACTTCTACGTCGTTTCCTTCCTTGATCTTGATATCGCCAAGTATCATCTCGAGATCATCAAAGCTGCCTTTGTAGGTATAGACCCCGGACGAGACTGCGGACCCGTTGCCGACCTTTACATATTTTACGCTGACAGTCCCTATGTCTACGGCGAGTATATCCACATTGCCTTCCTAAAAGTATTGATTATAGCACAGCGGGCAGTAAAATTGCTAATATCTGAGCGCCCCATCGTAAACAAATCCAAAATATCAGTATAGCAATGTTCTAAACCTTTTAGATTCTGTATTTTTGCCCCTCCTGCCGGTTATATTTTTACCGTTTTCATATGATATTATCAATGTTTGCATAGTTTCCTGAGATATGTCAACAAGAAAATGCTGTATCATGCCAATTTTCATAGAGAAATTTGATTGAGACATAGCGCCTCCAAGGTGGCATTATAACATTGCATAATATATATCATTTCATCAGCACCTCAACATCCATTGACAGGAACTCATCAAGCGGGATGCCCTCCGTGCCGACAAGGAGCTTCTTTTTTACCGGAAATGTCCTGGTGAAGAGCTCTAATCCCGGTAAAGCCGTCCTCGCTCTCCCGCTTTTCACCTCTATCGCGACGATCTCGTCACCCCTTGCAAGGATAAAATCGACCTCGCGGTTCCGTTCGGCCCAGTAGTATAGCTCCATATCCTTGCCGACGATGTTGTTTGCAAGCATGTTCCCGACGGCAGTCTCCACTAACCTACCCCGGAATTCGCCGTTCCGCGTTGCCTCATCATAGCTCAGATGCGACATCGCCGTCATAAGGGCATTATTTAAGGCAAGGAGCTTTGGGCTTGAAGCACGCTGACGGACTGCCTGGCCTGCATACTTCTGGAGGCCTGTCACCAGCCCCGAGCCTTTAAGAAGATCAAGGTAATGGGCAAGGGTGGTCGTATTCCCCGCATCCTGAAGCTGGCCTATCATCTTTTGATATGAAAGTATCCGGCCGGAGTATAGACATCCCAGCTCAAAAAGACGCCGGAGCAAGGCCGGCTTGTCGATGCGCACCATCAGCAGCACATCCCTGGAGACGGTCGTTTCTATCAGGGAATCAAAGATATATCGCCTCCACCGCTGCTGATCGTTTATCAGCGAGACTGACCCGGGGTAACCGCCAAAATAAAGGTACTGCTCAAACCCCCACCCGAAGGCGTCTTTCATCTCAGGATATGACCAGTGCCTCACGGGGATTATCTCGAACCGGCCTGCAAGGCTTTCCGTGAGTCCTTTCTGAATAAGCATCGGGGAGGAGCCGAGGATGATCACGTGGAGGTTGACTCTCTTTGCGGTGTCATTGTCCCAGAGGATTTTTACCGTTTCTGACCAGTTGGGGATCTTTTGGATCTCGTCCAGTATCAGCGTCCCTTTTCTTCGCGGCTGCTTAAGGGTTGCAATGCGGGCGGCCTCCCACTGCTGCTCTATCCACAAACGGTTCTTCGGGGCCGGCTCGTCTGCGGATGCATAGTGACCCGTTCCGGTCTCTTCCATCAACTGGCGTACAAGCGTCGTCTTCCCTGCCTGGCGGGGGCCTGTGACCGCCTGGATAAATCTTCGCGGCTCAGCGACCCGCCGTGACAGCACGCGAAACACCGGCCTCTTATATGTGATTGTCTTCGTCATTTACAATTTACTCATTATATTGAGTAATTTTACTCAATGCTCTGAGCAATTGTCAAGAGCTAAGCTGTAAGCTGGTAAGCTGGGGTCAGGTCTTTTATCTTGTATTTCTTGGTGCATACGCCGTTGAGATGCTTCATGCCCCTAGAAAGGCTGCCTTCGGGGGTCTCAACTACCAGATGGTAATGATTGTCCATCAGGCAGTAGGCATGGCATATCCAGTGATAGCGCGCGACGGCCTTTCCCAGAAGGTCAAAAAAAATATGTTCCGTCCGTATCGTCTCTGAATATCTTCTGCCGGGCATTCCCACGGGAGGTGACGTGGTAGAGGGCGCCGGGATATTCGATACGGAGCGGGCGGGCCATGGAGATAGGATAGCAAAGAACAGGCGGGAATGCAAGAAAATGTTAAAATAAAAGACCTGACCCCGATATTTGCGCTGCTTGGTTTCTTTACTATAAGAATATAGCAATGTCGTCCGATAAAGTCAAGAAAGTAAACCTTTCAAGTGTTCAGGACAAGGTAAATTCACCTTTCATTGGCCAAGGGACAAGTGTCTATGGCTTGAAAGTCATCCTGAATTTCCATATATCCGCTTTTTGGGTGGCTCCGCCGGATGCCGTTGTCCAGCCGAAAAGAAATTTATTGAATGCGTCATTATATGTTGCATCAAGGGTGATAGTTCTGTCTAATGTCGGGCTAGCAGCCGTATAATCATATCGCACATCGCCAAGGGTTCCGTAGGTATACTGGTTGCAAACAGGCATTGCAGTTGGTACCCATGTAACGGTCCCATCAGTGACGGTTCCGTCTGGATTTGGTAACGACCAATTAGGTTCGGCGGCAGCGCTTGTTCCGGCTGTCCTAGCGGTATAATAGTTCCCATTGTTCACCGTGGGCCTGACCTGACCATCGATTGCGTAAGCGGTAGATGCGTTCCATACGGGAGGGATCCGAATTGGTACCCATGTAACCGTCCCATCGGTGACAGTCCCGCTTGGAAGCCAGATCGGTTCGGTGGCCCCGCTTGTTCCTGCTGAAGTAGCTACATAATAATATCCATTGTTCACCGTAGGCCTGGCCTGATCATTGATTGCGTAAGCGGCAAATGCCTTCCATATGGGATCGCAGGCTGCGATCCATGATTTTATTCTATACGTTCCTGCTGCGCTATTGCGCACCACTTCCATCCTATAGGCATACGTAGTATTAACGGTAGTAGAGCTTGCTGTGTCTGCGAGCCAGGTCGTCGGGTTGGTCGGGCTTGTGTAGTAGCTGCTGCCTGACGTTGCATTTGTCGGACCGGTGCGGCTCTCGCTGTTTCCCGCATCAGCTCCGGTGCCGGCAGCATGCTTGTTATCATCGTAGGTGCGACAGTTTGTTGCATAATTAACGGATAACGCCGGGTAACCAGGAAAACTATAAAAAGCTGCATTTTGCCACCGTGCCGTTGCCGGCCAGCTTTCATAGCACACATCCCCAGAGTTAATGCAGTTTGTCCAGGTCGGTTCCCCTAATCCAGTCGTTGAGCTCGGCCACGGTGAGACCCGGAAGAAGAATCCATTGGCCGAAATTGAAGAAGTTGAAGAAGCTGGAGCAACAACCTCGCCCCAATTATAGTTTGTAGATGCCCTCCACGAACATTCCTGCCACTGCACGCCCGATTCCGTAACAGTGCTTCCTTTTCCAGCAGGCCAGGTCGGTTGAGTTGTCCCTGTCTTTAAGTCATTCATTAATCTATACCGATAGGTAGTCCCTCCTCCCGTAGTTCCGTAAACAACGGTATTCGCCGGAAACGAAAAGGAGCTCATCCACCTGGTGTAATCATCCTTGCAGCCAATTCTGATATCATCCCCCCAGAAGACATATGCCAGGTGCTCGTTTGAAGGGTCGCATCTGTTATTCGCACCGCAGGAGTCGGCGGGGCAGCCGGTATTCGAGTAGATGTCAAACTCAACGGCAAATTTTGGCGGCCTTAAACCATTTCCGGCACCATCCACGAATGATCCAATATAACCGCCACTGTATAACCGCGAATCTCCTCCGTACGCCATGAGTTCTCCCATCTGAGAATCTCCGCCTACAGAATTCGCGTTATTGTAAGCGCCATTCGTTATTGCAAAGGTAAATCCATCACCTCTGGAGCCGGGGGCATACTGAAAGACAAAATACGCCCTGAAACCGCTTCCAAAATCACATGCCCCGTTGACGCAATTCCCGGCAACGCTATTCCCGCCATACCACACGGCGCCAGAGGTGTTCGATACTCCCTGGCCAAGTCTTATTACGCCCGTTGGGTTCACGGTGATCGATTGGCCGGCTTGCAATGCCGCCGGATTAAAACTGGCCATGGACAGAGGAAAACTTACATCACCGATGGCTAAATATCGGTAGAAATTGGAAAGTCTTATTGTTTTTGTAATTCCTTGATACGTACCATCGACCGTCAGAACATCTGTGGCGGCATTATAACTCGTACGAAACGAGCCTTCTCCGAAGTTTTTTGAAAACATCAATGTCGGATTAGAAGAAAGGATGCTAAAACCGCTTGCATCAGTTCCTTCGGATGCATAACGTATCGCCCACTCAACGCCTGCCCTGGCTATCATGTTTGCACGGTGCCCGTTAAGCATGAATGTGAAACCCTGTTGTTTTGAACCTATCATCGATACAAAGCTGGCACCAAGAACTGCTATTAACGTCATAGCGATAACCAAGGTTATCAGTGCAAAACCTTTTTTACTGGATGACTTCATAATAATCACCTTTAAACGACGGGCCTATGTAAGGATTAGTACCGTAATTATTCGGGGTAATACTTGTTATTATCGTAAATTCAGGTATCGAAGTATCTGTAAGGCTTGTTAGTTTAAGTTTAACCGTAATGGTTTCGTCACCCGTACCGGATGCTGCATTTCTCATTACGCTGAATCCATAATCGTTCGCGTCTTTGAAGATGTTTATATTTCTACCTATAATAGTGTTATTCCTGAATAAATTTCTGCCATTTTGTGTGAAAGTTACTATTGTGTTTGGATCAATCCCTGTGTGCAACTTAGTAAATTTTAAAGTGCTTGATGTACCCGGTGCCAGCGGTACAACCGTTGTATCAACACTAACTGCGTCGCGCAGCTCCCTGGTGATTCTCTCCATGATGTAAACACCTTCACCATAAAGTGTACTCTGTCCCTTGGCAAGCATGTGGGTTTTAATCGCATTATCCATAAAAGAAAAAGTGAACAGGCTGAGAATAGAGAGTACAACTATTACCATAATGAGCTCGATCATTGTAAATCCTTTACTGTTGTGTTCAATCATCATGGCAGTATTGGCCTTCTCGTAACTATCGTTGAAATAACATAATCGCTCAACAAGCCGGAATGTCTGGCAGCCACCGTTATTTGTTTGTAAGGATCTTTATAAGGTAGCGTAAGATCCGGGGTTAGCAACTCACTTAAATCACGGTTGATCGAAATAATAGTACACTTGGTCGAATAATCACTGTCTGGCGAAGCTTCTGTAGCATAGCTATCAGGACACAAAGTTGAAACACCCGGCGGGATGCTATCATACGGTCTATTCGTGATCTCCGCCATTCTCTTGTCAGCGTAGAATCTGGCTTTCACATAATAATCAGGCCTTGAATAGCTGTTCATGACGCTTGTAAACGCCAACATTGACGCAGGCACGAATATTGCGCCAATAATGATAAATATAATGAGCTCAATTAAGGTAAAACCTTTATGATCGCCCACCCTTATCATTCAACCTTCCCGGTGATGGCGTATATAGTTATAGGGGTTGCACTGCCCGACAAACTAATAGTTTTATCCGTAGTACCAAACGTTGGTTCCCCTAATGTATTAAATGCAAGTTTATTGTCTGGCAAGGTGGTGCTGGTTACTGTTATATTCCCCGGCAGGTTTTTTTGCTCAATCACATTATTGCTTGCATCACGTATGTTATATGAATTTGAACCAATGGTAAAATAAAGATTGTATGAACTCCCCACCCCCATCGCCCTCATCTGAACGTACCGAATATCGGCGATCAGCTGGTCCGCCGCTATCGCAGAATAATCCTGAATGGAGAAAGGATTCTTTATAATGACTGAGGCGGCAAGGACGGTAAGAACCATAATGACGATAATAAGCTCCAGTGCGGTGAAACCTTTTTGAGACCGTTCTATGTTCAACGTTCTACGTTCCATGTTATGAAAAAAAAGACTGAACAAACCGGAGGTGCGAGAAGCGAGGTGCGAGGGGCGAAGAGAGAAAATCTTTTTAAATTGGCTCATAGCAAGACCGATATTCGATAATCGATATTCGAAACAGACAACTGATCGATGAAAGCCGGCAACTTACATGCGATCTCATAAGTAATCACTGAGAACCATTATCTGGATCTCTTTTACCTTTTTAAGCTTCTTATCGTTTGTAAGAAAGACATCAGCTCTTAAATGAATCGCGGCGGTAATTTGAAGCGCATCTATAGTTTTCAGTGCGGGATATTTTCCTCTTAGCTTCCCTGCTTTGTCGGCAATCTCCTCGGTTATCTCAACCAGCTTGATATTGCCTCCGAATTTGAGAAAGTCTGCCAATTTTCCGGCAAGCTTCAAGTCTCCAGCCTCAATCGGTTTAGGCAAGACCTCGGTGAGTGTTATCACGGAAGAAAAAGCTATCAGTCTTCCTGTTTGAAAATCCTTCACGACCTCTTTCACGAGGGGACCGAATTGCGGGTTTGCTTCGAGGCTCACGCTCTATCCTCTCTCGAACGGCTTACATATTTTTGAGCATCTTCTTTCCATAGTCCCTTGCCGAGTCCGTAGAGCTTCCCCCAGTCGAGTTCCTTTTTAGGTGTTAATACAGTCCTTCTCAACTGCCGTGTTAACTTCTCGACCAGTCTCAACTGTTCTTTCAGGGTTAAGCTTTCTATGGCTCTCTCAATGTTCTCAATAGTAGTCTGTTTCCTCATTCCAAACCTCTTTATTGTATCAATATTATAACGCTACTTTGAAAATCTTCAATATAAATCAAAAAAACAGCCACGTAAAACCGGCCAAGGCGATACACCCATAATTCGTGAGGCGCGTGGAAGCAGCTCATCGTCGTCCCTTCTTCAAATCCCTGTAAAAGTTTTCATGAATGCCCAGGGTGAGGAGATACAGGGTATTGCCGTCATGCTCATAGGCCAGCAGGTAAAGCTGGTCCTGAACGCGGAATTTGTGAACACGGACACCCGCGAGGTCGCCTTTTTTCTCTTCCCCGCAGGACGGCTCTGATGCTATCCGCTTAATTGCCGCATTAACGACCGTCAACTGGTTGGCGTGTAATTTTTTATAGCTTCGACGAAAATACGGGGACTGTACGATAGTCATTTCTTCTTGCTGAACTCGAAGGGTTCGAACTCTCCCCGCTGT
>DIFC01000030.1:29899-31655 GCA_002418945.1 Deltaproteobacteria bacterium UBA5758 | reverse complement strand
GCGGCCTTTCCGATCTTTGCCCAGTAAGCGACCTGCAGCGGGGCTGTTCTGCATTCCGCCTTAGCGCTCTGCTTGGCCTGTTCGTACAGATCGTCATCTATGCGTATTGCAATACCCATAAACACCTCCTGCTACAATTGTAGCATATCGTAACAAAAAGGACAAGCCTATGCTCAGTACCTGTCACATCCTGTCAATAAGCTTATGCGTTCCCACAAAGTACAGCTTATAGATATTGCCTTCCCTTTTAAAGATACACCGATAGCCTCTGTCGACGTAGAACTCCCAAAAGTCCGTGCCCTCTATCTGGTGGACCTGCAGCGACTTGTGCATGGGGTTCGATCGCAGGAAGCTTATCTGTTTTATGAATTTCTTTTTAATGTCTTTCGGAAGGTCATCGTATTGAGAGAAAAACCCCGGCTCGACGCTGATCACGATGTCTTTCATCTGCGCTTCTCAAGCTCCCTGGCAAGCGCATCCGGCGAATAGTTCTTCGCCCTGCCCTTTTGAAAGTTGCTTTCGGCGGCCCGCAGCTTCTCCTGCACATCCTGTGTCCAGAAGTATGCCTGCTCCTTCGGCACGGTTATTGTTACCGCGGGCTTTAAAACAATATTATTCCCCGACACTTCGATGGTAAAACGGTCTCCCGTCTCAATATGAAGCGCGTCGCGCACCTCTTTCGGTATGGCGATCTGGCCTTTTGAGGATATCGTTGCTGCCCTCATGCTCCCACCTCATGCATTGGTTTACTTTTACAGTAAGATAGTAAAACTATTTTACTGTAAAGTCAAGAGAATTAATCCCGGATACGTCATTAGCACATAGTCGGGCCTTCCTTGTAGCAAACCGTCGAGAGGCGAAGAAGCTTGTCCGTATCACTCCCCCCCTCTCCCTGGCCCTCTCCCGCCAGGGGAGCGGGAACAATGATGCCATCCTGCAGGGCGTGAGCGACGCGGCGACCTCTTCCTGTCGCTTTTTAACGTTGAACGTTGAACATAGAACGTTGAACGGGTTTTTCTCTCGCCTAACGCCTGACGATTTATGCCTCACGGGTGTATAGCTACCTGAACAGATTATGTTTGAGTATCGTGAAGAAGGCCTTGATGCCGTCCTTCCAGGTGATCTTCTTCCCTTCCTCATAGCTCCTGCCGTAGTAGGATATGGGGATCTCGAAGACCCTGCAGCGCTTCTTCGCTATCTTCGCGGTGATCTCGGGCTCGAAGCCGAACCTGTTGGATTCGATCTTAATGTCCTTAAGCACCTCTCTTTTAAAGACCTTGTATCCCGTCTCCATATCGGTGAGGTTGAGGTTGGTGAACATATTGGACAGGAGCGTCACTCCCATATTCCCTACGTAGTGCCAGAAATAGAGTACCCTGTGGGGCCCGCCGAGGAACCTCGACCCGTAGACGACATCGGCCTTTCCTTCGAGGATGGGCTCAAGGAGCTTCGGGTAATCCCGGGGGTCGTATTCGAGGTCAGCGTCCTGTATGATGACGATGTCGCCCTTCGCGCGCGCGAAGCCCTCACGGAGAGCCGCTCCCTTACCCTGGTTCACCTCCTGTAGGACTACGGTGATGTTGGGGTCTGTGAGGCCCTTCAGGATGTCCCTGGTTCCGTCAACGGACCCGTCATCAACGATGATGATCTCCTTCTCGTAGGGGGTCTCCTGCACCCTTCTGATCACGTCATGGATGAAGTTTGCCTCGTTGTATGCGGGAATGATGATTGATAATAGCATGTTCGTCCGATCCTA
>DIFC01000030.1:21280-29850 GCA_002418945.1 Deltaproteobacteria bacterium UBA5758 | reverse complement strand
TTTTATTTGCTTCAATTATACTCACCTGCGCTTTCAATGCAAGTAAATTGTAATGAAGGCAGATCGTGGCAGTTGCAGTAAGCCCCCTCACCCTGACCCTGTAGATCATCCCCCTCACCCTGACCCTCTCCCGCGAGGGGAGAGGGGACTATGTTGCTGAAGCCCTAACCCTTTCCTGTGTGGGGAGAGGGGACTATGGGGAACTCCCGCGGGGGGAGAGGGGACGGTGTTGCTGCGGGGGCGTTCAGATTGAACCGGTTATTGGTGTTTGGTGATTGCAATATTTTTTCTACTGTGTCATAGTTGTATTGATATGGAGATACCTTATCTCGAATATTTCGGCTTCACTGAAAAACCGTTCGGGATGTCCCCTGACCCCGCCTTCTACTACGAGTCAAACGAGCACAAAAAGGCCGTCGATTACCTGAACTTCTTCCTCTCCCAGAAGGAGGGGTTCGCCCTCATTTACGGCGACGTAGGGTCCGGCAAGACAACGGTCTCCCGCATCTTCATCAATTCCCTCCCCCGCGAATCCTACAACACGGCGCTGATCCTCAACCCCGTCACCGACGACATGGAGTTCATGAAAGAGCTTCTCAGGGAGTTTTCCGTTCAGGACATCCCCTCTACGAACAAAGAGCTTTACGACACGCTGCGGCTCTTCCTCCTCGAAGAGTTCAGAAGCGGGAAGGAAAACGTCCTTGTCATCGACGAGGCGCAGCTCCTTTCCTATGAGCTGCTCGAATTTATACGCCTCCTGTCCAACATCGAGACAGACAAGCAGAAGATCCTCCATACCATCTTCTTTGCCCAACCTGAATTTCTCGAAAAGCTCAAGGCGCAGAATATGCGGCACCTAGCGCAGAGGATCACCGTCACTTACGGCATAGAGCCGCTCACGCTGAACGAGGTGAAGTCCTACATCAACTACCGCCTCTATAGGGCGGGATCGAAGGGGCCGCTCGAGTTCCAGGACAGGGCGGTGAGGCTGATACACATTGCGTCGAAGGGGTTTCCCAGGCTCATCAATTACATCTGCGATCGGTGCCTTCTCGCCATCTATGCCCAGTCATCGCACACCGTTGACGGCCACGTCGTGTCAAAGGTGCTCCTCGAGGAGAGCATCTCCCTCGGATCTGTCAAAAGCCAGAACGACATACGTGGGCTTCGATCAAATTACATGGCCCCTGCCATTGTTATCATTCTCGTCGTGGTCCTTGGCGCTATCGGATACTACCTTGTCTCAACAGGGACAATGGACCGCTTCTTTGTAAAAAAGACCGTGACGGCTCAGAAGCAAGTTGCCGTCGCTCAGACCGAACCGGCGCCGAAGACAGAAGCTCCCCTAAAAACCGAGGCGCAAATAAAGACCGAAGCACCGGCAAAAACAGAGGCGCCTTCCAAAAAAGAGGAGCCCCAACCACCGGCTGCTAAGACACCGGAGGCGAAAACAACCCCCGAAAAACCTAAAGCGGAAAGTGCGCCACAAAAAGTCCAACCGCAAATGAGGCAGGCTCTTGTCATAAAGGACGCCGCGAACGTGCGGATAGCGCCAGGCCTGGAATCCCTCCGGATCGGGATGATATTCAAAGGGGCGACCCTGAGGGTCGTAGGGGAGCAGTCCGATAAGAGCAATGCCAAATGGTACAAGGTCATCCTTTACGAAAATAGGGAAGGGTGGATATCGGAGAGCGTCGTGTCGGTAAAATAATAATTTCTCAATTCGAAGCACTAAATCCTAACTACAAT
The DNA here is from genome assembly GCA_002418945.1 of Deltaproteobacteria bacterium UBA5758. Classification (GTDB taxonomy): domain Bacteria; phylum Desulfobacterota; class Syntrophorhabdia; order Syntrophorhabdales; family Syntrophorhabdaceae; genus UBA5609. The sequence continues at coordinate 28,101 of DIFC01000030.1, read as the reverse complement.
GAACTGCCACGCAGAGTGATTATTCCCCCCTCACCGTCCCCTCTCCCGCAAAGGGGAGAGGGGACGGTGATGTTACGACCCTTCTCCGGAGGGAGGAGAGGGGACATGAGCTACGACCATTCTCCCGCAAGGGTCGAAGGATAGTTGGTATAGCAGCATCGTTCCCCCCTCACCCTGACCCTCTCCCGCGAGGGGGAGAGGGGACGGTGATGTTACGACCCTTCTCCGGAGGGAGGAGAGGGGACGGTGCGCTGCGACCACTCTCCGGCGGGGGTCGAAGGATAGTTGGTGTAGCAGCATCGTTCCCCCCTCACCNNTGACCCTCTCCCGCGAGGGGGAGAGAGGACGGTGATGTTACGACCCTTCTCCGGAGGGAGGAGAGGGGACAGCGTTACCCCGCACTACCGCGTGGGGAGAGGGGACGGTTACACGTACCACATCTCCATCTCGAAGTTCTCTGACGGGACCTTGATGGAAATGTACCCCCTCTTCGGTATCCTGTCCACGAACATGTCGTTCGTCTTGAGGGTAAACCATGCGTCGATTGTTTCGTTCTTCTCAACCCCGAGGGCGCTGAAGGGAACCTCCACCTCCATAATGTCTGCAAACATTGCCGAAACAGGCAGGGCCGTGTCAAGCCTGCCGTCTTTGATGAAATAGACGATCTTGAAATTCTCCTTTGCCATCAGGTTGATTTCAAATGAAACATCGGCAGCGTCCGCTATAAAGGCGTGGTCGACATCGATCCTCAGGAAGAGCGAGGCCGCGTTGAACCCGTAATGACACCCCTTGATCAGGGTAACGGCCTCGTGCATGGCCGTCCCGTGGCCCTTCCCCTCGAAAAACCCTGACCCTATCCATTCAAAGTAATTCGTGACCCTCCCGTCGATGATCGGCCCGATGAAATTTATCGGCTCCCTGGCCGGCCTTGCCTCGCGGTCTTCGATGATGATGGGTATGCTGAGGATCTCGGGCGGCTCTTTCCCGAGAAACCGGTACACGTTGGCGAGGTTCTCCCGGAAAAGCAGGTCGAAGATCTCGTCGTTCTCCGAGGAATGCTCATCGCCGTACCACCAGAACCAGTCGCTCCCTTCGGCGATATAGATGGACTCCCAGGCGTCCTTGTTCTTTTTATCCGGGTCCGCGCCCTCCAGGAAATCCCTCGTTTCGGAAAGCATCGACCAGCCCGCATTGTCCTCAACGTGGCCGATCCATATGGAGAAGTTATGCCCGATCCACGAGCCCGCAAAACAGCGGGAGAAGCCCACCGTGTCCTCCGCCTCCCTGAGATATTCCGATATGGTGACGGGGACAATATCCTTTTCCTTTAAGATCCCCTCGTAGAGATAATTAAAAAAATCCCGCCCGTCGTTCTTATAGCCCTCCCAGGCGTTCTCGCCGTCCATCGCTATGGTGACAAGGGGCCTTTTGATCCTTCCTTTTACCGAATCTCCTATCCTCTTTATTCTCCTCAGGCAATCGTTCGCCGCATCTTTCGCGTCCATCCGCGAATAGTGAAATGATATGAGGTCGGAGAGGGATTGATCCCTGAATATCATATCGATGTGTCCGCCGTTATACTCGTACCTATATGGTTTGTAAAGAAGCTCCGGGCTCGTCAAAAATCCGCTCCCGTCCCTCCTCGCATCTGATTTGAGGCTTTGGAAGAGTATATCCTCATCAGTGGCGAGCCATTTTACGCCATGCTCGATATACAAACGGAGGGCGTCGTCGCTGACAGACCCTTCGGGGGGCCACATGCCTCCCGGCGCGTCCCCGAAAAGCCCCCGGAAGAGCCTTATGGCCTTTTCCATCTGGGATGAGGCGTCTTCCGGCTTTGCAAAGAGCCTTTCCGGAAGAGCCGCGTTTGGGATCGATTCCCTGGCGATCCTGCTGTCGATAAGGAGCGGTATGATCGGGTGGTAGAAGGGGGAGGTGGATACTTCTATGATGCCGGCTGATGCGAGCTCTCTGTAAAGGGGTACAATGCCCTGGAGGATCTTTTTCTGCACCTCCTCAAGGATACCTTTATCCTCCTCGGAAAAGGCCCTCCCCTTTTTCTTAAGATACTGCAGGCTGTCGTATTGATCGTAAAACGACGGGTCTATCCAGGCAAGAAAGAACAGGATCTGGATGTCCCGGAAGTCTTCATCGTTAAAATAATCCTTGATCTTGTCAATGGAATCCCTGGGGCAATAAAAACCGCGCCTGTTCAGCAGTTCATAAAACCGGGGGTGGGGCTTGATCATGTTGTCCCAGTTGGCGTTGAAAAAATTCGTGAGGATGAATATCTTATCGTCGTCTGTCAGGTCTTTCGGCTGCTTTTTGAACACCTCAAGATAGGTATCCTTCACATCCAGGTTCTCATAATCGGCGAGCTGGAGGAGGAGGGAGGGGACGACGTTGAAATTCTGCTTCAGCCCATCAAACCCTTTCAGCATTGCCGCCATATCAAAATAATCTTTTGTGCCGTGAAGCAGGACCCAGGGAAGGAGGTACTCCCCGGTATAGAGGTTCTTGTAGTATGGCTGGTGCATATGCCAGAGGAAGGAGAGATAGAGGGAGCCCACTTATACCTCAATATGCCGGAAGGTTATCCCTCCGCCTTCATCTATCTCGATCATGCCTATCGTGCCTTTCTGCGAATAGGAACCCCTGTAGCTCCCGGGATTGAACATGATCATTCCTCCCCTTTGTCTATTCGCCGGTACGTGGGAGTGCCCGAAGACGACGATGTCGACGTCGTTGAACTCCCCGGAAACAACGTCCTCAATGCTATGGGGCGACCCCCTGCCGTGGATTATCCCGATCCTCTTTCCCATGATCACCTCAATGCGCTTCAAAGGGACGAGCGCCCCAAGATCGTGTTCGTCCATGTTGCCCCTGACCGCCTTCAGGTCCCAGTTGGAGAGGTAATCGTAGACAGCAACGGACGTCATGTCGCCGGCGTGGATTATCATATCCGCATCGCCGAACTGCATTTTCACCATTTTTTTGAAGCCTTCCGTGACGCTTGTGAGATGGGTGTCGGAGAGCACGCCTATTTTCATTGCACTTATGTTTAATGTATAGAAAAAAGACAACTATGTCAACGAAAGCGGGGCAGCAAATAGCGCTTGCTGAAATCGCTTGAAAATATTATATTATTTGCCGGAGGTAGCAATGTCGCACATTTCTGTCTGGTGGCGGGCTTCCCGCCCCTTTACATTTACGATGAGCGTTCTCCCCCCGATCATAGGGGCGATCGCTGTAAAGCTGGAAAACCCCGGCCTCGGCCTTCACTGGCTCAACCTTATTCTGACCATGATCGGCTGCGTTCTCGCCCATGCGGGCGCCAACCTGGTCGGCGACTACTTTGATTTCAAGAACAGGGTCGACCGCGAAGGGACCTTCGGTTCAAGCGGCGTCCTTACAGGAAGGCTCGCGGAGCCAAAGACGATCCTGACAGGGGCGATCGTCGTGTATATCATCGCCGCATCGATCGGCGTTTATCTCGCCTTCTCGATCCTGAACGGCAAGGTACTTCTCTGGCTCATCCTCATCGGAGCGGTACTGGGGTTTTTCTACACGGTGAAACCCTTTGCCTTCAAGTATCGCGCGCTCGGCGATATCGCCGTGTTCATCTCCTTCGGGCCGGCAATGACCCTTGGCACATACTACGTCCAGATCCAGCAATTCTCCTGGGGGCCGATCCTGTACGCCATCCCTTTCGCCTTTCTCGTCGATGCCGTTCTGCACGGAAATAATCTGAGGGACATAAAGAATGATTCCGTGGTGAACATCAAGACCGTCGCGATCCTCATCGGGGAAAAGAATGCGAAATTTATGTACTACGGCCTCGTCCTCAGCTCATACCTCTCCGTAATCGTACTAATTCTTGCAAGACAGCTTCCCCCGATCGCCCTTGTGACACTTCTCTCACTTCCGCTGGCGATAAAGCTCATCAAGCTTGTCCATTCGAAAGAGCGGCAGCCGGAGCAGCAGTTTGTCATGATCGATGCCGCCACGGCACAGCTTCACTCGGCATTCGGAGGCCTGTTCCTCCTTTCTCTCCTTGCACAATACCTGATGCAGTAATTTATGTTGGTCTTAATATTCAGCGTCCTCCTCGCCTTTTTCCTCTGGCATACAACTTTTATTCTCAGGCCTTTTAACTTCTGGCTTACAATGACATTCAACACGGCGCTTCTCAGCGCCATTTCCTTTGCCGCAGGGAAGGTCCCGTGGCAAAAAAGAGAGTGGGGAATGCGAAACATCGGCATCGGCATTTTCGCCGCCATAGTCCTCTACGGGATCTTCTGGCTGGGCCACCAGGTGCTCATCCTCGCGAATACGTATACCGGTTTGCTCCCGCAGAGGGCCGAGAACCTGAGCGCCATATATGCAAGCCGAGCGGAGCTGCCCCAATACCTTGTCGCCGCCCTGCTCTTCTTTCCCATCGGCTTCGGGGAGGAGATCTACTGGCGCGGTTTTGTCCAGAGGTCTTTTCAGGAGAGGTGGGGCAAAGGCGCTGCGCTCCTTTTCACGGTCATCCTTTATACGGCCGTGCACCTGTCAACGGGCAACCCCGTTCTTATCCTTGCTGCCTTTATCTGCGGCATATATTGGAGCGGGCTTTACTGGTATACAGGAAGCCTGGTGCCTGTTCTCATCTCTCACATGCTCTGGGACCCTTTTATCTTCGTCATTGCCCCTATACAATAGGCCGTTGCCGTTAAAAAGAATGATTTTTTCTTGACAAAGATGCATACTGTTATTAAATTAAAAGTATTCTAATTTAGAGGTAACTATGAAGAAAAAATTAAATGTAAGCGGCAAGAAGCGAATGAAGTTGACCCCGCAGCGGATGGCAATATTTGAGTATCTTGACGGCAACAGGTCACACCCGTCAGCAAACGACGTCTATAAGGCGGTCATCGAAAGATTTCCCACAATGTCCTTTGCTACGGTTTACAACACCATGGATATGTTGAAAACAAAAGGCATGGTTCTGGAGCTTTCTATCGATCCGGATAAGAAGCGTTTTGATCCCAACCCTGTACCCCACCATCACCTTATATGCGTTCACTGCAAAAAGATTGTGGATGTCCACAGAGACTTCTCCCTGGACCTCTCCGAAGAGGAGAGAGGGGACTACGAAATCATCGGGAACCATGTCGATTTCTACGGCGTATGCAAGACATGTAGCAAGAAAGATAGGAAAGAAGAGCGCGAAAAATAAAAATAATATGAGGAGGTACGGTATGGTCTACACCTGTACGATATGCGGTTTTCAGTACGACGAGAAGAGTGAGAAGGTCCCTTTCGATAAACTGCCGGATGACTGGCAGTGCCCGATCTGCGCTGCACCGAAAAGCGCGTTCGAAAAAACTTCATAAACCGTTTTAATTATAGTGTAGGGTATGGTCATGACCCTATCCCGCGGGGGGAGAATAAGGTTAAATTACCATAAATGCGCTAAATGCGGGGCATTAAGGTTATAGCGGAAGCAATAGGAGAATACCATGAAAAGCTACCGCAAGGAACTCTGGTTTAACATACCCGCCAGGAGAGCCTTTATCAATATCACGCCGCAGGTTGAGGAGTGTCTGCGCGAAAGCGGCGTAAAAGAGGGACTCGCCCTCATCAATGCCATGCACATAACCGCTTCGGTATTTATTAATGACGACGAGTCAGGGCTTCATCATGATTTCGATGCGTGGCTGGAAAAGCTCGCTCCCCACGAACCTGTTGCACATTACCGGCACAACGTGGGCGAGGACAATGCGGACGGCCACCTGAAGCGCCAGATAATGGGGAGGGAGGCGGTCGTTGCCATAACGAAGGGCAAGCTTGATTTCGGCCCCTGGGAGCAGATATTCTACGGGGAGTTTGACGGAAGACGAAAAAAGCGCGTCCTCGTCAAGATCATAGGGGAATAACTGTAGATGTAGCCATTCATTCCTTGCGGATCACTGCCCACAGGCCCCCTTTTGAAAGGATTTCAACGCTGCCGCTGATGCCGCAGCCGCAGGATTCAATGTCTTTTAACAGCCTCTTCTCGTCCTTTCCTGTCTTTCCGAGGAGCATATTGAGCTCTTTTGACCGTTCACCGATCTGTTCTATGACAGCCGGAGGGGTTGACCTTCCGAAGCCTCCGCCGACAACGGCCAGCCCGCGATCCCTGAGCACCCTGTAGACAGCGCGAAAATCTGTCCGGAAGATCTCCGGGAAAAACAACGCCCCCCGGAATACAATGAGATCAAAACTGTCGTCCTCCATGCCCGCCAGGGCGGGATCGGTCGCTATCATCGTTACCCTCTTGTCAAGATCAAGTCTTTCCGCTTCCCCACTGAAGAATTCGGCCATTCCTGGCGGGAATATCCCCATTGAGAAGGATTTACCTGTACCGTTCCTGCATAATTCGAATATCGTGCCGCAGAAAGGTCCCACCTCAAGAACATTGCCGTCGTCACGTCCGTACATCTCGCGGATATCCTTCGCGAGATGCGGATATACAGGTTCCCAGAGGCGATAAAGTTCTATGAAAAGCTGCAAGTCCATGTGTTCACCTCGAGTTTCAGTATAAACCAGATTACACCCTGCAGTAAACCGTATTCAGGCGGAGGGCAGGCTGTTCACGCTTAACCCCCCTCACCCTGACCCTCTCCCGCAAAGGGGAGAGGGGACGGTGATGTTACGACCCTTCTCCGGAGGGAGGAGAGGGGACGGTGATGTTACGACCCTTCTCCGGAGGGAGGAGAGGGGACGGTGCGCTGCGACCATTCTCCGGCGGGGGTCAAAGGATAGTTGGTGCAGCAGCATCGTTCCCCCCTCACCCT
>DIFC01000030.1:0-21173 GCA_002418945.1 Deltaproteobacteria bacterium UBA5758 | reverse complement strand
GGGAGGAGAGGGGACGGTGAGGTTAGGATTTCTCTATTATTCTTCAGGACAAGGGTTGACCTTGTAATATTCAGGTCTTATTTATGATATATAACGGCAGGAGGCCGCCACAACGAATAAGGACTTTAACAGATTATAAAGTTATGCTTGACAAACTTCATTAGAAGAGGAGGATTCAGTGAAGATCCGTCAAATCTTTAATATTCAGAGATCCGGAATGCTTCCGATCATTTCTTTGTGCCTCATCTTTGTTTTTACCTGCCTTTCCCTTTCCCAGGCCGCTGAAAAGAGGTCTCTTCCCACGGACTTCAGCAACGCGATCATACAGGTCGCAAAAAAGACGATCCCGTCCATTGTCCATATCGAGGTCACCGGCCGCCAGGAGCAGGTGCGCCCTGCGCTTCCCTTTGATGATGATCCGTTCTTCCGTTTCTTCTTCGGCATACCCAATACGCCGAGAAATTATGAGCGCGATGTAAGGGGCGTAGGCACAGGGATCATTATCGATGCCGGCGGACACATCCTGACAAACTACCACGTGGCCGGCGGGGCGGCGAAGATCGACGTGCTCCTCTCCGACGGGCGGAAGTTCGAAGGAAAGCTCATCGGGAGCGACCCGAAGACAGACCTTGCCGTTATCAAGATCGCGGCAAAAGAACAACTGCCTTACGTAACCTTTGGCGATTCGGACAAGGCCGAGGTAGGCGAATGGGTCGTCGCCATCGGCCATCCGAGAGGATTGACTCAGACCGTCACCCAGGGGATCATCAGCGCCAAACACCGCCGCGGCATCACTGACCCGAGCAGCTACCAGGACTTCATCCAGACCGACGCCGCCATTAACCCCGGCAACAGCGGCGGACCCCTTCTCAATCTCCACGGGGAAGTGATAGGGATCAATACCGTCATCGTCTCCTCGTCAGGCGGTTTTGAAGGGATAGGTCTTTCCATACCGAGCAACATAGCCACACACATAGCGAAGACGATCATAAGCCACGGGAAGGTCGAGCGCGGATGGCTCGGGATAGGAACGCAGGACATTACGCCCGAGTTTGCGAAAGAACGGGGGATAGAGGTCCTTAAAGGCGCTTACGTGGCTGAAGCGGCAAAGGGAGGGCCTGCTGAACGGGCCGGCATGAAGAAAGGCGACGTGATCGTCGCATACAACGGCAAAAACATACCCGATTCGAACACAATTCGCAATGAAGTGGCTATTACGCCTATCGGCAAAGAAGTCAAAATCGTTGTGCTCCGGGACGGCAAAAGGCTGAACCTGACCGCCAGGATCGGCAGCCCCCAGGAGGCAGCGAGGGTGCTCGCCGGCTCCGTGAAGGACCGCCTTGGCGTGGAGGTAAGGGCGCTGCAGCAAAAGGATGCAGGCAAATTTAAGTCTACTGCCGGAGGGGTTGTCATCACAAAGGTCGAGCCAAACGGCCCCCTCGCAAAGGTAGGCTTTGAAGAAGGCGATATGATCCTTGAAGTGAACGGCCAGGCGATCACAGGGCTTGAAAATTTTATCGAGCTCGTCGCCGCCATGAGGCCGAACCAGCAGATCACCTTGCTTGCCGTTGACCGCAGGACAGGCAGGTCCGGATATGTCCGGGCCGTGACACGGTAGAAACTGAGAGGATCATCCATGCGTCCGCAGCAGATAACGGACAATATATACCGCGTGGGCGGGCTCGACCTCTCGGACGAACGGGATGGCCTTGCCTATCTTTTAGACTTCGGCGAACTGGCGCTTATTGACTGCGGTACGGGGTTGGGGTTCAAACGCATGGTGCAGAATATCGATCGCCTCGGTTTTGATCCCGGGGAGATCAAAACGGTCATCTTATCCCACTGCCACGTAGACCACATAGGGGCCGCCCACCTCTTCCAGTCGCAGTTCGGCTCACGACTCGTCATGCACGCACTGGATGCAGCAATCGTCGGGCGGGCCGACACGAGGCTTACAGCAGCATTTTGCTTTAATGTCGACCTTCAGCCCCTCCGGGTGGATACAAAGCTCTCCGGCGATAAGGGCCGTTTGTTTATCGGCGGGCAGGATCTCAACTGGATCCACACTCCAGGCCACACCCCCGGATCCATCTCGGTCTACCTTGACAATAACGGCAACAGAACGCTCTTTGCCCAGGATATTGCCGCTCCTCTTCTTAAAGAATTCGATTGCGACCCCGACGCCTGGATGGAATCGGTCCAGGCCCTGTTCGCCCTGGAGGCGGACATGCTCTGCGACGGCCACTCAGGAGCCTATACGCCAAAAGATACGGTCATGAAATATCTCGAATACTGCGTCGCATCCCAGTACAAGCAAGGATATATAAAACTTTAATCCGAATAAAAGTCGTGAGGCAGAAGAAAATATTTGTTCAACGTTCTACGTTCAACGTTAAAACAAAACAGGCCGGATAAGCTCAACCAAAGAGGTTTGTTGCTGATCGCTGAGAACTGATAGCTGGAAGATAAAATCTGCAAGCTGCTATATGCTGTACACTTCTTTCCCGACGGTGCGGACCCAGTTCTGCTGCAGGACCTTCTGGGCCTCCTCCGTTCTGTCGACGCCGAGGATGACAATGGCGTTGTTGCTGATGCGCCCGAGGTGAGGATAGAGGTAATGGACATTGATCCCCGCCTGCTTCAAGGGCCTCAATACCGCAAGCAGGCCGCCGGGATGATCCGGGGTCTCCACGGCGATCACATCGGTCTCCTTCGGCGCATAGCCGTTCGCCTTAAGGATGTTCTTCGCCTTCTCAGGGTCGTCCACAACAAACCTTACGGTGCTTATATCCGACGTATCGGCAACAGAGATCGCCCTGATGTTCACCCCTTCTCTTCCCAGGATCTCGCTTATGCTGTGAAGGGCGCCGGGGACGTTCTCCAGGCTGACTGATATCTGCTTTATTACCATCTGGCTACTCCTTTACGAATGCATAACCCGCTTCAAGGGCCTGCCTGTTGAGCTTTATCATCTTCGCCTTTCCTTCTCCAAGGATCTCCTGGAGGTTGTTAAGCATAAGATCGAAGGAAATCATATTGCTTGCCTTTAAAAATGCGCCGAGCATTATCATATTGGCTACCTTTATGGTGCCCATCTTTTCCGCCAGCTCGCTTGTGGGGACGGTCAGAACTTCAATATCCCCCCTCGCTGATGTTGTGTTCACGATGGAGGAATTGACGCATATAAGCCCCCCTGAAGGGAGCACGCTCTGGAACCTCGCAAAAGACGGCTGGTTCATGGCGACCACGAACTCAGGCTCTGACGCGACAGGCGAGGCGATCTCCTCATCGGAGACAACGACAGTGCAGTTCGCCGTCCCTCCCCTCACCTCGACGCCGTAAGACGGGAGATAGGTCACATACTTCCCTTCGAGCATGGCTGCGTTTGCAAGGGTAAAACCCATGGAGAGAACACCCTGTCCGCCGAATCCGGAAAAGATCGTTTTTATGGTCATGTTGCATCCTTGACGACACCGAGCGGGAATTGTTTTGCCATCACGTCATCGATCCACCGGCAAGACTCTATGGGGCTCATCTTCCAGTTCGTCGGGCATGGCGAAAGTATCTCTACGAGGGAGAATCCTTTCCCGTTCAGCTGGACCTTGAAGGCCTTTGTGATCGCCTTTTTCGCTTTCACGATCGCAGCGGGCTTGTTGACCGCCACCCGTTCCAGGTAAGCAGTGCCGTCGAGGACCGCGAACACCTCGCATATCCTCACCGGGTGGCCTGCCGTTACCGTGTTCCTGCCGGAGGGTGTCGTTGTCGTCACCTGTTCGGAGAGCGTCGTGGGGGCCATCTGCCCGCCTGTCATCCCGTAGACGCCGTTGTTGACGAATATGATCGTGATCGGTTCACCGCGGTTCGCAGCGTGAAAACCTTCTGCCGTGCCTATCGCCGCGAGGTCGCCGTCGCCCTGGTATGAGAAAACAAGATTCCCGGGCCTCACGCGCTTGATCCCCGTTGCTACTGCGGCGCCCCTTCCGTGGGCGGATTCCAGGGTGTCGATATCGAAATAATTATAGACCAGCATTCCGCATCCCGCGGGGGCCACACATATTGCCTTCTCCCGCAGATCCATCTCGTCGATGACCTCAGCGATCAGGCGCCCTATGATGCCGTGGCCGCACCCCGGGCAATAGTGGAAGTGTGCCGGCTTCAAGGATCTTGGACGTTCATAAACCTGTTTCAATTACAACCACCTCGTGAAATTCTAAAGATATCCAAATTTCGAATGTTCAAAACTAAGATTTCCCTTTGCGATTCACTTCTTCCCCCTGCGGGATTGATAATAGTGCCGCGAGATCACCCGGAACAGCTCTATAGGCGTGGGGATTACGCCGCCGGGCCTGCCGTAGAAATGGATGCGCCCCTTTCCTTCGAGCGCGAGCTTCACATCCTCCACCATCTGTCCGGCGCTCATCTCGAAAACAAAAAATTCAGCGCCGTTCTGCGCGGCCTCCTTTATTATCTTCGCGGGAAAGGGCCACAGCGTGATGGGGCGTATCATGCCTACCTTCAGGTTCTCCTGGCGCAGCCTCTTTATGGCGCCTTTCGCTATCCGCGCCCCGATGCCGTAAGCGATTACGACCATTTCCGCGTCATCGAGAAGAAATGTATCATATCGGACCTCGTTCTGCTCCATCCGCTGATATTTTCTAAAGAGCTTCCAGTTATGCTCCTCCTCCTCTTTTGTGTCAAAGAGAAGGGAGCGGACCATTCGCGATGGCCTGCCCTTTGCCCCCGTCAGGATATAATCTTTGGGATATTCTTTTGGAGGCTTGATATTGTCGAAGCTCACGGGCTCCATCATTTGTCCCAGCATCCCGTCGCCCAGAATGATAACGGGGTTCCTGTACTTATCAGCAAGGTCGAAGGCAAGGGGAACGATCTCGGTCAACTCCTGCACCGATCCGGGAGCGAGCACGATCGTCTTGTAGTCGCCGTGGCCGCCGCCGCGCGTTGCCTGAAAATAGTCGGACTGGGCGGGGGAGATATTCCCCATGCCTGGCCCTCCTCTCACCATGTCCACGACCACCGCGGGAAGCTCGTCCGCCGCGAGGTACGATATGCCTTCCTGTTTGAGGCTCATCCCGGGACTGCTTGATGAGGTCATCGCGCGTGCCCCTGCGACGCTTGCTCCGAGGACCATATTGATGGCGGCGATCTCGCTTTCAGACTGGATAAAGACACCGCCTGCTTCAGGCACCCGCTTCGCCATATATTCCGTGAGCTCGTTCTGCGGCGTTATGGGGTATCCGAAATAGCAGGTACACCCGGCGAGGACCGCCGCTTCTCCCAGCGCGGCATTTCCGCTCATCAACCTTTTCAATTCTTAAACACCTCGATCGCGACCTCCGGGCACATAACCGCGCAGGTCGCGCAGCCGGTACATTCACCGCCGTCTTTAAAGGAAGCGATGAAATACCCTTTCAAGTTCAACGTACCGGAGAGCGAGATCGCCTTCTTCGGGCAGAACTCTATGCAGAGCGCGCAGCCCTTGCATCTCTCCTGGTCTATCCTGATCGAGCCTTTCAACATGTGCCTCGGTTTGTAAAAAACCAGACTTACAAAACGCTTTTAGCGTAGCCCACAGGAACGCTTTTTGTCAAATGTTTTTCTCTGTCCTTTTTTGTTGCATTAGCGGCATATATATCTTAGTTTTTAGCGATGGACCTAAGACACCTCGAAACATTCGTAAAGATAGCGGAGCTCAAGAACTTTACGAAGGCAGCTGAGGAGATGTATCTCACCCAGCCGACAGTGAGCAAACAGATTATAGACCTCGAGCGCTACTTCGGCGTAAGGCTTATCGACAGGACAAAGCGGACGGTGACACTCACCAGGGCTGGAGAGATCCTTCTCAGGCATGCAAAGGCCTTCCTTGCGCTGAAAAAGGAGACCATCGACGCTATTGCTGCGTTCAAAGGGCTGCAAAAGGGCGATATGGTAGTAGGGGCGAGCAATATCCCCGGGGTCTATATCCTGCCCGGGCTGCTCCACATCTTCAAAAAACAGTATGACGGCATCCGTTTCAGGCTCACCATCGCTGATTCAAAGGAGATCATCGGGAAGATGGAGGAAGGCGAGATCGATGTCGGCTTCGTTGGGGCGAAATACGATACCAAAAGGATAGAATATAAAAAATTCCTTGAAGACACTATCGTAGTGATCGCACCGCCTTCCTTTCCTGATACGATCCACATCAAACATTTAAAAGACTATCCCTTCATCGTAAGGGAGCAGGGATCGGGCACCCGGAACCATTTCGAATCATCGCTGAAAAGGCTGAAGCCGGACGTGCTCCCGGAGCTGCAGGTCATCGCCGAATTGACAGATACGGAGGCGATAAAGGAGGCCGTTAAAAGCGGCATGGGCGTCTCCTACGTCTCAAGGATGGCCATCGTTCATGAACTTGCAAATAAAAACCTGAAATGTTTAAATATAGAGGGATTGCCCAATATTATGAGGTCCTTCTATATCGTTACAAAAAAGGGGAAAACGATATCGCCGCAGGTAAAGGCACTCCTCGACATAACAGATAAATGGAGAAGGCATGAAAAAAGGTAGATTGATCATCTTTATCCTCTGTGGACTTTTCACGGCGGGGATGCTCATGGCAGACATTGCCGGGGCGCGCGTATATCTCGATATCTACGGAAAAGGTTTTAAAAAGATAACCGTCGCCGTACCAAACTTCAAGAGCGAAAAGGCAGACAGGCTCCAGACGGACATGAGCGACCTCCTGAACAAAGATCTTGATCTGTCAGGGTTCTTCATCGTAGCCCCCCAATCGCTTTTCGACAAGGAGTTCCTCAACGAAGGAGTGGAAAAGCAGGAGATCAATTTCGGAAGCTGGCGCTCGGTGGGGGTCGAACTTCTTTGCAAAGGCCGCCTACTGCTCAAGGACGGAGAGGTCGCCCTCGAAGCCTTTCTCTACGATACGCTCGATGGCTCCATGATGCTTGCGAAACGGTACCGCTCCAGGGGGGAAGACTGGAGAAGGCTCGTGCACAGGTTTGCCGATGATATCCTGCTCACCGTCACCGGCGAAAAGGGTATCATGAGCTCACGTATAGTCTTTGTCAGCGGAAGAAGAAACCTTAAAGAGGTATACATTGCGGATATCGATGGATTTAACCTGAAAAAGGTCACAAATCATAATAATATATCTGTCGCTCCCGCAGTATCGCCAACCGGGAGGTACATCGCCTACACCTCATACAAAGGAGGGGGCCCGAACCTCTATGTAAAGGACATGGATGCAAACAGAGAGATTACCGTGGACATAAGCGAAGGCATGAAGATCTGCTCGTCGTGGCTGAACAATGCAACCCTCGTGTATTCCCATACGGTCGGCAGATATTCAACCATCTATACCTACAACGTGGAAACCAAGGAGAAGCGCTCGATAATGCAGAGGGAGGGGATCATCACGTCGGTGTCATTCTCGCCGAACGGTTCAAAACTCGTTTTTGTGTCCGACATGTATGGAAGCCCCCAGATATTCATCAGGGACAGCGCATCGGGAGAGATCAAAAGGCTCACATATTACGGGAATTATAACAGCGCACCCTCATTTTCTCCAAAGGGCGACCTCATAACGTTCGTGTCCAAGATCGAAGGCGCTTTCGAGATATCGGTAATGGATGTTAACGGTGGGAACCAGAGAGTCCTGACGAACGGCGGGGCGCTCAACGATTCGCCGCAATTCTCCCCCTGCGGGAGATACCTCCTCTTCTCCTCGCTGGTGGGAGGAAGGTACAGCCTTCACACAATGCTGTTTAACGGAGAAAACAAAAGGCTGTTGAAGTTCACCGACAATAATGAAGAACAGCCCAAATTTGCACCTTAAGATCAATAGGAGGTAACATGAAATATTTTTTAGTATTATTGATCGCATGCACAGTCATGTTCGCCGGCTGCGCTCCGAAAGCGGTTCAGCCGACGTATAAAACAGCGCCTGGCCAGGAAGCCGCTGCAACAAAAGACGACGGCGACAAGGACAGAAGAAGGGGTGACATTACCGCCGAAGAGCTCGCGAGGGCTGAGAGAGACAGGCTGAGAATGCTCGATGAGCAGATGAGGGCATCTCTTTCCCGGCAGGACATCTACTTCGAATATGACAGCTACATCATACAGGCGTCAGAGCTGCCGAAGCTCAAGGCTGTGGGCGAATGGATGAAACAATCAAGGGCAGCAAAGATCCTCGCGGAAGGACACTGCGACGAGAGAGGCACTGTGGAATACAACTTCGCCCTCGGCCAGAAGCGTGCCGAAGCGGTCAAGGACCATCTCGTCAAGATGGGCATCGAGGGGGCAAGGATCAAGACGATCTCCTACGGCAAGGAAGTACCTGCCGATCCGGGCCGCTCCGAGGATGCCTGGGCAAAAAACAGGCGCGTCCATTTTTCAATCGACCAGAAGGGGTAAGCTATGAACAAATATGCCTTCATTATCATCAGCATCGTTATTACGCTGGCGGCCGGCTGCGTGTCCGATGATCAGATGGTCCAGGTGCAGAGCAATCTGTCGTTCCTGCAGAACGATCTTCGAAGCTTCAAACAGGAGACGAACGCAAAGCTTGCGCAATTGTCAAAAGACAATGAAAATGTTGGTAAGCAGGTTGTCAGTGTCTATTCTGCCGTTGAGAGCAGAGATGAAAAGATAAAGAGCATTATGGGCAAGCTCGATGAGCTGGAATACCAGCTGCGAACTTACTGGAGCGAAACAAAAGCAATGATCAGCGCCCAGAAAAAACCCGATGCGGCGCCCGGGACGGGGCCGATGATACAACCCGGTCCAACGGAGGCTGATACAAGATATGAAAACGCCTACAAAGAAGCCTTTAACGCCTATCAGAAAGGGGCGTACGATGAGGCGATCATCAAGTTCACGAAGTTCATCGAATCCCACGGCGGGACACCGCTCGTGCCGAACGCCTACTACTGGACGGGCGAAAGCTATATGAACCTGAAAAACTACGAAAAGGCGATCGTCTCTTTCCAGGAGGTCATCGACAAATATCCGAAAAGCGAGAAGGCCCCCAGGGCGCTTCTTTCACAGGCAGAGGCATTCAGCCAGACCAAAGACAAGAAGAGCTCTACCACCCTCCTGAAGAGGATCATAGAGCTCTATCCGAAAAGCGAGGAAGCGATTATCGCGGAACGAAAATTAAGAAACCTCAATATCTGACGGCTCCAGGCGATTCTCCTCCATGCCGCCGATAGGGTTCATGTCATAGTTTCTGTATTTTACGAAGCCGGTTCCGGCAGGGATTATCCTGCCCATGATGACGTTTTCTTTCAGCCCTTTCAGGTAATCGACCCTCCCCTCTATGGATGCCTGCGTAAGGACCTTTGTCGTATCCTGGAAGCTGGCCGCTGATATGAAGCTATCGGTGATGAGGGAGGCCTTTGTTATCCCGAGGAACAGCGATTCGGCCTCCGAAGGCTTGCCTCCTTTGTCCTGAACACGATCATTTTCTTCTTCGAATATCCATTTCTCGACGAAATCATCGATGATAAAGTTTGTGTCACCCACGCTTTTGATCTTGACGCGCTTCAGCATCTGCCGGACAATGACTTCGATGTGCTTGTCGTTTATCTTCACGCCCTGAAGCTGGTACACCTCCTGTATCTCATCAACAAGGTAGCGGGCGAGCTCCTGGATGCCGAGGATGCGCAGCACGTCGTGGGGGTTCTTCGGCCCGTCCATCAATGCCTCGCCGGCCTTCACGTAATCGCCCTCGTGGACGATGATGTGCTTCCCTCTTGGAATGGTATACTTCCTCGGCTCGACGTGCTCTGAACCGGGGTTCACAACAATCTCCCTCTTCCCTTTCGTCATCTTCCCGAACGAGACCATCCCGTCAATCTCGCTCACTATGGCGCTTTCTTTCGGCTTTCTGGCCTCAAAGAGCTCGGCAACACGCGGCAGGCCGCCGGTGATATCCTTTGTCTTTGTCGTCTCCCTCGGTATCTTTGAAACAACATCGCCCGCATGGAGCATATCGCCTTCGTTGACCATGATGTGCGCGCCGACGGGCAGCATGTAACGCGCAGGGCTCGTTGAGTTCGGTATGATGATGGTCTTGCTCTTATCGTCCTTGATCGATATCCTCGGGCGGAAATCCGGGTTCTTCGGCTCAATGATGACCTTGTAGGAAAGGCCGGTCACCTCGTCCTTGCTCTCCTGCATCGTCTCTCCCTCAAAGATATCGCCGAACTTCACCTTTCCCGTCACCTCTGAAAGGATCGGTATTGTATAAGGGTCCCATTCAGCGAGCTTCTGCTTCATAATATTCTCGGTGGGATCCTTTGTAAGCCTTGTCTTGTCCTTATCGTTGACGAGCAGCCGCGCCCCGTAAGGGACGTTGAACTTCTCTCTTTCCCTTCCTGTTTCGTCTACGATGGCGATCTCGCCGTTCCTGTTCATCACTACGGGGACGCCGTCCTTATTCCTGATGACCTTCACGTTTATCAGCCTTATGAACCCTTCATTCCTGGTCTCTATCGTGGATTGTTCAACCCTTCTCGAAGCCGCCCCTCCGATATGGAAGGTCCTCATTGTAAGCTGCGTTCCGGGCTCTCCGATAGATTGCGCCGCGATGATACCCACGGCCTCGCCTATACTTACAAGCCTTCCGCGGGCAAGGTCGCGCCCGTAGCAGAGTACGCAGACCCCCCTCTTGGAGCGGCAGGTAAGTACCGACCTTATCTTCACCTTCTCATAGACCTCTTCGATGGCCTTCAGGTGGTGCTCCCTGATCTCTTCGTTCTTTCTCACGATGATCCCGCCGTCGGGGTCTTTTAGGTCTTCATGGGCAACCCTGCCGAGGATCCTTGCCTCAAGCCTCTCTATGATCTCACCGCCCTCGATCAGCGCTCCCACCTCGATATAATCGATCGTTCCGCAGTCATATTCGTTTACTACAACATCCTGGGCCACATCTACGAGCCTTCTTGTAAGGTATCCTGAGTTCGCCGTCTTTAAAGCCGTATCGGCGAGGCCTTTCCGCGCCCCGTGGGTCGATATAAAATACTGAAGCACATCGAGGCCTTCCCTGAAATTACTCTTTATAGGCGTCTCGATGATCTCGCCGGAAGGCTTGGCCATGAGCCCCCTCATGCCTGCAAGCTGCCTGATCTGTTGGGCGTTTCCTCTTGCCCCGGAATTGGCCATGATAAATATGGGGTTCGTGCTGTTTTGAACCTCAGGCTTCCCGTTCGACCCTATGACCGGATTTCCCTCAGGGTCGAGCACCGTTTCGGAACCGAGCTCATCCATCAGCTCCTTCGCGATCTCTTCCGTGACGTTCGCCCAGATGTCGATGACCTTGTTGTACCGTTCACCGTCGGTGATGAGGCCCTCCGAGTGCTGTTTCTGCACTATGGCGACATCTTTGTTGGCGCGTTCTATGAGGTCCTTCTTTTTTTCAGGGACCTTCATGTCGTCAATAGAGATCGATATGCCGCCGAGCGTAGCATAAAAATAGCCGAGGTCCTTCAGCCTGTCCGAGAGAATGACGGTACACTTCTCGCCGGCCTCCCTGTAGCATTTATCAACGAGCTGGCCGATGTTCTTCTTATCCATCGGGGTATTTTTGATCAAGCTGAAAAGTTCCCTCAGCACTGACTGCCTTTTTCCTTCTTCAAGCTCCATCAGGGCATTTTCAACAACATCCCGCAGAATAACCCTTCCAACCGTCGTCTCTTCCAGGGCCCCTTCGATCCTCACCTTTATCCGGGCGTGCAGGTCGATCTCGCCGGAATCATAGGCGACCCTCACTTCCTGCGGATCGGTGAAAATAAACCTCTTCCTGAGCATCGGGCAAGCCTGGGGATAGACCTTGTGCAAAACCAGCCGGTTCAGCTCCAGGATCTTCCGCTGCTGGTCGGGGTTCAGGTCTTTAAACTTCTTGCCCCTCATCTCTCTCGTTGCGGTAACAAGTTTTTTTGTATGCGGGGTCAAATCTATCGGGTCTTTCTTCTTCAGGCATACGTCGTAAAATTTAGGCGTCCGCAGGATCTCGTTGAGGCGCTCCACGGTATTGTCAAGCGACTTCAGGTCCAGTACGTACTTGTCCTGCCTGATCTCCGCGCACAATCTTTCAACAGCGGAGATTCCCGCAAACTCATCGTGGGTAAATTCATAGGTGTCCTTGCTCTGCCCCGGCTTATACTTTCTTTCGATTGTCAGGTAATAAAGGCCGAGGACGATGTCCTGGGTCGGCACAATGATCGGCCTGCCGTTTGCAGGGGAAAGTATGTTGTTCGTTGACATCATGAGCACCCGCGCCTCGGTCTGGGCTTCAACGGAAAGCGGCACATGGACCGCCATCTGGTCGCCGTCAAAGTCCGCGTTATAGGCAGGGCACACGAGGGGATGCAACTGGATCGCTTTCCCGTCGATGAGCTGTGGCTCGAATGCCTGTATGCCAAGCCTGTGGAGGGTCGGCGCCCTGTTCAAAAGGACCGGATGTTCTTTGATGACCTCTTCAAGGACGTCCCATACCTCTGATCTTTCCTTTTCGACGATCTTCTTCGCATTCTTGATCGTCGTGGCATATCCCTTTTTAATAAGCCGGTTATAGACAAAGGGCTTGAAAAGCTCAAGCGCCATGGTCTTCGGAAGGCCGCATTGGTGCAGTCGCAGCTCAGGGCCTACCACGATGACCGATCTTCCGGAGTAGTCCACCCTCTTGCCGAGAAGGTTCTGGCGGAACCTCCCTTGTTTCCCGCGCAGCATGTCGCTTAAGGATTTAAGGGGCCTTTTGCTTGCGCCGGTAACCACCCTGCCCCTCTTGGAGTTGTCAAAAAGCGCGTCAACGGCCTCCTGGAGCATCCTTTTTTCGTTCCTGATTATTATATCCGGTGCGTTGAGCTCCATCAGCCTTTTCAGCCTGTTGTTTCTGTTGATGACCCTTCTGTAAAGATCGTTCAGGTCAGAGGTTGCAAACCGGCCGCCGTCCAACGGAACAAGCGGTCTCAGTTCGGGAGGAAGCACGGGGATGATGTCAAGGATCATCCATTCGGGCCTGACGCCGGAATGCCGGAAGGCGTCAACGACCTTCAACCTCCTGGCAAGTTTCTTTTTCTTCGCGTCGCTCGATGTCTCTCTCATCTCAACCCTGATCGTTTTGCCAAGGTCTTCGATGTCGATCTTTCTCAGGCATTCCCTGATAGCCTCCGCCCCGATCCCTGCCACAAAGGTTTCCCCGAATTTCTCTTTCGCTTCGATATACTTTTCTTCCGTTATGATCTCGCAGAATTTATAGGGGGAGTCTCCCTGTTCTATAACGATATAATTCTCAAAATAGAGGACGCGCTCCACCTCTTTTATCGACAGCTCAAGGAGGGTGCCGATCTTACTGGGCATGCTCTTCAGGAACCAGATGTGGGCGACGGGGCAGGCGAGCCTGATATGCCCCATCCTTTCCCTTCTTACCTTCGATTGTATTACTTCCACCCCGCATTTTTCGCAGATGATCCCTCTGTGCTTCATCCTCTTGTATTTTCCACAGATGCACTCGTAATCCTTCACAGGGCCGAAGATCTTCGCACAGAAAAGCCCGTCTCTCTCGGGCTTGAATGTCCTGTAATTGATCGTCTCGGGTTTTTTGACCTCTCCGAAAGACCATTTTTCGATCAGTTCAGGTGATGCAAGCGATATTTTTATCGCTGTATAACTTAAAGGGTCTTTTTGTTTATCGGATTTAAAATACTCTTCCAATGTGCCCCTCCTTATTCTTCTTTCATAAGGTCTACATTGATACATAGACCTTGCAGTTCTTTCACGAGCACGTTAAAGGACTCAGGCAGGTTCGGCTCAAGGACCTCTTCGCCCTTTACGATGGCCTCGTATGCACGTATCCTCCCGTTCACGTCGTCGGATTTGATGGTGAGGAATTCCTGGAGCGAGAAGGCTGCGCCATATCCTTCGAGCGCCCACACCTCCATCTCTCCCAGCCTCTGGCCTCCAAACTGCGCCTTGCCGCCAAGCGGCTGCTGGGTAACAAGAGAATAAGGGCCGATCGACCGTGCGTGTATCTTGTCGTCAACGAGGTGGTGCAGCTTCAGAAAATACATGTTGCCGATGGTGATCTTGTGATGAAAGGGGGCGCCGGTCCTCCCGTCGCACAATGTTGTCTGCCTGTTATCGGACATTCCTGCCAGCTTGAACAGCTCGCTGATCTCATCCTCTTTTGCCCCGTCG
This sequence comes from Deltaproteobacteria bacterium UBA5758, assembly GCA_002418945.1. GTDB lineage: Bacteria > Desulfobacterota > Syntrophorhabdia > Syntrophorhabdales > Syntrophorhabdaceae > UBA5609. The sequence goes on along the minus strand of DIFC01000030.1, from coordinate 6,959 downwards.
AATACGGGCACTGCTGTGTGCACTCCCTCCCGCATCTGATCGGCAAGCATGACAATCTCGTCATCGTTCAGCCTCTCGATAAAGCCTTTCAATTCTCCGCCGGCAAAGATCTTTTTGAGTTGTCTTCTGATGACTTCAGGAGAGCAGCAGCTTTTGTAAAAGTTGTCGACCATCTCCCCTACCTTCTTCCCAAGCTCCTTTGCCGCCCAGCCGAGATGGGTCTCAAGTATCTGGCCGGCATTCATCCTCGACGGGACGCCGAGGGGATTGAGAACGATATCGATGGGGGTGCCGTCTTCCATAAAAGGCATATCCTCTTCCGGAAGAATTATTGAAACGATCCCTTTGTTGCCGTGCCGGCCCGATATCTTATCGCCCACCGCTACCTTTCTTTTCATTGCCACATAGACCTTTATCGTCTTGATCACGCCAGGCGGCAGCTCATCGCCTTTCTTGATCTTGTTGATCTTGTCTTCATAGATAAGCCTGATGAGCTCCACCTGGTTCTCTTTGCTTTCGACCAGCTTCGCTATCTTCGTCTCGAGTTCCTCATTGCCAAAATCCAGCTTTTGGATCTTTTCAAAACTTATATGGCTTATCTTCTCTTTTGTCAGTACCTCGCCCTTCTTTAAAAAGACCTTTCCTTTATCGTCCCTGATGTCCGAAGGAGCATTCTTTCCCGCAACGAGCTCGGCCATCTTTGAACGCTTGCTGTCAATAATGATCTTTATCTGGTCCTCTTGATCCTTCAGGATATTCGATATCTCTTTATCCTCTATATCCCTGCTCCTGTCATCCTTGTCGATCCCCCGCCTCGAGAGCACTTTGACATCCGTGACAATGCCTTCTATCCCGTGAGGAACACGCAGGCTTGTATCCTTGACGTCCCCTGCCTTTTCGCCGAAGATTGCACGCAGTAGCTTTTCTTCAGGGGTAAGCTGCGTCTCGCCTTTTGGCGTCACCTTGCCGACGAGTATATCGCTGGGCCGCACCGTGGCCCCTATTCTCACTATACCGCTCTCGTCAAGGTCTTTCAGCGCCTCATCTCCAACGTTTGGAATGTCTCTTGTAACCTCTTCTTTGCCGAGCTTCGTATCCCTTACTACACATTCGAGCTCTTCAATGTGGATCGATGTGAAGGTGTCTTCCCTGACGAGCTTCTCGTTCACGAGAACCGAGTCTTCGTAGTTATACCCTCTCCAGGGCATGAAGGCGACAAGGACGTTCTTGCCCAGCGCAAGCTCTCCCCTGTCCGTTGAGGGCCCGTCTGCAAGGACGTCCCCTTTCTTCACGTAATCGCCTTCCTGAACGATCACCCTTTGATTGATACAGGTATCCTGGTTCGATCTCCTGAATTTCAGGAGCTTGTATACGTCTATCTTTGTCGCGGGCTCTTCGCGCCCCTTCTTCTCTTCATACTTGAGGATAATACGGCTCGCATCGACGCTCTCTATGATCCCATCGTGTTTCGCGATCACGGTGACCCTTGAATCCCTCCCTACGACTCTTTCCATCCCCGTCCCTATCAGCGGCGCTTCAGGCACAAGGAGCGGAACGGCCTGTCTCTGCATATTTGAGCCCATAAGCGCCCTGTTGGCGTCGTCGTTTTCAAGGAACGGGATAAGCGCGGCAGAAACGCTCACAAGCTGCTTCGGCGAAACGTCCATCAAATGGATCTCCTCAGGGCTTGCAAGGAAGACTCCTCCGCCTTTCTGCGCCGGGATGAGATCACCGGCAAGCCTGTTGTCCTTTTCAACGGGTGCGTTTGCCTGGGCGATGTAATACTGCTCTTCCTCAAGGGCGCTCATGTACCTGACCTTGTCTGTGACCTTTCCGTTTGCCACTTCACGATAAGGCGCCTCAATGAAGCCGAACTCATTTACCTTGGCATAGGTTGAAAGCGACGCGATAAGCCCTATGTTGGGGCCTTCCGGGGTCTCGATGGGGCATATCCTTCCGTAGTGAGTAGGGTGGACGTCGCGGACTTCGAATCCCGCCCTCTCTCTCGTGAGCCCTCCGGGGCCCAGCGCACTGAGCCTCCTCTTGTGAGTGATCTCGCTCAAGGGGTTCGTCTGGTCCATGAATTGCGACAACTGGCTGCTGGCAAAAAAATCCTTTACAGCAGTCGCAACCGGCTTCGGGTTCACAAGGTCATGGGGCATAAGCGTTTCCATCTCAGGGAATGTAAGCCTCTCCTTGATGGCCCTCTCCATCCTCACAAGGCCCATCCTGAACTGGTTCTCCAAGAGCTCTCCCACCGTCCTTACCCTCCGGTTGCCGAGGTGGTCGATATCATCCCCCGGCCCCCTGGAATCTTTCAGTTTCAGAAGGTGCTTCACCACCTCGATGATGTCTTCCCTGCGGAGTATCGTCACGTCGAGCTTTGTGTCTACTCCGATCCTGTGGTTTATCTTAAGCCTGCCTACCTTCGACAGGTCATATCTCTCGGGGCTGAAGAACATGCTCTGTATAAGATTTTCCGCGAACTCTATTGTAGGCGGGTCTCCAGGGCGCAGCTTTTTATATATCTCGATCAGCGCTTCTTCTTTGGCGGCCGCCTTATCCACGATGAGGGTATTTCTCAGGGAAGGGCTTACGTTAAGATTGTCGATGAACAGTATATCAAAGCTCTTTATCTTTTTCTCTGCGATCTTCTCCAGGTCTTCCCTGGCAACATCCTTGTTGATGGGTATCAGGACCTCTTTCGTCTTTGGGTCGATGACATCGGACGCCGTCACCTTTCCGATGATATCCTCTTCATCTACCGGTATTTCCCTGATATTGGCCTGTTCCATCTTTTTGATGATGGCCTTTGTGATCTTTTTATGCTTCTTGACAAGAACCTCTTCCGTCTTTTCGTTGATAATGTCCGATGTAGCCTTCTGGCCTATAAGCAAGGCCGGCGAGGTCTGTTTATAAAATTTCTTATCTTTAAAAATGATCTTTTCTTTCTCGTAAAAGTAGTCCAGAATCTCATTTTCACTATACCCCAGCGCCTTCAGCAACAACGTAACGTGGATCTTCTTTTTCTTATCGATCCTCACGTAAACCAGCTCTTTATGGTCGAACTCAAAATCCAGCCAGGAGCCCCTATAGGGGATTATTCTCGCCGTATACGAAAGCGTGCCGCTCAAGGGCGTTTTCGTAGCGTCGCAATCAAAGTAGACACCGGGCGATCTGTGCAGCTGGCTGACGATGACCCTTTCTGTGCCGTTTATGATAAATGTCCCCCGCTCTGTCATGAGGGGGATCTCTCCAAAGTAGACATCCTGTTCTTTTACTGCCTTGATATCTCGCGTCTTCGTTTCGGGGTCGACATTCCAGACGACGAGCCTGATCGTCACCTTCATCGGCGCTGCATAGGTGATCCCTCTGAAAATGCATTCCTCTTCAGCGTTTTTAGGTTCGCCTATCTCATACTTGACGAATTCAAGCGTTGTTGTGTCGTGAGAATCCCGTATAGGGAATACGCTGTTAAAAACTGCCTGCAGGCCGACATTTGCCCTCTCTTCTGTTGCAATATCCTGCTGCAGGAATTTCTCATAGGAGTCAAGTTGAATTTCAATAAGATTGGGGATATCGAGGATCTCTTTTATTTTGCCATAATTCTTCCTAAAGATTCTATTACGGAATGTTTCCCTCATAATATTGTTCACCTCTTTAAAAAGGGAGTTTTTTGGTGAGGCTCCGGGGATCTGCTGAAGGCCGACCCCCGGTCCCTGCTTCCTTTTTTATTCAACCTTGACCTGTCCGCTTACTTCTTCAAGCTGCTTCTTGATGTTTGCTGCCTCGTCCTTTGAAACGCTTTCCTTGACAGGCTTCGGGACGCCTTCGACAAGGTCTTTCGCCTCTTTCAGTCCAAGGCCTGTGATAGCCCTCACGACCTTGATGACCTGTATCTTCTTGTCCGCTTCGTAACCTGCAAGTATTACGTTGAACTCTGTCTTCTCTTCTGCTGCTTCCGCTGCAGGGGCTGCTGCGCCGCCTGCCGCCGGGGCTGCGGCCATCATGGGCATTGCTGCCTGGACGCCGAACTTGTCTTCTAATGCCTTCACGAACTCTGAGAGTTCGAGGACTGTCATGTTCTCGATGTACTGCATGACATCTTCTCTTGTAATTGCCATTGAATGCCTCCTTTATGCTTGTTCTTTTTGCGCTTTAATCGCGTTCAATACTAACATGAGCTTATTAAGATTCCCTGACAGGACATAGACGAGCCTCTGCGGCTGTCCTTTCAGAAGACCGAGAAGCTTGCCGATCAATACTTCTCTTGACGGCAGCGTGGCAAGCCTTAGGATCTCTTCCGGCGTTATGACCTTGTCGCCGAGAAAGCCTGCTTTCAGCTTGAGATTGGGAATCTCTTTTGTAAGACCGGCGATCACCTTTGCCGCATTTATAGGATCTTTATAAATGCAGACGATCGCATTGGGACCATCATACTTGTCTTTCAGCGCTTCAGCCTTTGTTCCCTGTGCGGCAATCTTCATGAGGCTGTTCTTGATAACAGTATACTCCGTGTCAACGCTGCGCAGCTCTCTCCTGAGCTTCGTGATCTGGGCAACGCTCATGCCGCTGTATTCGGTGAGGAACATATAATTCAAGGCTTTAAGCCTGGTCCCTAATTCCTCAACAACTTTTACTTTCTTCGACCGTTCCAATGGTTTCCATCCCTCCTTTCTCTGAAATATGTATGGAAAGTCAGGAAGAGACATCTTTAAAAAGTCTCGGCAGGCCGTAAACGTTTAAAGGCGCGCAAAGGCGTCGTACCCGCTTTCTCTGACCCTTTCCCTATTTTGTCAAAGTCCTTGCATAGCCGGGATCAATCTTTATCCCTGGGCTCATTGATGTTGAAATGGCAATACCTTTTACGTATGTCCCTTTGCTTGAGGCTGGCTTTAATCTGGTCACTGCGTCGATGAGTGAATTGAGATTGTCCATGAGTTTTTCTTTACCAAAACTGACCTTGCCGACGGGAACGTGGAGGTTGCCGGCCTTGTCCACCCTGAACTCTACCCTGCCGGCCTTCAGCTCCTTCACGGTCTTCGCGATGTCAAAGGTGACGGTGCCGACCTTCGGGTTCGGCATAAGCCCTCTGGGACCCAGGATCTTGCCAAGCTTGCTCACCTGTCCCATCATGTCGGGGGTGGCGATCGTCTTGTCAAAGTCTGTCCATCCCTTCTGGATCTTTTCGATCATGTCCTCCGCGCCGACAAAGTCAGCGCCTGCGTCCTGAGCCTCTTTCTCTTTCTGGCCCTTTGCAAAGACGAGGACCCGTACCTTCTTGCCGAGGCCATGGGGGAGAGCCACGCTTCCCCTCACCATCTGATCGGCATGCCTCGGGTCAACGCCGAGCCGCATTGCCACTTCCACGGTCTCATCAAATTTTACAAACGAGACCTGCGGCAGGAGGTTAAGCGCCTCTTCCATGTCATACCGCTTCTCTCTATCTATCTTATTCCTTGCCTCTGTGTATTTTTTTCCTGCTTTTGCCATACCCATTACTCCTTATGAACTATAGCTTTCAGCTGCTTTATCATCCTTCCACTACTTCCAGGCCCATGCTTCTTACAGAGCCTTCGATGATCCTTATGGCCCCCTCAAGGTTTTTTGCGTTAAGATCAATCATTTTGAGCTGTGCGATCTCTTTAACGGAGAACCTCGTTATGCTCCCCACCACTTCCTTCTTGGGGGTATGTGCGCCCTTTGCCAGTTTTGCAGCCTTTTTGATGAGAAAGGTCGCAGGCGGGGTTTTTGTAACAAAGCTGAACGTCCTGTCCGAGTATATCGTTATCATTGCCGGGATAATCGTCCCTTCCTGGCTTTTGGTCTTTTCATTAAAGGCCTTGCAGAACTCCATAATATTGACGCCGTGCTGACCAAGCGCCGGCCCTACAGGCGGTGATGGTGTTGCCTGCCCGGCCTGCAGCTGCAATTTAACCAACGCAACAACTTTTTTTGCCATCGCTTAACTCCTTCAAATTTTTTCTATCTGAATAAAATCCAATTCTACCGGCGTCGTCCTCCCGAAGATATTCAGAAGCACCTTTACCTTGCCTTTTTCCGGCTTTATCTCCTCAACGTTGCCCGTAAAATTTGTAAAGGGTCCTTCGGTCACCTTTATGCCGTCGCCTTTCTCGAAGCGTATCTTGGGCTTTATCTTCCCTTTCCCCTCCTGGATAGCATTGATGATCTCTTCCACTTCCTTCTCGGGCAGCGGGGGAGGATTCATTTTGTCGTACCCGACAAAGCCGGTCACCTTGGGTGTATTCCTCACAAAGTGCCACGTCGTGTCGTTCATGAACATGTTTACGATTATATAGCCGGGGAAAACGGTCCTCTGCGACTTCTTTACCTGCCCCTTGACCTTTTCCATGATGACCTCGGAAGGCACGATGATCTCTCCAAAATACTCCTCCATCTTGTTGATCCTGATATTCTCTGCCAGGAGTTCCCTCACCTTTTGCTCATAGCCTGAGTAAGTGTGCACCACGTACCATTTCTTCTCTTTTTCCATGTCTTTATCCGCGTAGCAGCGTCTGTATTATTTTTGCCAGCCCTATATCGACTACGCCGAGAAACAGCGCAGCTATAAATACCGTTATAAGCACAATATAGGTGCCTTTCATTGCGTCTTTCTTCGAAGGCCAGGTAACCCGTTTTGCCTCCAGATAAACTTCACGAAAATATTCCTTGATCTTATCAATCTTTTCTCTGAATTCCATACCTTCTCCGCAATTTATCAGGCCAGGAGGGATTCGAACCCCCAACACCCGGATTTGGAGTCCGGTGCTCTATCCGTTAGAGCTACTGGCCTTTTATTTTGTCTCCTTATGGTTGGTATGCTTCCTGCAATACTTGCAGTATTTCTTCATCTCAAGCCTGTCGGGCGTCTTCTGCTTGTTTTTTGTTGTGGTGTAGTTTCTGTTCTTGCATTCTGTGCACGCCATCGTAATTAATTG
>DIFC01000004.1:25526-46596 GCA_002418945.1 Deltaproteobacteria bacterium UBA5758 | reverse complement strand
CCAATTGGGAGACATAGGCGAGCTGACCGCCAATTTGTCCTTTACCTGAGCTTCCTGCTGTATTTCGCCTGAGGGGCATTATCGCGCTTCCTCCCCGCATTCGCTTTTCGGCGAGGCGAATTTCGGACCTTTTTCACCTCCCCTGCCATAAACATGGCAGGGCGCTCTTTAGCATCTGTTTTTGTGGGGCTGCCCGCAGGCCCTTCAAGCGGCGGCGGGGCCTTGCACTTCTCCTCCGTTCGGGGGTTAACGGTGATTGACAGGAAGGGGCGTTTTTGATACATTTCCATCATATCTTTTCCTTCGGCGAGCTGCAAACGCACGTGAAAAAGGGGCCCTATGAAGGTTGCAAAAAGGACTGATGCTATCGCGCCTTTCTATGTCATGGAGCTTCTTGAAAAAGCAAAAGAGATGGAGGCAAGCGGCAGAGACATTGTTCACATGGAGGTCGGCGAGCCGGACTTCCCCACCCCTTTCGCAATCAAGGAAGGGGCGATTCAATCGATCAGGAGCGACCGCACCTTTTATACCCACAGCCTCGGTCTCCCGGAGCTGAGGGCAAGGGTCTCCCGGCACTACCGGGAAACGGACGGACTGGTTGTGCCGCCGGAGAGGATCGTCATCACGAACGGGACCTCCGGGGCGTTTTTACTTCTTTTTGCCGCCCTGCTCGAACGGGGGAAATCGCTTGGCATATCCGATCCCGGTTATCCCTGCTATAAAAACATTGCATCACTCCTTGACTGTGAAATTCTCTCCATACCGGTAACGGAGGAGACGCGTTTCGAGGTTACCCAGGATCATCTCGACGCCCTTGATCGCCTGCCCGACCTGCTGGTCCTTGCCAACCCCTCAAACCCCACAGGCGCCGTATACAGAGAAGGTACGCTGTCGTCGCTTTATGGGGCCCTCTCCGCGGAAGACAGACTTCTTGTCGTCGATGAGATATATCTCGGCCTTGCCTACGGAGACAAACCCAGAAGCGCCCTCGCCGTATCCGACGACATTATCGTCGTAAACGGCTTTTCAAAAGCCTATGCCATGACAGGCTGGAGGCTCGGGTGGATGGTGGTTCCGCGCGAGCTCGTAAGACCGATACAGAAATTCGCCCAGAATATATACATCTCTCCGCCTTCAATATCGCAGCATGCGGCCCTATACGCCTTCGACAATGTCGGGGGTCTTGACCGCATGAGGAAAACCTACGAGGAGAGGGGGGGCCTCATGGTGCCGAGGCTAAAAGACCTTGGGTTCCGCGTGCCAATAAAGCCAGAGGGGGCATTTTATGTATACGCGGGGATCGAACGCTGGGGCATCGACAGCATGGTGTTTACCGAAAGGGCTCTCAACGAGGCCGGGGTTGCCTTCACCCCGGGATACGATTTCGGCTCTTTCAGGGCCGGCTCACACGTCCGTTTTTCCTATGCGACGGGCATCGAAAGGCTTAAAGAAGGGTGCGACCGGCTGAAGAAGTGGCTTGCCGGGCTGAAATAACGGCAAACAATACCTTGATTTTCCGAGGAAAACCTACTATCCTGTCAAAAAGGAGGGGCATATGAGCGTAGGCATTGTAAAGGATAACCTCTTTTTGGAACATATCACTGATGATTACCACCCCGAAAACCCCAACAGGTTAAGGTCTATTTATTCAATGCTTGAAACCATAAGCGACGACGGCATCGTCTTTGTGCAGCCACGAAGGGCAACCCGCGAGGAGATCGCCCTCAACCATGATCCTCCCTATATCGATTATGTCGCGGCGACAAGCGGCAAGGCGCCGAAAAGGATCGATCCGGATACGGTTACCTCTCCGAAGACCTACGAAGCGTCGTGTCTCGCTGCAGGGGGGGTCCTGGTCCTCATCGACAAGCTGCAGGCGTCCGAGATTCAGAGCGCCTTTGCCCTTGTAAGGCCGCCGGGCCACCATGCGGAGCGCGACAGGGGCATGGGCTTCTGCATCTTTAACAATATTGCCATCGGCGCCAGATATCTGGAAAAGGCCTATAGCGCAAAGAGGATCCTCATCGTCGACTTCGATCTTCATCACGGCAACGGGACGCAGCACAGCTTTTACAGGGATGCCTCGGTCCTCTACTTTTCAACCCATCAGTACCCCTATTACCCCGGAACGGGGTGGTATGAAGAGATAGGTGAAGGTGAGGGTGAAGGGTATACAATAAACGTGCCCATGTCCTACGGCATGACCGACGAGGACTATCTTTATGCCTTCAGGGAAGTTCTTGTTCCCGTGTCGGAAATCTATAAGCCTGAAATGGTGCTTGTTTCGGCAGGCTTCGACGCCTATTACAACGACCCTCTCGGAGGCATGGCGGTAACTGAAGGGGGGTACACCACGATGACCGGCATTCTCCTTGAGATCGCCAAAAAACATTCGAAGGGCAAGGCGCTTTTTGCCCTCGAGGGCGGTTATGATCTTTCGGGGCTTGCAAGCTCTGTGAAGGCGGTGATAACCGAGATGAAGGGGAGCCCTGCATATTCCTACGAAAAGAAGAAGGGTCAATCAAGCGAGATAGTGCAAACGGTAAAAAGATTGAAGCAGCTTTTGAGCTCCCGCTGGGGGGATTTTTAGTCCGGTTTCCTTCGCTATATGGAGTCCTTCCATATCATCTCTTTCAGTTCCTTGCCGACCTTGAAATAGGGAAGCTTTTTCGGCTCAACGTTGACCATCTCTCCGCTTTTCGGGTTTCTCCCTTTGTACGCCTTATATTCCCTGAGGGTAAAGCTCCCGAAGCCTCTTATCTCGACGCGTTCGTTATTTATAATTGCCTTTTTTACGCTGTCGATGATTGTATCAACCGCTATTTTCGCGATCTTCTGGTTTACATTGATGTCAGCGGCAAGCTTGTTGATGATGTCCATTTTGTTCATGGAAATACCTCCTATTGATTTTCTGAAATAAACCTGTATGCGTTCCTGAATATTCTCAACCCATCTCCCCCTGACTTTTCAACGGGCTCCCTCGTCCATCGGGGGTGCTGTGTATAATGGATAAACCCTTCAGGGTGAGGCATGAGACCGAAGATGCGCCCTGACGAGTCACACAGGCCGGCGATCGCCTCTGTCGAGCCGTTGGGGCAAGAAGGGTACTCACCGGTAACGTTCCCTTTTTCATCTGCATACTGCAAGACTATGTGGCCGCCCTCCTTAATTTTTCCAATGGTCTCCCGGCCGTCGGCGACGCATTTTCCTTCTCCGTGCCTCACAGGAAGATAAATTTTATCCATATCACGGGTAAATATGCAACGGGAAAGTTGATTGATCTTGAGGTACACCCACCGGTCCTCAAACCTTCCTGAGTCGTTTGATGTCAGCGTTACTGTCTGCCTCCCGTATTCACCGCCGGCTGCCGGGAGCAGCCCTGTCTTCACGAGAAGCTGGAACCCATTGCATATGCCAAGCAGTATCCTGCCGTCTGCGACAAACCTGATCAGCTCATCGACAAACCTCTCCGTTGAGCTGCGCAGCTTCTGATAGCGCCATTTCACCGCCTGGGCTTTGGCCGAACCAAGATCGTCCCCGTCAAGAAAGCCACCGGGAAAATTTATAAAGGCATAGCGGTGGATATCCTTTGGGTTCTCCATCAGGCGGTCTATGTGAAGGATGGTTGTGTCAAAACCCGCCAGCCTGTTGGCATAGGCAGTTTCGTATTCGCAGTTTATCCCGTTTCCGAACAATACCAGGCTTTTTGGTCTTTTCTTTTTCATGTGGCGTAGCTGTGCAAACCCGAAAGAATAAAATTTACCCCGAAATACGTAAACATAACGCTCATGAACCCTATGATCGAAATCAATGCGATCCTCTTTTCGCGCCAGCCTCTCACTAATCTGGCATGTAAAAATAAAGCATATATTATCCACGTAATCAATGACCATGTTTCTTTAGGGTCCCAGCTCCAGTATGAACCCCAGGCGTAATGCGCCCACACGGCCCCCGTGAGTATGCCGGCGCTAAGCATGGGGAAGCCGATGACCACGCTTCGGTAGTTTATATCGTCAAGGACCTTCTTCGGCGGAACGACGCCCTTCCATTCGACAAAATAGAGGGAGCCGCAGACAAAGGATATGACAAACGCCGAATATGCCACAAAACAGGTGATGACATGAATGTGAAGCCAGTTGCTCTGCAGCGCCGGTATCAGAGGCTGAATATTTCTATCCACAGAAGGGGAGATGGAGGCGTATCCCATCAGGAAGAGGGAGGCCAGGGACGCGCACATCGTGATTGCGGGATAGGGGATCTTTTTCCGCATCACAATGAGCATGAAGGTTACAGACCAGGCAAAAAAGATGAGTGATTCATAATAGTTCGCGAGCGGTACATGCCCCATGTCCAGCCCGTAGGACTCAACCCAGCGGAAAACAAGGCCCAGGGTGTGGATGAATATGGCCCCGTAAAGGGTCGCCCATATGGCTGAATGGATCTTCTCCTTTTTCAGGGAAAAGTAGAGGATATGGAGAAAAAAGACAAGGAGGTACAGCATTGTCGCTACCCCGAGCATCTTATGGTGTATGGACATGGATCTCCTCTAACAATTTTTTGAACTCTTTATCGAAATTCCCCTTGTTCTTCAGTGCCGTTCCCGCCACCAGCGGTCCGCCGGCAGTCTTCAGGAGGTATATCCTTCTGTGCCGCACAAAGAAGTTGACGTACAGTCCGAAGAGGATAAAGACAAATCCTGTCCAGACGACGAAAACCCCGGGATCCCTCGATACTTCAAGGCCGGTATAGGGCCGCTCCTGAATATCATTAAGATTCACCTTTATCCCTTGCAGGTTTTGTTCTCTGAGACGATCCACATTCTTCAGGAACCAGGTTGCCTTCGGTTCGTTGCCGTCAAGATATGCAACGAGGACTCCGGGCCCAAAGTCATGGACCTTTCTTTCATAGCGGGCCACCATCAATAAAAGGCTGTTTTTCCTGAATGCCTCCCGTTCCGCCAGGACAACCCTTTCGCCCCCCACGTTGAAGAAAAAGACAGGGGTGCTGCCGTAATGTGACTGGTAAAAACGGATTCCCTTATAGGAAAGGGGTTCGTTCACCCTAATCTCTTTTCCCGCCACAATTTTTCCGTTCTCTACTATCTCAACGGTGCTTACGAAATCCTTCGGCTCCCCGGTAGGATAAAAGCTTACCTTGAAGTCTTTACACATCACGGCAAAACCAAGAGGCATCTCGGCGGGGTCCTTTCCGCGCAGCACCAGCCGGTCTTTCGTCTCCCCTATTTTAAGCGTCACAAACCCCTTGTATCCGAAAAGAAGCCCTATAAAACTCCCGGCAAGGATTATAATAATGCTCGCATGGATAATAAAAACCCCATATCGCGACAGCCGCCCCTTTTCCAAAACCACGCCCTGCTCATCCCTGACGGCCAGCCCGTAGCGCCGCGTCAGCAAGCCAAGGACCTCGTCGAAGTCCTTCTCCGGGACATATGAATGGAGATCCATTTTTAGCAGTTTGTCTTCCCCCGGCAGCATGACCACCTTTGTCTCCCTGGCAAAGAGGGTTAGCCTGCGAAGGCTGCAAAGAACCAGGCTTAGCGCAAACAAGGCAATGAGCGCGATAAACCACGGCGCGTGGTATGCATCGTCAAGCCCGAAGAGGGTGATTATCTTATAGGTGTTTTCAGAATATAAGGCAAGGTACTCCTCGGGAGTTGCCCCCTGCTTTACCACCGTGCCCAACACAGATGAAAGGGCAATGAGGGAAAGGATGAGTATTGCGAATCGCAGCGAGGCGACAAAGTCAAGGGTCGCCTTGAATATGCTTTTTTTATGGCCTGTCAGGTGTCCCCCGGGCTACTTTTTGTGGCACTCTGCACATTTTGTAGGTGCGTTTACCCCTTTTGCCGCGCTTTCCTTGTGACAGGTCTGGCAGTTCTTGTGGAACGCATCCTTTGCGGTAGGCACGCTGTCTTTCACCTCTTTCAGGAGGTGGCACGTTGTACACTTGTCCGGTTCCTTCGGGTCTTTATCTTTATGGTGACAAATGACGCATTCTATTTTTCTCTTCTCTGCGTGCGCGGCGTGCGAAAAAGGCGTAGGCGGTAGCTTCGCCCCTTCGAGCAGGAGGCTTAACGGCTCCGGTACCTGTTTTTGTGCACCCGACACGCTGATGATCGTGACAACAAAAAGGGCCACCCCAATGCAGGGGGCAATGGCGAACAACGCTGCCCTCATGGCTCACCTCGAAAAATTTTCTCATGTTATCTTAAAAAAAGCCTTAAAGTCAAGGGAATCCGGAGCGAGGCCGGAAACCGGTTCATGGCTTAAAAGGCAGGAACAAATATCTAAATCAAGCACTAAGCCCAGATTTTCCATTAGGATTAGCATAGTGTCGGGCTCTTCCCCGCAAACACGCTCATTTCGCTCCTGCGGCTCCATTCGCTCGCGTTCGGCTTCGGAACTTTTGCTGCGCAAAAGACCGAGCTTCCTTGCCTCACGACGGTTTGCTAAAGGAAGGCCCGACGCTATGCTAATGACTTATCCGGGTTAAACAATTTTAGGATTGGCATTGTAATGAGCCTACGCGTTGATAGAGATGAAGTTCTTCAGCAGTGCCTGTCCGGCCCTCTGGCTTTTCTCCGGGTGGAACTGGCATGCAAAAATGTTATCCTTCGCTATCGATGAGGCAAAGCCGCCTCCGTATTCCGTTCTTGTTGCCGTTACATCCTCTTCAGGGAGGCAGTAGTATGAGTGCACAAAGTAGAAGTGTTCGCCGGTCGCTATCTCTTTCAGTACCGGGGCCTCCTTCACGACCTCAATGCTGTTCCAGCCCATATGGGGGACCTTTATCCGGCCCCTGAATCTGGGCACGCCGCCCCTTATGATCCCCATACCCTTAACGCCCGGTGCTTCCTCGCTGTTTTCAAAAAGCACCTGCATGCCTAGGCAGATGCCGAGATAGGGCTTGCCGTCCAGAATGGTTTTTCTTAGGAAGGCAAGCAGCCCGAGCTTTTCAAGATTTTCTATGCACTTTCCGAAGGCGCCCACGCCCGGCAGTACGATGGCCCCTGAGGACAGGATGACCTCTTTCTCTCTGGTGATCGCCACGTCAGCGCCGAGCCTTTTGAAAACGTTGGCAACGCTTTTCAGGTTTCCCATGCCGTAATCAACTATAGCGATCATTTTCCCGCCTTGTCGGATATCGCCTTGCCTGCACTTTTACAGAACACCTTTTGTAGAGGGCACGCCCCGTATCCTCTTGTCTTTGGAAACGGCCTCCTTAAGGGCCATTCCGAAGGATTTGAAGATTGCCTCGACCCTGTGGTGAAGGTTTCCCCCGTAAAGGAGGTTTATGTGCAATGAAGCCCTTGCCTCGTTGACGAAGCCCTGGAAAAATTCCTTTACCACATCGGCATCAAACTCCCCTGTCTTGCCGTGCACCTTGCCCTTCCATACCAGCGTAGGCCTGCCGCTTAGGTCTATGGCGCACATGCACAACGACTCGTCCATGGGTATTACGGCATAACCGTACCTTCTTATCCCCTTATATTCTGCAAGGGCTTTGTTAAGGGTCTTCCCCATGACGATCCCGATGTCCTCAACGGTGTGGTGGAGATCAACATCAACATCTCCCCTTGCCTTTATCGTGAGATCGAAAAGCCCGTGTTTTGCGAAGAGGCTTAGCATGTGGTCAAAAAAGGGTATGCCCGTTGAGATGGTGTAGGAGCCGCTTCCATCGATGCACCACTTTACCGATATGGCCGTTTCCTTCGTCTTCCTCTCTACCCTTGCTTCCCTTTTCATAGAACCCCCTTTTTATGGAATAACCTTGTTCAGCGGGTATTCAACGATCCCCTGCGCGCCGGCGCGCTTAAGCTCCGGGATGATGCTCCTCACCGTCTTCTCGTCCATGATAACCTCAACGGCAACCCATTCCTGGTCCGAGAGGGTTGAAACTGTCGGCGTGTGGAGAGACGGAAGTATGCCGGTCACCTTCTTCAGCTTGCTTTTCGGCACGTTCATCTTAAGCCCTACCTTTTCCTCGGCCAGAAGGGCTCCTTTCAGCAGCATCGTTATGTTCTCCATCTTCGTCCGTTTCCATTGTTCCTTCCATGCGTCCCGGTTCGCAATCAGAACGGTCTCTGATTCGAGGATCGTCTCGATGATCCTCAGGTTGTTTGCCTTAAGCGACGCACCGGTTTCGGTAACCTCAACGATGGCATCGGCAAGGAGCGGGGGTTTTACCTCCGTTGCTCCCCAGGAGAACTCTACCGACGCCTCAATGCCTTTCTTTTTCAGATATCTCCTGGTGAATCCTACGAGCTCCGTTGCGATCTTTTTGCCCTGAAGGTCCTCGACCCGTCTGATGCGGGAATTTGCAGGAACGGCAATGACCCATTTTACCCCCCTGAAGCCCACCTTTCCATACCTGAGCCTCACAAGCTCTACAACCTTTGCGTCCTGCTCAAGCACCCAGTCCAGCCCTGTAATGCCCATGTCGAGTATCCCGTCTTCAACGTACCGCGCCATTTCCTGTGCCCGTATAACAAGGCCTTCTATCTCCGGGTCATCGATGGACGGCACATAAGACCTTTCAAGCAGCTTTATGTTAAAACCGGCATTCTTAAATAGCTTGAAGGTGGTATCCTGCAAACTGCCCTTCGGCAACCCTATTTTAAGGACCATATTATAACTCCTTTCGTGCTTTTATCGCCTCTCCATGGGCATACAGGCCCTCGATTCGGGAAAGCCTGACGGCGTTGTCGCCGTATTGCCTGAGGAAGTCTTTGTTGATTTTAACAAGTACTTTTCTCTTTGTAAACCTGTCAACAGAGAGGCCGGCGGTAAACCTGCCCGCACCGCCGGTAGGGAGAATGTGGTTCGTCCCTATGTAGTAATCGCCCATGGCAACGGTGGTATGCCGTCCCAGATAGACAACCCCCGGGTAAAGGACGTCCCTTTCTCTTTTTTCATCCCCTATCAGCTCCATGTGCTCCGGGGCGATCCGGTTGATCGCCTCGATGGCCCTGTCTACGTTCTTATAATGGACTATAAAGCTGTTATTCTCCAGCGCCTTCTCAATAACGTCCCTTCTCTCGTTTGACGCGATAAGCCGCTGCATCTCTTTGCCCACATCCTTTATGTGGGCCTTTGAAGAAGAGAAGAGGCCGACCATTGCCATCTCGTCGTGCTCTGCCTGGGAAAACATGTCCCACGCAACGGCACTTGCGGAAAAGGGCTCGGTGCAGAGAATGACCAGCTCGGTAGGCCCTGCGAGCATGTCAATGCCGACGTGGCCGTATACGTCTCGTTTTGCCTCCTCTACGTATGCGTTCCCCGGCCCGACGATCATGTCTACCTTCGGCACAGAGCCGATCCCGTAGGAAAAGGCATATATGGCCTGCGCCCCGCCCAGCCTGTATACATCGGTAATGCCAAGCAGCTTGCATGCCGCGGCAACATAGGGATGTATTTGCCCTTTTGCAGCGGGCGATGTGACGAAGATCTTCTTTACGCCTGCTATCTGAGCCGGAACTGCGCCCATAACCAGGGATGAAGGGTACGCCGCCGTGCCACCCGGCACATATACGAGGGCCTTCTCTACGGGAACAAAGGACTCTCTCACGACAACGCCTTTCTTTCTGTATATCCTGCCAGGCGGCTTTTGTCCCCTGTGGTAAGACCTTGCGTTTCTGATCATGCCCTTCAACACCGCAACGTCTTTCTTCTCTATCTTTGAGGCCGCTATGCGCAGCTCACCCGCGGTAAGCTTCAACGGGTATTCCCTGTCCCATCGATCCCACTCTTTGGAAAATTCTACAAGCGCCCTCTCCTTTTGTGTCTCAAGCGTTTTTTTGATCGTTTCCACTGCCCGTTTCACATTCCGGCGCTTCCTGTTTCGGCCCTCGTTAACAAACGCAAGGAGGGCGCTGTATTCCCTTTCAAGCTCCCAGATCTTCATCCTTCTTCCTCCTTATCTTTGCGCCGAGGCTCTTAAGTTTTTCCTCTATCTTTTCATATCCCCTGTCAATGTGGTAGATCCTTGAAACGTCCGTCGACCCGTAAGCGGCAAGTCCGGCGATTATCAGGGAAGCGCTTGCCCTCAGGTCTGTCGCCATTACCCTTGCTCCGGAGAGCCGCTCTACGCCTTTTACAATGGCCGTATTTCCTATAACCCTGATATCGGCGCCCATTCTTCTTAGTTCCGCCACGTGCATCATCCTGTTCTCAAAGATCGTCTCGGTAACGGCGCTCACCCCTTTTGAAACAGACATCAGCGCCATTATCTGGGCCTGCATGTCTGTCGGGAAGCCGGGGTAGGGAATTGTCTTCGCGTCCGCCGATACGGGCCTCTTTCTTGACATTATCGCTTTAATGGTGTTTTCGTTCTCTTCGATCTCCATGCCCGCTTCTTTCATCTTTTCGATAACGGCCTTCAGGTGCAGGGGGTTGCAATTTTCAATAACAATGTTTCCCCTCGTGATGCCGCAGGCGGCAATAAACGTGCCCGCCTCGATCCTGTCAGGTATCACCTCGTAATCGCAGGGCGTCATTGCGTCTACCCCCTTGATCCTGATGACCTCCGACCCCTCCCCCTCTATCCTCGCCCCCATTCGTTTCAGCATGCGGGCGAGGTCAACCACCTCAGGCTCTCTGGCGGCATTCTCGATCACCGTTTCGCCCTTTGCAAGGACTGCCGCCATCATAATATTTTCCGTCCCGCCGACGGTAACCGTATCGAATGTTACCCGCCCGCCCTTCAGCCTTTTCGCGTTCACATCCACGTACCCCTCGCGGATCTTTATGTCGCATCCGAGCGCTGCGAGCCCCTGAAGGTGCAGGTTGATGGGCCTCTCGCCGATCGCGCAGCCTCCCGGATATGATACGGTAGCCTTTTTCAGGGCCCCCACAAGTGACCCAAGGACGAGCACTGACGCGCGCATCTCTTTTACGATCTCATAGGGCGCCACGTGATTATCGAGGTTCCTTGTATCAACGGACAGGACGTTGTCCTCTGTCCATTCAGTCTTTCCGCCGAGTATGGCAAGGAGCCTTATCATGGTTTCCACGTCCCTTAAACGCGGTACGTTTCCTATTGTGTAACGCCCCCCCTGAAGAACCGTCGCTGCGATAAGGGGAAGCGCGGCGTTTTTCGATCCGCTGATCCGTACCCTTCCTTTTAGTCTTTCCCCGCCCTCTATGATGAACTTGTCCATTTCCCTATGATCACCCTTTCGATGCCGGAAAGGTCTTTTCTTGTGACAACCGAGAACCCTCTGGCCCTTAAGCCGCCCCCGATCAGCCCTGCCTGTTTTTGGCCTCCGACCTCACACAGTACGTACCCTCTCCCTGCAAGGCGGCCCGGCAATTTGTCTATGAATCTCTCGTATATCTCCGTGCCCCCTTTTCCTCCGAGAAGCGCGGTTTCCGGCTCAAATCTTTTTACATCCTCCATCAGTCCGTCCCACTCTTCGGCAGCAACGTACGGGAGGTTTGCCATTATCACGTCGAACTTTGCCGCTTTCTGAAGTCCGTCAAAAAGGTCTGAACAGAGAAACCTTGTCTTTTCAAGCACGTTAAGCCTTCGCGCATTATATCGTGCCACGCTTAGGGCTTCAACGGATATGTCAACACAAAGGACCTCTCGCAGCGTTTTTTTGGCGACCACAACCCCTATCGCGCCAGATCCTGTGCCCATGTCAAGGATCTGCCGCTTCTCCCTCCCTTCTCCCAGTATCCCCAGCGCCTCTTCGACAAGAAGCTCCGTCTCGGGTCTCGGTATGAGGACCCTTTCGTCAACATAAAGCTCTTCAGAGAAAAACTCCTTTTTCTGTGTTATGTATGCGAGGGGCTTCCCCCTGGATCTCTCCTCAATAAGCCGCACAGCCCTCTCGGCCGTTGCCCCGTCAAGCTCCCGGTGCTGATTGGCGAGCGCCTCCTCTCGCCCGATGTGGGACGCGAAGGCTATGATGTTAATGGCGTCAAGCCTTTTAACGGCTCCGTTCTGAAACAAGATGTCTCTGATGCGCACCGTTTTGCTTACCCTTTTTTTAATGTCTCTGATTGAAAATGGGCTATTAATGGGGAGATTACGGGGGCGATGTCCCCGTTCAGGATGTCTTGCAATTTATAAAGCGTAAGCCCGATCCTGTGGTCGGTAACCCTGCCCTGCGGGAAGTTGTATGTCCGTATCCGTTCGCTCCTGTCGCCTGTGCCGACCTGCTTCCTCCTCTCGTCTGACATTTCCTGTTCTTTCTCGCTTTCCATCTTTTCTTTCAGCCGCGCCCTGAGCACTCTCATCGCCTTTGCCTTGTTCTTGTGCTGGGATTTTTCATCCTGGCACGTTACCACGATCCCCGTAGGTATATGCGTGATCCTTACCGCTGAATCTGTTGTATTTACATGCTGGCCGCCGGGGCCGCTGGAGCGAAAGACATCGACCCTTATCTCGTCAGCGCCTATGTTTATCTCCAGCTCTTCCGGTTCCGGGAGAACCGCAACGGTGACCGTTGATGTGTGTATTCTCCCCTGCGCCTCTGTTTCGGGTACACGCTGCACCCTGTGTACACCGCTTTCGTAGCGAAGCATGCCGAAGGCGTCCTTTCCCTCCACCATCAGAATGACCTCTTTTAGGCCGCCGAGATCGGACATGCTGACCGTCATGACCTCTGTCTTCCATCGCACGTTCTCGGCATACTTCATATACATGGAGAAAAGGTCCCTTGCAAAAAGTGCGGCCTCTTCTCCGCCCGTCCCTGCCCTTATTTCGAGGAACATGCTTTTTGCCTGCTTCTCCCCCTTGTTGAGGAGCTTTTCTCTCAGAACGGCTTCGAGCCCCTCTTTTTCCTTCTCAAGGAGGGCTATCTCGTCTTTGGCGAGCACCTTCATGTCCTCTTCTTGCGCCGACCTGAGGACCTCCTGCGCGTTCGCGGCCTCTACGTCCCGCTTCTTCCATTCCCTGTAAGGGTCCACCAGGTCCTTAAGTTCCGCCCGTTCTTTGGCCAGTTTTTTATAGGACTCCAGGTTGGCAAGCGCCTCGGGTCTCGCCATCTCTTCTTCTATCTCCTGGTATCTTTTTTCTATCTCCTGGAGCCGCTCAAACATTATTTCGTCTTTTTGCCATAGCGCCTTTCAAACTTCTCTACCTGGCCGGTCGAGTCTAAGCGCTTTTCCTTGCCGGTAAAGATGGGGTGGCATTTTGCGCAAATCTCCACGGTGATCTTGTCTTTGACTGACAGCGTTTCAAAGGTGTTGCCGCACGCACACTTTACCGTCGCTTTCTTTAGGTCCGGATGGATGCCTTTTTTCATGTTCAACCTCCTTTGCTCATAGAATTGAGAAAATCCTGGTTTGACTCAGTGTCTACCATCTTTTCGAGGAGAAACTCCATCGATTCAACGGGGTTCATCGGCTGCAGAACCTTCCTCAGCAGCCACGTTCTTGAAAGGTCGTTTTTTTCCAGCAACAGCTCTTCTTTCCTCGTACCTGATTTGTTTATGTCGATGGCGGGAAACACCCTCTTTTCCGCGAGCTTTCTGTCAAGGTATATCTCCATATTTCCGGTGCCCTTGAACTCTTCGAAGATCACCTCGTCCATTCTGCTCCCCGTGTCTATCAGCGCCGTTGCAACGATCGTCAGGCTTCCCCCCTCTTCAATGTTTTTCGCCGCTCCGAAAAAGCGCCTCGGCTTCTGCATCGCAGATGCGTCAATGCCCCCGGAGAGTATCTTCCCGCTTGACGGGACCACGGTATTGTATGCCCTTGCGAGCCTTGTTATGCTGTCGAGCAGTATCACCACGTCCCTTTTGTGCTCCACGAGTCTCTTGGCCTTCTCGATAACGATCTCCGCCACCTGAACGTGTCTCGTTGCGGGTTCGTCAAAGGTCGAGCTTATGACCTCTCCTTTTACCGAGCGTATCATGTCCGTAACCTCCTCTGGCCTCTCGTCAATGAGGAGGACGATAAGAAATATCTCTTTGTGGTTCTTTGTAATGCTGTTTGCGATGTCCTGAAGGAGCATCGTTTTCCCGGTCCTCGGCGGGGCGACTATGAGCCCTCTTTGCCCTTTGCCGATGGGGGTGAAAAGGTCCATTACCCTTGTGGAAAGGCTGCGCTGTCCCGTTTCGAGCTTTATCCTCTCGTCGGGATATATGGGGGTAAGGTTGTCGAAGATTATCTTATCCCTGACGACCCCGGGGTCGTCGAAATTTATTGATTCGACCTTTAAGAGGGCAAAGTACTTTTCGTTGTCTTTGGGGGGGCGGATCTGTCCCGAAGTTGTATCCCCCGTCCTTAGTCCGAATTTCTTGATCTGCGAGGGAGATACGTATATATCGTCCGGACCGGGCAGATAGTTTGAGTCGGTGGAGCGCAAGAAACCGAACCCCTCCGAAAGGATCTCCAAAACCCCCTCTCCGTAGACCGATTCATTCTTGTCTACGAAGGCCTGGAGTATGGCGAATATTAGCTCCTGCTTTCTCAGTCCTGCCGCGTTCTCTACGTTCAACTCCCTTGCCATGTGTGTGAGCTCGCCTATCTTCTTGCTTTTCAGCGCATTAAGGTGCATTTGCCCTTACCTCCCATTCTTTTATCCTTTGCAGCAGCCCTTCAACTTCTCTTTCAAGGCTCTCCACGTTTCCGTTATTGTTAACTACGTGGTCGGCCATCTTTTCCTTTTCTGTAAGCGGAATCTGGTGGGGCATCCGCTGGCCGATGTCTTCTTTTGTCATGCCCCTCGCTTTCAGCCTTTGCTTTATTGTCCTTGTCTTCGCAGAGACAACGACCACCTTATCGAACTCCTTATGAAATCCCGTTTCAAACAAAAGGGGTCCATCAACGAAAACAACCTCGGCTCCGCCCCTTTCGAGCTCGCCAAGCCTTTGGCTGAGCACGCTTCGTATCTTCGGATGTATGATCGATTCGAGGGTGCGAAGGGACTCCTTGTTTTTAAAAACCTCATCGCGCAGGCGAACCACGTCAATGGCGCCCCCTGCCGCGTACTCTTCGCCAAGCCTTCGTCGTATCTCGGCGATGACCTCCTCTTTTCTGATCAAGTCCTTTGAAAGCTGATCCAAATCTATTATCTCGAATCCCCTCTTTTTCAGCATGCTTGATGCGGTGGTTTTACCGCTCCCGATGATCCCTGTTATTCCGATGGTGATCATACATCAAGGTTTCTGACGCTAAGGGCGTTTTCCTCGATAAACCTTCTTCTTGTTTCGATGTTGTTTCCCATGAGCACGGTAAACACTTGGTCCGCCTCAACGGCATCTTCTATTGACACCTTAAGGAGGCGCCTTTTATCCGGATTCATGGTTGTTCCCCAAAGCTGTTCCGGGTTCATTTCTCCCAGGCCTTTGTATCTTTGGATGTTTATTCCTTCCTTGCCTTTTTCGCTCACAATGCGCAACAGCTCTTCTGCGCTCAGCGTTTCTTCCTTGTTGTTCCCGTCGCTGATCCTTATCTCCTTGTCATAGAATTGTTTAATCTCCTGAAAGGCCTTGTAGGCTTCCCCGTAATCCCCCTGGGAGCAAAGCTCATAGTCGACGCGCGCCTGAGGGTCTTTTTTGGGCTCAGTGCCAAATATATTTATTGTGAAAAGGTTGTGCTCCCGGTCCTTTGCTGTTTCTACGTTGTACCCTAACCGCCTTAAGTAGTCCTCGTATGCCTCCACCTTTTCGGGCGCTTCAAAATCGCGCCTTGCCGCTATGCCGAGGCGCATAAGACCAAGCATTGCGTCTCGTGTCATTCCTAAGGCCTGCATGTTTTTAACGTACCGCTCTACGGTTTTGAGATTCTTTATCTTCTTCCGCAACTCTTCCCCTTCGGTCTGGTTGCCCCCCACGTAGCACCTTATTTTTTCTGTGCCCCGCTCTATGATATTTCTTTCGAATTCCTCTTCGTCTTTGACATAGATCTCTTTGTTGCCGTGCTTGATCTTGTATAGGGGCGGTTGGGCTATATAGAGGTGCCCTTCCGATATAAGATCGGGCATCTGCCGGTAGAAGAATGTAAGGAGAAGCGTTCTTATGTGGGAGCCGTCAACGTCGGCGTCCGTCATTATGATCACCTTGTTGTAGCGGAGCCTTGATTTGTTGTCGGGGTTTATTCCAACCGCCAGGTAAATCGATTTTATCTCCTGGTTTGTGAGCACCTTTTCTTCTCTTGATTTTTCAACGTTCAGGATCTTTCCTTTGAGGGGCAGTATCGCCTGGGTCTTTCTGTTCCTTCCCTGCTTTGCTGAGCCGCCCGCCGAATCGCCCTCAACTATGAAGAGCTCGCAAAGGTCTGGGTCGCTTTCCTGGCAGTCGGCGAGCTTGCCCGGGAGCACCCCGTTCTCAATTAATCCCTTGCTCTTAACCAGTTCTTTTGCCTTTTTTGCGGCTTCCCTTGCCCTTTTTGTTTCGAGCGCCTTGTTGACTATTGCCCTTGCTTTGTCAGGGTTAAGCTCAAGATACTCGGCCAGCCTTTCATTCAGCACGGACTCTACAAGGCCCTTTACTTCGCTGTTGCCGAGCTTCGATTTTGTCTGTCCTTCAAATTGCGGGTTTTGTATCTTAATGCTGAGAACCGCCACCATGCCTTCTTTTATGTCGTCTCCCGAGAGACTTTCTTTTACTTTTTGAGACATATTGTTCTGTATAAAATTGTTAATACACCTTGTCATGGCCCCCCTGAAACCCGCCACATGGGTGCCCCCCTCTTTTGTGTTTACGTTATTTACAAAACTGTATATGTTTTCGTTATAGCTGTCGTTATACTGCACGGAAAGCTCAATAGAGTCGAGGGGTGGCTTGTTGCTTAATACATAAATGGGTTCTTCAAACAGCACCGCTTTGTTTGTGTTCAGATATTTAACGAAAGACCTGATTCCTCCTTCATGCTTAAACTCCTGTCGCCTGGCCTTTCTTTCATCAATGAGGATTATATTTATGCCGTTATTGAGAAAGGACACCTCTCTCATTCTATGAACAATAATCTCATAGCTGATGTCCGTTGTTTCGAAAAGGCCGCTGTCGGCCTTAAACCTTACTTTTGTTCCGGTCTTATCGGTATCGCCTACCACCTTGAGCACCGTTACCCTGTTCCCGTGCTCGTATCTTTGGTAGTAGACCTTGCTGTTTCTTCTTACCTCTACCTCAAGATATTCGGAAAGCGCGTTTACCACCGAAAGCCCGACGCCGTGCAGCCCCGCTGAATATTTATATGTGTCCTTATCAAACTTTCCTCCGGCGTGGAGCTTTGTCAGTACAACCTCAAGTGCCGTCATGTTCTCTTCGCTGTGTTCCTCTATGGGGATGCCCCTTCCGTTGTCCTCTACGGTCACGCTGTTATCCCTGTGGATCGTTATCATTATTTTGTCGCAGTATCCTTCCAACGCCTCGTCGACGCTGTTGTCTACGAGCTCGTAAATGAGGTGGTGAAGGCCCTCTACGCCGGTGTTTCCAATATACATAGAGGGCACCTTTCTTACGGCGTCAAGGCCGCCCAGTATTTTTATGCTTTCTGCCCCGTATTCTCCCATATTATATCCTTATCGGCATTACTATGTTCTTATAATCCTCTTCCTGTTCCCCCCTGAAAAGGACCGCTCCGTACGTTGGTGGCGCCGTCATTATAACCTTCTCTCCTGAGATGTGCGTTACTACATCCAGTATAAATCTGACATTAAAACTCATATTTGTCTTTTCTCCTTCATACTCTATTTCTATATCCTCCTTAGCCCTCCCAACGTCCGACTCCGCATCTATCTCCATATTCTTTTCCGAAAGTGTTATCTTAACTGGCTCGTTTCGCCCTATTATCGCTGAAACCCTTTTCAGTCCTCTGTGGAAAGCGTCTTTTTCCACTTTTATAATTTTTTGGTTGTTTGCCGGAAGGACATTTTCGTAATCGGGAAAATTTCCTTCTATAATTCTTGTTATTATTTTCAATTTTTCCGTACTGAATTGTACGTACTTTTCCTCTATCGATACCCTTACTTCATCTTCGTCTTCTATTATTCTTTCCGCTTCAATAACTGATCTCTTTGGTATTGTCACTCCCTTAAAACCCTTTATTTCTTTTATTTTCCTTTGGCAAAGGGCCATTCTAAACCCGTCTGTACCAACCATTATCAATTCCCCGTCAAGCCCTTGCATATACATGCCGGTAAGAATATACCTCGTTTCGTCTGTAGACACTGCGAAGCCCACCTTCTCTATCATATCTAAAAACATTTTCCCGCCAATAATAAATTCCTCTTTGCCTTTTACTTCTTTTGTCTCCGGAAACTCTTCCGGATCCTGCAGGCTCATTTTTATTTCCGTCCTCTTCTGTTTTATCGTAAGCTGGTTTTCCTCAAGTAAAAAGTGTATTTCTCCCCCTTCAAGCTCCCTCAACACTTCTAAAAATTTTCTACCGTGCACCACGATCTTTCTTTCTTTTTCCACTTTACAATCTATATAAGCGATTGCACTGACCTCAAGATCTGTTGAAAAAATTGTCGTTCCTTCTTTTCCAAATTCCAAAAGTATGTTCGAAAGAATGGGCATAAGAGATCTTTTTTCAGTTATGCTCACAATTTTTGAAACCGGCCCGAATATTTTATTTTTGTCTATTATTATATTCATATATACTCCTCATATAATTAATATATGTTGTGTATATGTTGAAAAAGCCACACATGCCGGTAAAAATAAAAGAAGCTCATTATTAACTATGTTCAAAAGAGGCCTGGGAAGGTGTATTCATGTTGACTTAAGTTTCAGCATAAGCTTTTCAACAGCGCTTTTTAACTCCCTTTTAACATTAATATCATCCTTTATTTTATTGATGGAATGAATTATGGTGGCATGATCCTTGCCGCCGAATTTTTCCCCAATACTTACAAGAGAAGAATCTGTCAGTTCACGAGATAGATATATAGCAACCTGTCTTGGTATAAGAATAGACTTTATTCGTTTTTTGGATTTTAAATCTGAAGGACTGATAGAAAAGTATATTGACACTTCTTTGATTATCATATCTATGGTGACTTCTTTTTCTTTCTCTTTAATAATATGGCCGATCACATCTTTTACGAGGTCGATATTAATTGGAACCTTGTTGAGAGAAGCAAAAGCACCCACCCTTATTAAAGAACCCTCAAGGGAGCGTATGCTGTCCTCGGAATTAGAGGCAATAAAAAAGGCAACATCTAAAGGAAGATCTATTCCTTCACACTCAGCCTTTTTGTTAAGTATTGCAACCTTTGTTTCTATATCCGGAGATTGTATATCTGCTACAAGCCCCCATTCAAAGCGAGACCTCAGGCGCTCCTCAAAGTTTTCAATATCTCTTGGAAATTTATCACTGGTAACGACAATCTGCTTCATGTTGTCATAAAGCGTATTGAATGTATGAAAGAACTCCGCCTGTGTCCTTTCTTTCCCCGCGATAAATTGTATATCGTCTATAAGAAGTATGTCCATTTTTCTAAATCTATTTCTAAATTCATCCATCTTTTCATATCTGATAGAATTTATTAATTCATTTGTAAAAGACTCTGCTGTTATATAGCATATTCTTTCCGGATTGATGCCGCCATGCCTTACAAGGAAGTTCCCTATCGCGTTTAAAAGGTGCGTTTTGCCGAGACCGACACCCCCGTATATAAAGAGAGGGTTATATGTCTTCCCGGGGTTGGTAGAGACCGCCAGACAGGCGGCATTGGCGAACTGATTGCTCGAACCTACAACAAAATTCTCGAACGTGTATCTGTTGTTGAAGTTGTTGTATTGGCTGGGGCGCCGAACAATAACACCCCTTTTTTCTCCCTGTCTCTCATCTTTTTTTAAAACATATTCGATAGTTACATCTTTTTTTACCAGATCTTTAATAAGAGAAACAAGTATGGGCTCGAAGTTTTCTACAACCCAGTCTCTAAAAAACGCATTAGGCACAAGGAGCATGCACCTGTTGTCTTTAAAGTCTGCAAGAACAAGAGGTTCGATCCAGGTCTTGTAACTGTCCTCGTTTATTATATTCGCAATTTTAGGCTTAATCTGTGAAAGAATATCATTCATTTTTGGATGCTTTTCAACATATTTTCAACAATTGTGGAAAAACTTAGCGCTCCTGATTGGCCCAGAGACTCATCTTAATACTAAAACAAAAAAAATTCAACCTTTTTTTAGCAGTTACCGGCGCCAACCCGGAACGCTGTTCCCTGTTGCCAAACCCTTCCAATTCTGTTAATATGGGCAACAGATGAAGACGGGCGTAAAGATCTTTCTCACCTTTTTTACCCTTCTTTTGTTCGCCCAACCCGCCCACGCAGATCAGGTGTCGGAGGGCCTGAAAAGGGCAAAGACCCAAAACAAAGAGCTGGTGATGTACTTCTATAGTCAATATTGCCCATACTGTGAAGCCATGGACAACATGCTTGGCGATGCAGACGTGAGCTCAGCGCTCGAAAAGGAATTTGTCTATATCAGAATAGACGCTGACAAGATGCCCGGGTATGGCCGCAAATATCAGATACGAGGCTACCCGACAACGGTCCTTGCCGAAAGCAACGGAAAGATAATCGCAAGGGTGCCCGGATACATACCCAAGAAGGATTTTTGGAAAGTCCTTACCTACTTAAAAGGCAAACACTACAAGACCATTGGCCTTGGCGAATTCCTTCAACCCGGATGAGACCACGCAGCAAGCCGTGAGCAACCCCGTTCCCTCATAATACCGCCCTGAATGACAGGAGATTTCTTCTCCAGTAGTTTGAATCCACAGCGTCTACCGCAACACCCCTTGATTTGGAGGCGTGTATAAAGTCCCTGTTGTTGAGCATGATGCCCACGTGAAGATCTTTGCTTATTTTAAAAAAAACAAGATCTCCGGGCTGCACGCCGTCCCTTGAAATTTGATGCCCCGCCTTGAGGAGGTCCTCAGTCGTTAAGGGAAGTGCAACGCGCGACTGCCTGAAGACGTAGTATACAAAACCGCTGCAGTCAAAAGCGTCGGGCCCCTTCGCACCGCTTCTGTACGGTTTCCCGATAAAGGCGGCAGATGTTTGTATAATCTCTCCGCGGACGCCTGATGACGTCTCATAGACCCTGACCTTCTTGGGTGCACAGCCGAAAAAGATC